>CAMWWZ010000100.1 GCA_947178095.1 uncultured Treponema sp.
CATTGTCAGGGCATTACAACGATGTGACGGCCGTGGCATGGTCACCTGACGGCAAGCACATCGCCAGCGGCGGTGGTTATTCAGACAGAACAATGAAAATTTGGGATGCCGAAAGCGGAAAAGAGTTGTGTGTTCTCAAGCATTCTGACGATGTGAGGTTCGTGGCATGGTCGCCTGATGGCAAGCACATCGCCAGCGGCGGTGGCGATTCCGTGAAAATATGGGATGCCGCGAGCGGAAAGGAAATACGGAGTTTTTCTGGGCGTGATATAAGCAGCCGCTCCATAGCATGGTCTCCCAACGGTAAGGATATAGTGGTCGGAAAATGGAATGGAGAAATTATAATATTGAACATAGCAAACGAAAGTAAAATACGATTTTTTTCAGAGGATTCTAAAAATGTGAAGTCTGTGGCATGGTCGCCCAATGGAAAATATATCGTCAGCGGAACTAACTATAAATCTACCACGAAAGTTTATGATGGCGCAAGTTTGAATAAAATAGTATCTTTTAAACAAATAGAAGACTCTGCGATATGTTGGTCGCCTGACAGCAAATACATTGCCGGTAACAGTTATGACTACAATGTGGAAATATGGGATGGCGCGAGCGGCGAGAAACTGCGCACGCTCTCCAGACATTCCGGCAGAGTGTGCTCCGTGGCATGGTCACTTGACGGAAAATACATTGCGAGCGGTAGTTGGGACAAAACGGTAAAGATATGGGATGCGACAAAGTGGAAAGAAGTTCGCACGCTAATTGGGCATTCTAGTAGTGTAAGCTCCGCGGCATGGTCGCCCGATGGAAAGTGCATCGCAAGTGGTAGTTTTGACAACACAATAAAAATATGGGATGCGGCGAGTGGAAAGGAACTACGCACTCTTTCAGGACATTCCGGCAGTGTGCGCTCCGTTGCATGGTCGCCTGACGGGAAATGTATCGCGAGCGCAGTAAATAGCACAGTAAAAATTTGGGAAGCCGAAAATGGAAAGGAGCTGTGGACTCTCACCGGGCATTCCGACGGTGTGATTTCCGTTGCATGGTCACCCGATGGAAAGTACATCGCCAGCGGCGGATATGACCACATGATAAAAATTTGGGATGCACAAACTGGCAAGGAACTACGCACTCTTTCAGGGCATTTCAACGAGGTGAAATCCGTAACATGGTCGCCCGACGGCAGATATATCGCCAGTGGCAGCGAAGATGGCACTATCAAAATTTGGGACGCGCAAAACGGCACACTACTTTCCACCACAATCAACGGCAAGGACGATGAATGGCTCACATACACCCCCGAAGGCTTCTTCTGCGGCAGCGAGTGGGCGACGCAGAATCTTGTCTACATCGTGGACGGCATGGACGTTATCGGCATTGATCAGGTGTACGACACCTACTACCGCCCCGACTTGGTGGCGGCAAAAATGCGCGGCGAGGACATCTCCGCGTATGCGTCATCGGTGCGGCTTGCGTCGCTCGTGCGCAGCGGACGCGCCCCGGCGGTGTCGCTTTCAGGCATTCCCGCAGAATCATCAGGGCGCGACATGACGTTCGATATTTCCGTGCAGAACACAGGTGGCGGCATCGGGGCGGTGAACCTGCTCCTGAACGGCAAAGCAATCCGACTTTCCGACGGCGTGACCGCTGCGGACGGGGAGACAATTTCGTTCCGCCATACCGTCACGCTTCAGAACGGAAGCAACACGCTCGAAGCATTCGCGCTCAACGGCGCGGGGCTTGTGGAAAGCGTGCGCTCTTCTGCGCAGGTCGTGTGGCGCGGCGCGACGGAAAAGCCCGACCTGTACGTGCTGACCGCCGCCGTCAACCGCTACCGCGACAAGTCGCTGTGGCTTAAATACGCCGTGCCCGATGCCCAATCAGTGGCGGCAGGATTCCAAAAGCAAAAGTCCGGGCTGTACAGGAACGTCCACGTTTCGCAACTCAACGACGGCGACGTGACGAAAGAAAAACTTGCGGCGGAATTCTCGCGCCTTTCGGAACATATCCGCGCGGACGATGTGTTCGTGTTCTTTGTCTCCGGCCATGGCACGACGTATGACGACGGCGACTATTATTATCTTCCGTCCGACTTCCGCTACACGTCCAAAGACAGCATTCCAAACGGCGGCATCTCCAAGAACGACCTGCTGGCGAACCTTTCGAAAATCAAGGCAGGCAAGACGCTCGTCATGCTCGACACATGCAATTCGGGAGCGTTCCTTTCCGATTCAAACAAGCGCGGGCTTTCCGAAAAAACGGCGATTGACCGCCTGACACGCGCGACCGGGCATGCGACGCTCGCCGCCTCGTCCGACACGCAATCCGCCATGGAAGGCTACAACGGACACGGCGTGTTCACCTATGTGTTTTTGGAAGGCATCGCGGGCGCGGCCGATTCCGACGGCGACGGCTACGTGACGCTGAACGAACTGAGCACCTTTGTCGAGCGCGAAGTCCCCGAACGCAGCTACGAAAAATGGGGCTACGAACAAGTCCCGCAAAAAGACCTCCGCCGCCAGGACTTCCCCATTGCAGGAAAATGAAAGCAGGTCGCGCGGCAATGAAACGGCGTTCAGTGCGACAAAATAATTTGTGACAAATTGGCAAAATAAACACACCTCGACGCATTCGCAACGAAGTTTTCAGCGGAGCATCGGGGCGTGAAACACTGCGCATGAATCACTGCGCTATTACGCGCCGCCTTTGTGCGCTCAAAAGTTTCGCATTGTCCATTTTTTTCCAGTTTCTCGCCACGTCATAAGGAGTTTCGCCCGAAACATTCATCGCGTTTTTGTCCATGTCCAAATCCAAAAGGCGTTCAAGGGTTGCCGTGTCCGCCAATCGGGCGGCATAATGCAAAAGGGTGTTGCCGCGCACGTCGGTTTTGTTCTTCGCATATTTTACGATGTATCCCAAAAGTTCGCCGCTTTTTTCTTTGAATGCCAATGTCACGGCGTTGTCGCCTTTGGCATTTATTTCGATAAAAGGATTCGCGCCTTTTTCCAATAACAGGGCGGCTTTGTCCTTCTGCCCGCTCGCCATCGCCAGCGAAAGTGGCGTGTAGCCGGCCGTGTTTCGCGTGTCGAACGGATAGCCGTTTGCCACAAGCGAATGTATCACCGAATCAGTGGTGCGCGATTGCACCGCAATGTGCACCGGCGTGTTTCCGTCCGAGTCCGTCAGCATCTTGTCCTTGCCCAAAACCGCATACATCAAATCCTTTTCTTTTGGGAAAGCAAGCGCGAGCGGAGTCATGCCGTCTTTATCGCGGGTGAGCGGATTCGCTCCCGCCATGCGAAGTTCGGTTATTATTTTCTTGTCGCCTAAAGTGACGGCATCATGATATGGCGTTCTTCCGTTCATATCATGAATCTGCGGATTTGCATTCGAAGAAAGCAAAAGCTTTACCATTTCATAATTGTTCGCCCTTACCGCTCCGCTCAATGCCGTGCGTCCGAACGTGTCGAAACTGTTCGGATTCGCCCCGCGCGAGATGAGGAAACTTGCCGTCGAAATGCTGCCTTCGATCGCGGCTTCGTCAAGCGGAGTCTTTCCGGCGATGTTCTGCGCGTTTATGTCAATGCCCAAATTCGCAAGCTGTTCCGCGGCGGAAAGCGCGCCCCACCTGACCGCCACATGGAGCGCGGTGCTTCCCAGATTGTCACGCCCGTAAATCTTCGCGCCATTTTTCGCGAGCGTCATTATCGTGCTCGGATTGTCGGATTTTGCCGCGCTGAAAACCGGAGTCTCGCCATTTCCGTTTTTGGCGTTTACGTCGCATCCTTTTTGAATCAGGAAGTCGAGCGTCTCTTCGGGAAGCTTCCATTCCGCCGCATAGTGCAGAACGGTGTTTCCGCTCCCGTCCACCAAAGAGATCGTATCGGAATTCAAAATCCATTGCTTGCTGTCGTTCTCGCTTTCGAGCGCAAGGCGCAGCGGCGAAACGTTTTTGTTGTTCGCGGAAAAAAAGTCCGCACCACGGGAAAGAAGGAGTTCCCCTGCGTTGCGATTGTCCTTTTTCACCGCGATAAAAAGCGCGCTCTCTCCGTCCTTGTTGCGGGCATTTATGTTTGGGTCAAGGTTCGCTATGTATTCCACCTTTGAAAAATCCGTGTTTCGCTTCAAGGCAATAATGAGCGGCGTGTTACCTTCCGAGTCCGTCGAAGAGACGTTC
Organism: uncultured Treponema sp.; assembly: GCA_947178095.1. Taxonomy (GTDB): domain Bacteria; phylum Spirochaetota; class Spirochaetia; order Treponematales; family Treponemataceae; genus Treponema_D. The sequence goes on from CAMWWZ010000100.1 coordinate 4,175, forward strand.
TTTTCGATAACCAAATATTTGTACATATTGTCATTTCGCCCCAAGACGCTGATAAGAGGCGACACTTCTTTCGCGTCCTTCGCATGAATGTCCGCGCCGTTCATCGTGTAGAAAAGCACTTGCTGCACGTTGTTGTGCTTAATCGATGTGGCCAGCGGAGTAAGCCCGCGTTTGTTCCTGACATTTACGTCCGCCCCTCTCCGTACCAGTTTTTCGAGTATTTGCGTGCGCATTGCCGTCATCGACGCTATGTGCAAAACCGTGTCGCCGTACATATCCTTTTGATTTATGCTCGCGCCATGAGAAAGCAAAAGGTCATAGATTTCAGCCTGCTTTTCCGACGGCATCAAAACCAAAAGCGGTGTTTTTCCCAAACTGTCCTTGCAGTTCACGTCCGCGCCCTTTGAAATCAACTGCTTTGCGACTTCAATGCTGCCGTATCGCGCCGCCTCATGCAAAGGCGTCGTGCCTGAAATGTCCTGCGCCCTTATGTCCGCGCCATTGTTCAGAAGATACTGGGAGATTCCACTATGTCCATAAATCGCGGCAAGGTGAAGCGGAGTCTGCCCGTCGTCCATTCTGACAGAAAGATTTCTTTGGATTACGGCTTCCTCAAAATATTTTGCGTCGCATTCGACTATTTCCGCTCCCGCAAGAAGCAAATCCGCCGCGATTTCCGCGCAGATTGCCGTGTCAGGATTTTTCAGCGCAAGCGCGAGCGGCGTTTCTTGCGCCGAATTCTTTTTGTCGATGTCAATCTTTTTATCTATGCAATATCCCAGCGCCTTTTGATTGCGCGTGAGGACAAAATAATGCACGATTCCGTTTCCGTTGTTCACGTCGCGCAGAAGCGAAGTCTTTTCGTTTATCATTATGTCATAATAGAGGTCGCTTTCCGTAATGGCGATTTCAAGCGCGCTTTTTTCTTTGGCGTTCAGCGCGAAAATGTCCGCGCCCAAAGACGTGAGGGCGCGCGCAGCTTCATACGCTTCGTTCGCTATGGCGACATGAAGCGGAGTATCGCCGGCTTTATTTTTCAACTCCGTGTCCGCGCCCTTCACTATCAGAAAAGTCACCAAGTCGGCTTCGTTGAGTTCGGCGGCCACGTGCAGCGCGGTATTGCCTTCTCCGTCTGCATTGTTTATTTCGGCCTGGTTCGTAAAAAAACTTTTGGCCTTTTCAATTTTGCCAGCCATAATAAGTTCTTGTACTGTAGATTTACATCCGCCCAAAAGCAATGCAAGCGAGAAAAAAGAAAACGCCGTCAGAATGCCAAATAAATTATGCTTCATTGAGTATACCTCGCGAGAAATTTCTATTCGTGCGGAGGATCTCATACCCCGACGCTCGCGCAAGAAATTGTGTTGCGAATAGCGTCGTAATAAAGGGCATAAAATCCGACTGCGACACCTTATGAGAACAACATATCTTGTCGCTCGCGCTTGAAACTTCGTTGCGAACAGCGTCGGGATATGTTGATTCTATTTTAATTTTCGGAAAAAAAGTCGCTGAGTTTAGAATTTACTTTTTGCTTTTCCGCCTGTTTGTCGTGCCGAGCATCTGGCGCGCAGAGAAATTGTACGGACAGATAAGGCAGGGGCTGGGGCGGCTTGACAGGCTTAGAACATGACCGTATGCCGTGCGACAGCCACACGGCATACGGCGCAGTGCGGCACAATCCGTGTCGCCACCTGCGCACCGGGTTACTGCAAGTCAGCAGCGGACAATTTGCCGACACCGGCAGATTTGATAACCGCATCTACCACCGTGTTTGTATCTTCCGCATGGTACTTATATGGCGGTTTATAACTGGTAGTCGATGTATTCGAGGCTCCGTTATTTCCTGTACTCGTCCATGCTCCCGTGCGTCCATTATCGACATCAAAGAAAAATCCTATAGCCGTCTTCAAGCCTTCAAACACGTTATTTTCTATATATAATTCGCTTCCCGCACGGCAGTTTATGCCCGTAGCATCGCTCCCGGAAGCATTAAAATAACTGTTATAAATATGTGCCTTTCCCCAACGGAACAACGGCTGCCGTGAATTGATGTCTTTCCAGTAGTTGCCGCAGAACGTAATGCGCATTGCGCTGTCGCCGTCATCATGGTCATCACCTGAACCGCAGAGCACCGCTTTCCAGTGGTCGTGGAAATAACAGTTGCTTACGGTAATCCATGTCGCGCCGTTCTTCACGTCAAGCAAACCGTCATACCAGTCTTTATCAAATTTACTGTCACTTGAGTTGGATACCGAGTTGCCTTCATTATCCAATGGCTTCAAATTAGACCGAAATTCGCAGTGATCAATCCACACATGCTTTGCACCGTTCAATGAAAGCGCATCATTCCCCTCGCCTTTATAGTCCGGCAATTTATCATAAGCGATGACCTCGCCGAACTTCATGTTGCGCACGATGACATTATCACCCGTAATACGCATTTCTATATTCTTAAAGCGACCTTGATTTCCCGTGTCTCCGCAAATCGTTTTGTTTGAACCGATATTACAGATGATGCTCTTGCTGTCAGCAGTAGTGATCGTGCCAACTACTGTAACGATATACGGCTCATCGCCAGAGAGTTCAGTTTTGTATGTTGTTAAATCATCCAAACTTGCAATCGTAATTCTGTTCTCTGCACTTGCGCCCGCGCCGCCGTTTCTCATATACTTTACCCATACGCTTTCATCAGTCAGCGGGCAGGGCGGCAAGCACAGCCGCGAGCCGCCCTGCCCGCCCTTTTGAAGCAATCCTTTTTTCGGGGCAGACGGCACGAGAAGTGCCAGCGAGATGTGGGGCTCGCCGTCGTTTTTGAACTTGGTGCACAAAGTTCAACTGTAAATCGTCTATGGTGGTTCAAATCCATCCTGCCCCAATAAACCAGCCGTGAGAACGGAAGGAGGTGCGCCTGTGAAAAAGTGGCTCAAATGCCTTGTCAGTTTTTGGCTGTGGATTGCGGTGACGCTCGTGTCGTTCATGATGTCCGTCGTCTCCGTGGCCGCAAGCCCGATTCCGAAGGCTGCCGTGACGGCGTTCGCCGCGGTGATTCTCGCGCTTTCCATCGCAGTGCCGGTTGTCAACCCGGGCATCTTCGCCAAGCAGTCCAAGACGGCGACGGGCGTGTAACGTCCGCGCCTTGCGATGAGAACTTGTGCATTGTGGCGGCGAGGACATTTCCGCCGAGCCGCCAATCGGGAGGTTTAATCGTGCGGATAAAAAAGACAAACCGCTGCCGTATGAAGGCGACGGACGCAAGGTGGCGTACCTTTCGGGGGCAATCACCTTGACCCCGCTGAACTACAAGAACGACTTCGCGCGGGCGGAACGGTATGTCGGGAATTTGGGGTACATAGTCCTGAATCCCGCCGTGCTTCCGCAGGGAATGGCGCACGGGAAATATCTTCCCATAAACGACGCGATGATTGGAGCCTGCGACGCGGTGTTCCTGCAGAGAGACTGGCGGGATTCCGAGGGGCGCGGATGGAACGGGAATGCGCGACCGACCACAAGAAGAGAATCATCTATGAGGACGAATCGACGAGGGACGACAGCCTTACTAAAAGGCAAAGGAAAGAGACATGGTTTGACGAGAACCCGATGTACCGCCAACGACATGCCTGAGGAGCGGAAAACGACAATGATATCAGGCATCAGAAAAGTCTATAAAATCGACGGTACGGACATGGAGTTCACCACGCACGGCGCGGCTATGAAACACCTTGCATTCCATGGCAGACGGGCAAGCCTACGGAGCGTCAGAAAGGCGCACACCGCATGCCGAACGCCTTGAGGACTGCCACAGGGCGTTCGGCATGCTTGAAGAGACCAAATTGACGGACGGCGAAATTAAGAAGCGATGGGAAACCTTCCTTGACATTCAAGGGTGGCTCGTCCGCAGTCGAAGCACAGGGTATGCCGTGCGCCTGGTCAACCAAATTCCGATGGAAACACGCAAGGAATTGCGCGTTTTGCGTGTGCTTGTGAAGTATTTGCTTCGCAAGGATTTGAGGAACATGCCGGACTACTTGCGAAGTTGTAAAATGAGAATCAAGGAATGCGACCGCAAGCTGGCGAGCTGCTTGTCAATCCTGCAAAAGGAAAATGGAAATCAAGAATGACGCTGTGTGACTCGCAGAATCGGAGGCTGGTGATTATGAAAATTCCAATTTGACATACTGAAAGTCTATGATTTTGAGCAG
>CAMWWZ010000101.1 GCA_947178095.1 uncultured Treponema sp.
AACAAAAATTCATACTCTATATGTATGAAAAAAATAATTTCGTTTTTCGTTTTCGCGGCGAGTTGCGCGGCCTTGTTTTGCGCTTCGGGAAAATCCGGCGCGGCGCAAAAAAATTCGCCGTTCGAATCTTTGGAATTTTTCGGCTCGGCTTCAATGTATTTTCCGGAAAATTTCGCTGGCGATTTTTGGGCGGATTCAAAATACGTTTTCGCATATGGCGCGAAATTGCGTTTGTCCGCATTTGAATTCCGCTACTTCAATTCTTGCGGCAAAACAAGCGGCGAAGATTTGTGGAAAATAAATTCCGCCGATGATTATTACGATGTCTTCGAAAAAAGTCGCAAGTCGTTGAAAATCAATTTGCAAGAATTCGAAAAAAATCTTGACGCGGAAATCGCGCTCGGCTCGCTCGGCATTTCTTCGCGAATGAAAAATCCGCCGTTTTCCACGGCGCTTTCGCCGTTCGTTTCCGCGCTTTCCGACGCGGCTTCTTTTTCGCCTTCGCTTCCCACGAAAACTTCCGCAAAAAAAGACGACTCGATTTTCGCGCGAATGACATTTCATTCTATTGAAAAACTTTCCAATGAAACGATTCGATTTTTGCCTGCGCACGCGGAATTCGTTTGTTCGAGAAATGAAATTGACGGCGAGAAAATTCCGTATTTGTGGACGCTTCGAGGCGGATTTTTGTACAAGAATTTTTTGAAAGTCACGAACGGATTTTGGTTCGAGCGATATTACGCGCAAAGTTTGTCCGAAGCCGATGTCGTTTGGTGGAGCGAAATTCCTGTTTGGAATTCCGCGCTCTTCAATTCTTTCATGAACGAAACTACGATCGCAATTCCATTTTTCAAAAATAAATTCATTTTCGGCATCACGGAAAATTTCGAAAGCCAAGGAAGATTTTGGTTTCGCGACGAAGCCGTTTTTCGCGCGGGAAGTTTTGCGCTCGCGCTCGGCGCGTTCGCAAGCGACAACATTTTTTTAAATCAATCGATTCCGCTTGTGGCGAGCGGCGGCGCAAAAAAATATTCGCTTTGGCAAATAAAATTCGTTCCGGAAATTTGCGTTTTTTTGCCGAATCGCGCGACGCTGAAATTCGGCGCGGGCGGATTTTTGGAAAGTCGAATTGAAAATTACGAAAAGAAAAATCAGTTCGAATCTCTCGACGCAAAATTTTCTACTGGCGCGAAATTCTCTGGAAAAATAAATTCCGCCAAATTGACTTTCACAGTTTCAGAAATGAAATTGCGCCAAAATTTGAAGGAAGGGGAAAATGCGGAATTGCCGAAAATTTCCGCGACGGCAAATTATTCGCACAAATTCAAAAACAAAAAACGCATTTCTTCTTCCGCGTCGTTTTCAGTGAAATTGAGTCGTGATGAAACGAAAAAAGAATTTTCGGAAAGCGTGCGCGTTTACTATTATCCCGGCGTGCCGTTTTTGAAAAGCGTTTCGATTGGCGCGAGCGCGTCGCAGAAAAAATCTTACGGCAAAAAATTCGCGCCTTTCGCGAAGGCTTCGTTTTTGTTCAATTTGAAAAAAATAAAAATCAACGCGGATGTTTGCCTGAATTCAAATTTGAAAATTCCTTGAGCAAACCCCTTGAATAACTTGCAAAAATTTATTAAAATTACACATTGCAAAAATCTTTTTTTGGTTTTTGCTATTTTGAGTTTTTCCAAATTTTTTGCGAGGTAAATTATGGACTATGATATTTCCAAGGTAAGAAATATCGGTATCAGTGCCCACATTGACTCGGGCAAGACGACTCTTTCCGAACGCATCTTGTTTTATTGCGACAAGATTCACCAGATTCACGAAGTCCGCGGAAAGGACGGTGTTGGTGCCGTGATGGATTCAATGGAACTCGAGCGCGAGCGCGGAATCACGATTCAGTCTGCGGCGACTCAGGTTCACTGGAAGGATTATACAATCAACTTGATTGACACTCCCGGTCACGTTGACTTTACGATCGAAGTTGAACGCTCGTTGCGCGTTTTGGACGGCGCGATTTTGGTTTTGTGCGCGGTCGCGGGCGTTCAGTCGCAGTCGATTACTGTTGACCGCCAGCTCAAGCGTTATCATGTTCCTCGAATCGCGTTCGTGAATAAATGCGACCGCCAAGGCGCGAATCCGTTGCGCGTTCGAATGCAGCTCCGCGAAAAACTTGGTCTCAACGCTTATATGATGGAGTTGCCGATTGGCTTGGAAGACAAGCTCGAAGGCGTCGTGGATTTGATCAGCCGCAAGGCGATTTATTTCGAAGGACATGACGGCAACGAACTTCGCTATGCGGAAATTCCTGCGCACATGAAAGATGATGTTGAAAAATATCGCCAGGAATTGATTGAAGCCGCCGCGATGTTCGACGACAATTTGATGGAGCATGTTCTCGAAGGAACTGAAACCGAAGAAGAAATCATCAAGGCGATTCGCGCCGGAACTCTTTCCGAGCAATTCGTCGGCGTTTTCTGCGGAAGCGCGCACATGAACAAAGGTATTCAGCCTTTGCTCGACGGCGTTTTGCGCTATTTGCCGTGTCCGACGGACGTAAAGAACACCGCGCTCGATTTGGATAACAACGAAGCTCCGATTGAATTGGAATCCGTGGCGAACAAGCCGACTGTCGCGCTTGCGTTCAAGCTTGATGATGGACAATACGGCCAGTTGACTTATGTCCGCGTTTATCAGGGTCGCCTTTCGAAGGGCGATGAGCTTTACAATATTCGTTCTCGCAAGCGTTTTAAAGTGGGACGATTGGTTCGCATGAACGCTTCGGCGATGGAAGACATCAACGTGGCGGAACCTGGCGACATCGTCGCGCTTTTTGGAATCGACTGCGCTTCCGGCGACACTTTCACCAGCGGCGGACTGAACGTTTCAATGGCTTCGATGTTCGTTCCGGCTCCGGTTATTTCTCTTTCTATTAAACCGAAAGACAAAAATACTGCGGCGCAGATGTCCAAGGCTCTCAACCGATTTACGAAGGAAGATCCGACGTTCCAGACTTACCTTGATCCCGAATCAAACGAAACGATTATCAAGGGAATGGGCGAGTTGCACCTCGATGTTTATATCGAGCGAATGCGCCGCGAATACAAATGCGAAGTCGAGACGGGTGCGCCTCAGGTTGCGTACCGCGAAACGATTACGCAGCGTGCGGATTTCAACTACACGCACAAAAAGCAGACTGGTGGTTCGGGACAGTACGGTCGCGTGGCTGGATTTATGGAGCCGATTACCGAAAAAGATTACGAATTTGTCGATTCAATCAAAGGCGGCGCGATTCCCAACGAATACATTCCGTCTTGCGACAAAGGATTCAAAAAGGCGATGGAAAACGGAAGCCTCATCGGTGCTCCGGTCGTCAATGTGCGATGCACAATCAATGATGGTCAGTACCACCCGGTTGACTCTTCGGACATCGCGTTCCAGACGGCCGCCATTGGCGCGTTCCGCGACGGCTACGCGAAAGCCAAGCCCGTGATTCTCGAGCCGATTATGAAAGTTTCGATTGCAGGACCTACGGAATTCCAGGGAAATATGTTTGGTTTGATAAACCAGCGTCGCGGCGTAATCGTGGATTCCACGGACGAAAACAACACATCGACCGTGAATGCCGAAGTTCCGCTTTCCGAAATGTTCGGATTTTCAACGATTCTGCGTTCTTCAACGCAGGGCAAGGCCGAATTTACGATGGAATTTTTGAAGTACGGAAAAGTTCCGAACAACGTTTCCGAAGAGCTTCAGAAAAAATATCAGGAAGAACGCAAGGCGGCGCAAAAATAACAAAAAATTATCTTTCGATAATTTTTTGTTGACGAGTTTTAGGAGAATTGATTTTATGGAAAAGAAAGAACTTTTGGATTTGAGTCCAATTCGCTATTTTGACAAAGTTGTGGAAGGCGGCCTCAAGGCGGGCGAGCTTGGCTTGATTACTTCGAAAAAAGGTTTGGGAAAAACATCGCTTCTCGTTCAGTTTGGAATGGACGCGCTCATTTCCGACAAGCCGCTTGTGCACGTTTCGTTCGACCAGCATTCTTCGAACGTGATTTCTTGGTATTCAAGCGTGTTCAGCGAAATTGCGAAAAAGAAAAACATCTCGAACGTTTCTGAATTGAGAGACGAAATTATGCGCGAGCGCACGATTTTGAATTTCAATCAGGAATCTTTTTCTTTGCCGAAAGTCATCAACACAATCGGCGCGCTTAAAACCGGCGGAATCAATGTTCAGGCTTTGGTAATCGATGGACTTGACTTGGACAAAATTTCCACGTCCGACATCGCTTCCGTGGCGGATTTCGCAAAGCAGGACAAAATCACGGTTTGGTTCAGCGACACGAAAGAAAGCGACAAATTGCTTGATTCCGCCCGCTCGGACATCATTCCGTATTTTGCGATTGTCGCGCACATCGAAAGCATTAGCGGAAACATCAAGTTGAACGTGCTCAAGGATCACGCTAAAGAAAATGTCGGAAGCGTGAATCTTGATTCAAAGACAATGCTGATGACAAAATAGCAAAAATTTTGCCGAAGGCGCGCGTTTCGAAGCGAGAAATTTTCGCTACGAAATGCGCGTTTTTTTATTGTTCTTGCTTGTAAGGCATAAAAAACGATTTGAACGGGCGCGGACCGAGCGTCGCGCGGTCGTTTTCGAGCAGCGCGTCCCACGGAATGTTCTTGCGATATTTTTCGCTTTTGAATTGCGGATTTGCGTCGAGCCAGTCATATTTGTAAAGCCGCAGGCGAAGCGCGTTCACCTGCGCGAGCACGATTCCGCAAGTGCCCGGAAGAACTGTGAAAATCATAAAAGAAAGCACCGCCAAAATCAAATTGTAGAAAAACATAAAAATCGAAAACGCCGTGTTGTCAAAAAAAATGATAAAGCATTTTTTGAGGCATTTTGAAAAATTGTCGTGAAGCAGCGCGCGCAAAGGCACGAACCATTGCAGCGAAAGAAAAAATACGATTTCAAACGCCAGCAAAAGAAGCGCGAGCGCGTTTCCCAAAATTCCGCCCATCGAATTGTAGACTGGAATTCCGATCGCGCCGACGACTATCAACGTACCCATCAACGCGCCGTAGCGAAATGCGTCTGGAAAAACTTTTGGAATTTGCCTGAAATATGAAGTCACGCTCGGCATTGAAAAGTTCGCGATTTCTGCGGCGTTTTCGGAAAACGCCATCGCCAAAACCATTACGAGCGCGAAAAAAATTATGAACGCGGCGCAAGTCAAAACCATCGCGAAGCTTGATTCTAGCGACATTATTTGCCCCAAAGTAAAAAACGCCAACGCCGCGAAAAGCGTAATTATGATGTTCGGGAGAAGCAGGTACAAAACGTTGTCCCAGCCGTCGCAAAAATTTTTTTTCAAAAAAAATCCAATCATTCTCCTAATATTCTCCATATTTTTTCAGCAACAAGCGAATCTTCAGATTCAGGAGTTGCTGAAAAACGCCATTTTGCAACGCAGTGAAAAATGGCAGTGAATAAGCGAGTTTTGAAAAAACTCGTCATTAAAATAGGCAACGCCATTTTAGTTGCCTATTTTAATTGTCCTAAAATCGCGAGCAATTTTTCTTTGCCGATTATTCGCAAAAATCCGCCGAGGCGCGGGCCTTGATCTTTTGCGATGAGCGCATCGTAAAGCGCGGAGAACAAAGCCTTCGCTTCCAGCCCCAATTCCGTGGCGATGTCGTACATTGCCTGCTGGCATTCTTTGTCGGTGGAAAAAGTTTCGAGGCGCGGAACTACTTCGTCGCGGACGCGCTGGACGGCTTTCAAAACGTCGCCGCTCAATTCGGCCTTGCTTCCGTCGTTTCGAAGCGAAAAGCAGAATTCGGGCGCGCAATCAGGCGCGCAATGCTTGATCCAAAACCAAGCGCATTCGGCGCGGCGGCGCAATCGTTCTTCTTGTTCCGGCTTCAAATCCGAAAGCGATTTTAAAACCGCGTCGATGTCGCCCGAATAAGTTTGAAGCAAAGTCGTCAACATTCGGAACGTGATTTGGTAGGGCATCACTTCGGGAATTTTTCCGTCAATTTGGCTCAAGACATAAATGCGTTTTTCTTTGGCGAATTGCTCGTCGTTTTTCGCCTTGTCGATTCCATAAACGATTCGTTCGGTTTTGTCGTAATCTTCGTAAACTTTTAGAACGTCCAAATCGAACGAAATCGCGAATTCCGTATTGGGACGAGTGCCCGCGAAAATGTAGCGCAGAACTTCGGCCTGATAAACGTCGAGCGCGTCGGGAAGCGCAATGACTTTTCCTTTGGACGACGACATTTTTCCCGGAACGCCTTTTAAATTGACAAAATCGTAGCGCATTGTGATGGGCGCGTCCCAACCGTAGATTTTTTTGCTCACGAGTTTTGCCGTGTCGTAGCTTCCGCCCGGCGAAATATGATCTTTGCCGCCCGGCTCGAACACGACTTTTTCTTCGTTCCAGCGCATCGGCCAGTCGATTCGCCAGCCTAATTTTATTCCGCTGAATTTTCGGATGTCAACTTTTTCTTCGCAGCCGCATTCGCATTTGTATGAAACGCCGTATTCGCCGTCGTATTCAGTGATTTGCGTCGTGTCGCGATTGCATTTGGAACAGAAAATCGAAGCCGGCCAATAAACGTCGTCGCTTTTCATTTTGTGCTGCTCGTCGCGGAATTCGTTCAGGCATTCTTTGATTGTCTCGCGATTTTGCAGCGCGATTTTTATTCCTTCGGCGTAGCGATTCGCGCGATAGCGTTGGGCTTGATACAAAAATTCCGGATGGATTCCGACTCGCGGCAATTGCTGTTCGATGTCCACTTCGTGATGGCGCGCGTAATTTTCATCGCGGCCTGTCGTGTCGGGAACGAGCGTGATAGGGTAGCGCAAATATTTTTCGAGCGTTTCAAGCTTCGGCATGTTCGCCGGCACTTTTCGGAAAACGTCGTAGTCGTCCCACGAATAAATGAAGCGCACGTTTTTGCCTTGGTCGCGAAGCGCGCGCACCACCAAATCCACGGTGATGATTTCGCGGAAATTTCCCAAATGCACTGTGCCGCTCGGCGTGATTCCCGAAGCGCAGGTGTACAAATCCAAGTCGCCTTTTTCGCGGATTATTTTTTGCGCCATGATGTCGGCCCAATGATTCGCGGAAAAATCCGCCTTTGCAGATTTCGTCTCTTTTGAATTTTCTTCGTTCATATTTTCCTCGATGTTTTGAAAAATTATACCATAAAAAAGAAAAGAATGTAAAGCGCAAAAATCACGGCGCGAATTTTTTTATACGCCGAGTTTCTTGTGTTCAAATTTTAAAATATTGGATAGCATTCAAAGCCCGCGCTTCTCAATTGCTGGCCGATGTTTCCCGCCGCGTTTTCGTCCACCACGACAATATAATATTTCGTGCCGCTCGCGCGAGTTTCTTCCGTGATGTAAGGCGAAAAACCTTTCGACTTGAGCGTGTCGCAAAGTGCCTGCGCGTTGTCCTTGTTGCGGAAAAGTCCGAGCTGTTGCTTTGTCGCCTTTTCGCCGCCTTCATTTTCGTCATTGGATTTTTCAACGGAAATTTTTTGCGACTCTGCCGCCGATTCCGCGGAAAGCGCGAGGGCTTCTCCTTTTTTCGGCATGAAGTACCAAAACGGCGCGGGCATCATTTGGATCTTTCCGTTCACCACTTCGACTTCGGGAGATTTCGGAAATTCTTTTTTCAACGAATCTCCGTAACTCGCTTCGCCTGTGATGTACCAAAGCGTGAGCAGAATTTGCGGCTTCACGATTTTCATCGAAGGAAGGGCGGCGTAAGTTTTCAAAATCGTAACGGATTCTTCAAGTTGCGCCGTGGACTCAAGCTTGCAAAGCGCGCTCCAAACTTCGTAAAGTTTTATCGTCGCCTGAATTTTTTCGTCCTGCGAATTTCGCACGGCTGAATTCAAATATTTTTCGGCAGTCGCGCTGTCGCCCGAACAAAGCGCGCATCGCACGGCATCAAGCACAAGCTGCGGACTTGTCTTTTTGGGCATTCCTTGCGCGTCGCCCGCCGCGATTCCCGCAGCCTGCGCGTAGGAATCCGAGGCATCTTTGTAGGCGGAAATCTGTTCTTGCAGCGAAGCCAAAAACGCCAAGAGCGCGCGCTTTTCCGCAGCCGATTTTATTTGCCCAATCATCTTGTTCAAATAGACGATCGATTCGCCCGCGCTTTCGAATTCCAAGGCTCGCTCGGAAATTTCTTTTGCCGAATTTTGCGCAAACAAAAAATTTGTGCAAAGCATCAAGGCGGCTGCAAAGCAAAAAAAATTTCTTCGCCTCATTTTTTCTCAGAAGAATTTTCCGAAGCAGACTTTTGTTCACCGAGCTTTCCGTTTGAATA
>CAMWWZ010000102.1 GCA_947178095.1 uncultured Treponema sp.
ATAACTTTGACAGTCTCACCGGCATAGCCGGTGGTTTACTGCTTTAATTAAAAGAATTGTCCCTTAATTTTCAGCAACGAGCGAATCTTCAGATTCGGGAGTTGTTGAAAACGCTATTTCGTAACGAAGTAAGAAATAGCATTAAATACGCGAGTTTTGAAAAAACTCGCATAAAAATAAGCAACGCTATTTCAGTTGCTTATTTTTATAATCCGAACTGGCTCATCAACTTCGCCTGCATTCCTTTGTTGCGCGAAAGTTTTTTCATCGTGAGCTTCGTCTTTTCGAACTGCTTTATCAACTTGTTCACTTCGGCGACGCTTGTGCCGGAGCCTTTGGCAATTCGCTTGCGGCGGGAAGGCCCGATTATCAAGTGATTCGCGCGCTCTTTTTTCGTCATCGAAAGGATTATCGCTTCCTGTTTTTTCATTCCGCTCGTATCGATGTCGCGCCCTTGCATCGCCTGCGCCGCGCCTGGAATCATTTCCAAAAGCGAGTTCATGTTTCCCATTTTCTTCACTTGCTGAAGCTGCTCGAGCATGTCTTCCAAAGTGAATTCGTTGCGCGCCATTTTCCGCTGCATTTTCTGCGCGGTTTCCTCGTCAATCTTTTCCTGCGCGCGCTCCACGAGCGAAACCACGTCGCCCATTCCGAGGATTCGGCTTGCGATTCTTTCTGGATGGAAAACTTCGAAATCCTCGGTCTTTTCGCCAGTGCCGATAAAAAGAATCGGCTTTTGCGTGATTGACTTGAGCGAAAGCGCGGCACCTCCTCGCGCGTCCGAATCGAACTTCGTGAGAATAACGCCAGTCAAGCCCAGCCGCTCGTCGAAGGTTTTCGCGATGTCCACGGCGTTCTGTCCGGTCATCGCGTCGGCAACAAGCAAAACTTCGTCGGGCGAAACGGCCTTTTTCATTTCGACAAGTTCCGCCATCATAGCGTCGTCGATTTGAAGGCGGCCGGCCGTATCCAAAATTATCGTGTCAAGTCCGTTTTTCTTTGCAAAGCCGATGGCTTCGCGAGCGACCTTCACGGCATCGCGCGCGCCCTCTTCCTTGTAAAAAGCGACTTCGATTTTTTTCGCGAGAACTTCGAGCTGCTCCACGGCGGCGGGGCGCACCAAGTCGCAGGCAACAAGGAGCGGACGGCGGCCTTCTTTTTTGAGACGCGCGGCAAGCTTGTGCGAAGCCGTGGTTTTTCCCGCGCCCTGCAATCCGAGCATCAAAATCACGGATTGCGTGTCAGGGCCTTTGAGCTTCAAGTCGCGCTTTTCGTCTCCGAGCATCGAAGTGATTTTGTCGTAGATTATCTTTACGAACTGCTGTCCGGGATCCACGGCCTTGAGAACTTTTTCGCCTTTGGCTTCTTCGATTGTGCTGTTGACAAACCTGCGCACCACGCGCAAATTCACGTCAGCTTCGAGCAAAGCCATCTTTATCTGCTCGACGGTTTCCTCGATGTTCTTTTCGGTGATTGTGGATTTTCCGCTGAGCGCGCGCACGACATTTCCAAGCGCGCCGGTAATTTTTTCAAGCATGTTTTTTCCTTGCTTTCAACAATGAACGAATCTTCAGATTCGAGAATTGTTGAAAAAGTCATTTCGCAACGAAGTGAGAAATGACAATAAATAAACGAGTTTTCGAAGAAAACTCGAGTTAAAGTTTGCGGCGCGAGTTTTTCACAGAAAAAACAAGTGAAAAACTCGTAAGCAGAGCGAAGCCTGCGATGTATTTTCGACGCAAACTTTAAACATTCTCCATCATTCTAGACAGTTTCGGCGACCAAAACAACGGCGAGTCTCTATTCGGACTGCTTGTAATTCATCAGCAGCTCGAGCATAAAATCTTCCGGCTCAATCTCGCGGTTCAAAATGCGGAAAAGCCCGTCGCAAATCAAAAGCTTCAGGTTTTTCGCCTGCGCGATTTCGTGGACGCATTTGCAAGCCACAGCGCCTTCCGGCAAATATCCGATTTTGTTGATGTTCGCAACGAGGTCGTCAAGATTTTTGAATCGCGAAAGCAAGTCGGTCTTGATGATTTCCTGGCCGAATCTTCGGTTGCGTCCGTACTTTGATTTGCACGTAACGTCGAGGTCGCCCACGCCCGAAATCGAAGTGAACGTTTCGGCGTGAGTCGCGCCCATCGCGAATCCGAGCGTCTGGATTTCGTTCAATCCTGCGGCCATCAAAAGCGATTCTGTGTTGTCGCCGAAAATTTCCGAAGTTTCCGAAAGCGCGTCGAGCGCGCCGTAGACCACGGCGATCACGTTTTTCGCCGCCGCGCAAATCTGCACGCCCACCACGTCGAGGCTCGAATAAGGCATTATTCCAGGAACGCGCATCAACTCGCGGAATTTTATCGAAACCTTGGGATTTTCGCTCGCCGCCACAAGTCCCGTGATTTTTCCCATCGCCACTTCCTCGGCATGGCTCGGCCCTGAAATGTAGCAAGTCGAGCCTTTGTACGAAGGCGGAAGGACGCTTTCCATCGTCTCAAGAATGAGGCGCGGAACGCTCTCGCTCGGAACGAAGCCTTTCGTGAGCACGCCGATGTTCGCAGTTCCTTCTGCGATGCATTTTACGCCGAGAATTTTTTTGATTGTCGAAGCCAAATAAAGCGAAGGGCTTGCCAAGACGAGGAATTCTTTTTCCGACGCGACTTCTTCTATGTCGCTGGAGGCGCGAAGATTTTTTTCAAGCTTGAATCCGCCCAAAAATCGCTTGTTTTCGTGCTCGTCATTTATGGAAGAAACAACGTCGCCTTCCATCGCCCAAAGCGTGACATCGTGCCCGCCGCGCGCCAAAGCCTGTGCGAAGGCCGTTCCCCACGCGCCCGCTCCGAGAATTCCGACAGTCTTTTGTGAAGCCATACAATTCCTTAATAAAATCGCAAAACCTGAGTTGAAAACCACGCGACATTTCAGCGACGATTTTCAACGTCCCAATTTAATACCAAACCGAAGAATTGTCTTCCCAGTCAATCAATTCTTCTTGCTTGAAGAACAAATTGATTTCGCGCTCCGCGCTTTCATCGCTGTCGGACGCATGGATTATGTTGCACTGAGTGTGAAGGCAAAAATCTCCGCGAATCGTGCCGGGCGCGGCTTCCGAAGGGCGCGTCGAGCCGACCAATTTTCGCACAATCGAAATGCAGTCGTCGCCCTGCAAGCACATCGCCACCACAGGACCTGAAGTTATGTAATCCACAAGTTCGCCATAAAAAGGCTTTTCCTTGTGCTCGGCATAATGACGCGAAGCCAATTCCTGCGAAACATTCATCATCTTGAGGCCGACGAGCTTGAGCCCTTTTTTTTCAAGGCGGCCAATCACTTCGCCCACAAGCCTACGATTCAAAACGCCAGGCTTCAACATTGCAAAACATCGTGTTCCCATAATTTGTCCATTATACAGGATTTCGAACAGTGTTTCAAGCACTTTCGCGAAAAATTATTGCCAAGCGGAAGAACGAAAACGATTTTGCAAAATCGCACAATGAAAAGAAGCGGGCATCGCAATTCACGTGCCATTTTTTATTGCAAGCCTAATCCTCTTGCACCGTGCCGCCAGTGTGCGTGAACGTTGCACTTGACTCCGTATAAACGCCATTGCCGGAAGGCGCAGTGTTGCCCGTGATTTCACCACCGCTCATCGTGAATGTACCGTGGTTGTAAACTCCGCCACCACACGATGTCGCCGTGTTGTTTATGATTTTTCCGCCAGTCATCGTAAAAATACCAATACCAGCATCAGGAACATACACTCCACCACCACGAGCCGCATTATTGCCGCTGATTTCGCCTCCGCTCATTTTGAACGTGCCTCTGTCATAGACACCGCCGCCGCCATAAGAAGAAGTTGCCGTATTTCTGATTATTTTACCGCCGCTCATCTCGAAAGTGCCATCGTTATCTGCATAGACACCTCCTCCATAGGAAGCGTCGTTTCCGGTGACCGTCCCGCCTATCATTTTAAATGTGCCAGCAGATATGTAAACACCGCTCCCCCGTTGACTTGTTTTATTGTTGCATACAGTCGCGCCGTCGCCGAGCGTTACGGTCGTGGTCGAGCCATCGATATACAGAAGCCGTCCGCTTGCAGTAACTTTTTCTTTGTTTCCATCAAGCGTGACGTTCGTGATTGTGACGTCTCCTTGAGAAATAGTAAGCAAGTTTCCGGTGAAGCTGCTTGAAACATCGCTTGAGCCATCGTAGCGCACAAGCGGCAGATTCCGTCTACCCCCCCCCATTCGGTCAAGCAAAGTGCTTTCGCCGCTTAGAAGCGTGTACGCAGCGCAGACCATGATTTTTTGCGCGTATTGAGAATCGAACAGTTCGATTGCCTTTGAAAGCGTTTTCACCGCATTGCTGGCAGTCAATCCTGAATTTGCGTCATCGCCGCTTGAGGAATCAAGGTAAATCCCACCTGCTACCAACTTGCCTTCTCCGTCCATTAGTGCTATGCTGTAAGTGCCGCCGTCAATGGCAAAGCGTTGGCAGTCTTCTTCGGTGAGCGTGTAGCCTTCTGCCGCCTGCAAGATTGTGTCGCCGATTTGGTATGCCGTGCCGAGTTTTATTGTGGCGACGGAGTCTTGCGAAAGCGCGTCCTGCACGTACACTTTTGGTTTGGCGGTCGCCGTAAAAGCAGAAAAATCAATGACGCCTTCGGTAATCGTTGTGCTTCCGGCAAGATAGATTGAGGCAGTGCCCGTACTTGCGCCGACATCGTTTTTGAGTGTGCTGTCCTTCAGCAAAAGATAGGAAGAAAATCCATAATCAAGAACGCCGCTTCCTGACGGGGACTCACAGTCGGAAATCTCAGTGCCACTTACAATGATAGTAGAATAGTCTTCATTTCTGATTCCGCCGCCTTCCGCTGTTGCCGTGCATGATTTTATTATGCAGTTCTTGATTTCGTGGATGACATCATCGGTAGCAGTTGCTCTGATATGACAACCTCCTCCTCTTTTTGCATTGCAACCGCTAATCGTAACGCCATCAATTATAAGAGGATGACGGTATGCCCTGATGGACATGCCGCCGCCCTGTCCTTCCGACTTACAGCCAGAGATTTTTCCGCCGGTAATCGTAAGGGCTTGCTTGTAGCAGAAGATTCCGCCTCCGCCAGCATCTCCGTTAAAAGTAGTGTTCGAGACGCAGGATTCTATGGTGCAGTTTATGATTTCAGTGGAACTGGTGGTATTGGTACTATTTCCGCTCACGACAATTCCCCCGCCGCTGCTTTCCGATATGCAGTTGCTGATTGTGCCGCCAGTAATTTTGAGCGTGCCGAGACTATTGTAAACACCGCCGCCAACAATAGAAGTGCAGTTTGAGATTTTCCCTCTTGTGATGGTAAGCGAGCCGTTGTTGTAAATTCCACCACCACGCATTGCATCAGGATTGTCGATATTGTTTTCGCCGGCAATGGTTACGTCTGTAAGTTCGAGCGTACCAGAAGCGTTATAAATTCCGCCGCCGAAACCGTAGGCAGTAGCTGTGCTAGCCGTCTTGCAGCCGCTGATTTCGCAGTTTGTGATTGTGGAAGTGATAGAAGCGTCGCTGACGTTATTATAGATTCCGCCGCCGTTTCTCGCTGCGACACAATCGGAAATCGTGCCGCCTGAAATGATGAGCGTGCCAGCGTTGTTGTAGATTCCGCCACCTCCTGAACTGGGGTTTGTTGATGTCGCCTTGCAGTTGCTGATTGTGCCGCCGCTCATATCAAACGTGGCATCGACAACATAAACCGCACCTCCACCGTCTCCAGTCGCAATATTGTCGCTAATTTCGCCGCCAGTCATTGTGAATGCACGGCTGTTATAAATATAAATTCCGCCACCTCGAGATGCCCTGTTTCCGCAAATTGTCGTGCCGTTACTGATTTTGAGTTCACCACCTGGCGATTGAACACAAATACCGCCGCCATATCCCGCCATATTATATCCGCCCGTAATAGTAAGATTTTCAAGTGTGAGGTTGAGAGCGCCGTTTGCAGGTGTCGCGCTAATAACGCATTTTTTGCTACCTTCTTCTTTGACAGTGCCATCCGCATCGAATCGTGCGCCGCCGTCGAGCGTTGCCGTGCCGGAAAGAGCTTTTATCGTGAGATTGAGATTTTGGGAAAGTTTGGAAAAGTCCGCCATGCTTGTTGCGCCGATGTATGTGTTTTCATCCCATTTCAATGTTCCATCAACATAGATTGTGTATGCGCTCGCGCCGTCATTTATGGCGATGATTTTATCTATGGCTTTTTGAATCGAAGCAAGCGGCGAAAGGAAACTTCCCGAATTGGTGTCGCTCGCTTCGGCTGTTTCGTTGTAATCCGAGTCATCGTACCAGCCGCCCGTACCGCGCACGTACACCGTTGAGGAAATCATGCTTTGCGAGATTTCTTTCGCCGCGTCTTTTTCCAGTCCATTCCAAGTGTCGGTGCACATTCCTGGAAACACGTTTATGTATTCGGAAAAAATGTGGACGATTTCACTTCCTTTCTTCACGGTGAAAGTCACTTGGTACGCGCCGGCGGAAATTCCGTCGCCAATTTGCGTGACGGTAAAATCGGGTGAATCGCCCGTGATAGTAAAACGCGCGTCGCTTTCGGCGACGGTTGCGCCATTCTCGTCCGTTTCACTTTTGTAAAGCAAGCATCCGGCAGGCACTTTTATTTTCAGGCTGACAGTGCCTTTCAGTTCGGACGAACTGTTCACTAAAAGCGCGATTGTTCCGCTCACATTGATTTCATCGCGGTCTTCTATAACTTTAAGATTTTTTTGCTTTTCGGAAACAAGAATTGCTTTTTCCCTGGAAAAAGTCGTTGTGCCTGTCTTGAACGCGAATATTTCAAGCGTGAGGCCGCTTGTTTCTTCGGGTCGTTGAAATGAAAAATTCAGTTTTGTTTCACCAGCATTTTCTGTCGCAGTTCCTTGGACGAAATTTGTGGACGGTGGATTTGCAGGAGATTCGCCACTATAAAGCAGCGCAGCGTAGACGAAATCGGGCATCGAAGGCATCGCGTAGCGCGAAGAACCGTTCGAGACGCGGGCGGTGACGACCAGCGCACCGCTTTCGGAATTTCCTACCTCGCCGTACCCCCCCCCGTAATTTCGTGCGGAGTTCTAGAAATGAGGTTTTCGCACGAAGGAAGCAGCGCGGCGGCAAGCATTACGAGAATTGCTTTGTATTTATTAAAAGAGATTGATTTTTTGGTTTGCGTCATGTTTCCTCCGTGCCGCGCATTTTTTGCGACAATTTCAAATGTTACATACTATATATTACGGCATAAATTGAGTTTTGTAAAGAGGAATTTAAAGTTGCCTCTAAAAGCCGAACATTTAAAATCAGCAACTAAATAAATCGCAAATCAAAGATTTGCTTACAAGTTTTTGTTTGCTCGCGCGGCTCGCATTTTCGTTCGCTTCGCTACCGAAAAACGCAAAAACTTGCGTTGCCCATTTTAATGCCGAGTTTCTTTCAGAAACTCGCTTATTGCATTGCGATTTTTCACTCCGTTGCAAAATCGCGTTTTCAGCAATTCGAAAGTTGTTCTCGCAACGAGCCGCAAGGTGAAGTTTCCAGCAAACTTTCTTCATTGCTGAAAATTAAAGAAGTTTTTAGAGGCTCCCTAGAATAATTTTTGTTAATGTGATATAATCTCGCGCAATATGGAACACAAAACGCGGCATTTGACGGAAACTCAACTTGCGAACATTCGCGCGGCGGTGGAAACGATTCTCGTGAATATCGGCGAGAATCCCGGGCGCGAAGGACTTTTAGAAACGCCCGATCGCGTGGCGCGGATGGTGGACGAAATTTTTGAAGGAACGCGATTTTCGAACGACGAAATTGCGGAGGAATGCGGCAAGACGTTTCCCCTCCCCGAAGGCTCGATTTCGAACAATTCCACGGTGGCCGTCACGAACATTGAGGCTTTCAGTTACTGCGAGCATCACCTTGCGCTGATGTACAATATGCGCGTGAGCGTCGGCTACATTCCGCGCGATCGAATCGTGGGCTTGAGCAAAATTCCTCGAATCGTAGATTTGGTTACGAGGCGGCTTCAGCTTCAGGAAAAAATCGGAAACGACATCGCGGACATTTTGAGCAAGGTCGTAAAAACGGAAGATGTGATCGTCGTGATTTCGGCGGAGCATTCCTGCCTCACTTCGCGCGGAATAAAAAAGCCCGGAACAAGGACGAGCACGATTACGGCGCGGGGGGCGTTCGAAACGCAAAAAGAAAAGCGGCTTGAATTTCTCAAGACAATTGAGAATAATTCAAATTGACGACTAATTAAGCGTCGTCAATTTGAATGGCGAGTTTTTTTGCAAAAACTCGCTTATTGAT
>CAMWWZ010000103.1 GCA_947178095.1 uncultured Treponema sp.
GTGAAGCTCATTGATTTTGCCATCAACTTCTTTTTGTTTTTTTATAAAAGTTTCTTGGAAATTTGACAGCCTTTTGCTCTTGTCTAAATATTCATAAGTATTATGATCTTCAGATATAAAATTTGCCTCCACACATTTTCTTATAACCCCCATAGGCAAATTAATTCCATATTCTTTCGCATAAAGAGTACAAATTTGCGAAAAATCTCCTATTTTTATTTTATCAGCATACTTTGATAAAACATAAGCCAGTGCATCAATTAGAATATTTTCTGAATTCACACCGCCCAATATGATATATGTCATTTTATTTATTTCTTGGCTCATATTTCATTTCCTCCATATTTTCATTTGTTTTAAAAAATGATATATTGTTATAAGAATTCATTGCCTTAAATATAAGTGTTTCATAATAATCCTCACATTTCATCCCAAAAATAAACTTTCTTTGAAAATTTGATATATTGAATTCATCAAATTCCTTATCTGCTTCGCTTATTTTTACAAAACGAAATTCCTCCTCAGCCTTAAATACGTTATCTTTTACAAATATGGCTTTTTTTACCAAATCCCCATTATTAGTTATTTCCATATTTAGATAGTCGTTTATATCTCTTAAGATATTTTTTGTATAATCTACTTTTCCACAAAAAGGATTGTTCTTTTCCATATCAAAAGTACCTAACGTTTCTGATATATTATAATACTCACCTTTGGGGTCATTTGAGTTGTTTTTAAAATAATCATCTGGTATATCAATTTCAACACAAACACCTTTGTGCGAATCTCCATAAAAAGACCAAAAATGACGGTTTATATGATCCCAATTTTTTTGTCCCGCCATATAAAAAAGAGAAAGAATCTTCATGTCGTTTCCTCCTTTATATAATTCTTCCAAAACCTTATCACGTTCCTTGAATTTATTAATAAGATAGCAATCAAATGGATCATTGAATTTTTCTGGCTTAGAAAATATAAACCTATTGTTAAGTATATTATCAAGCGTATATAAATTCATTGGCATATATTTTCTAAACGTCATAAAATATTTTTACTCCACATAATCTCAATCGTCCGTTCTATTCCCTCTTCAAGCTCGTTCGCGCATCCCACGCAGAATTTCATGCCGATGAATTCCGCATAGTGCTTTTCAAACCGGGCGTTCTCTTCGCCCTGAAGATACCAGCCGCTCTCGACCACGCGGTTTACCGCCGTCCTGTACTCGGCACCATGCAGGGCGGTTATTTCTTTCAATGACAAGAATGGAACTTGCATGTATTCAGGCCTCCGTTTTATCCGTTTATAAAATCACTTATCATATTTGTTCAAAAAATACTCCAAGCAGAACAACTGCCACTTTTGGTTGCCGGAGAACTTCTTTATGTCAATACTCTTGAACTCGTCTCTCAATACCCCCCCCCCAGTCCTCAAAATAGAAGTCAACGGGACGCGGCATGGGAACTTTATTCGGGATCGGGATTTCCGGGTATTTCTTATGGAACAACTCGCGGATCAAATATTTAGGCTCGCCGTTGCGGACGCGGCTCAAGTCCAGCGGCTCTGCCATTTTCAACGAGGCATAGGGATCCGTATAAGGGATTTCCGCGACCTTGAAGGCGTTGAAATACGAGCTAGAAGACTCGATGGAAAACACGTTGTCCATGAAAGACAGGAAATCGATTCTGCCACCAGGAAGCCGATAACGCTCAAAAAGATAGTCCATTGAGACAGGCTCTTTCAGAACGTCAAAGGGATTCGTAAACATATAGCGGTTTTTGAATTCTTCAAGCGTCCAGTCCTTTGCAAGAAGCTTGTCCATTCCGCCGAAAACAAGGTCGGAACTTTCGCCTATAACCAAATGCCCCACGCCGTCAACCTTTGCCTGCATCGCCGCGGAATACAGCTGAGGCTCAATAGAATGGACGGGCGCATTTTTCGACTCGACAACCGCGTCAAGATGTTTCATCTGGACATTCCAGTCCAAATCGACGTAATGAAGCCTCAGCCCGTAATGCCTCGCATAATACTCCGCCCTTTCAAGCTCTTCCTTTGCGAAGTCTCCGCCCAAAAAACGGAACGTATAGGCATCGCAGCCTTTCATGTAGGAAGCAAGGATTGCGGAGTCCATTCCGCCGGAAAGCAGGATTCCATATTTTTTGTTTTCTTCAAAAAGCCCGTCGAAAGTCTTTTGAATGGCCTTGTCTATGTCGTCTGCCGTGCGGACAGGCGTTTTCTTGTCATCGCCTATCGGAACGATATTCTGATGATGCAGCCCCGGATAAAAGTCAACGTCATCTTTTTCCACATACCTAAAAGCAAGATATGAGCTCATGCAAAAACTCTTGTCGGTCATTTTCTGTCTCCTTCTACCCAGCCACGGGTATTTTTCAAGGCCTCGGTTATTTTTGTCGAAGAAATTCCTTTGGTATAAGGGAAATACACGATCTTTATTCCCTCTTTCGTGAATTCCTTCTCATACTCCTTCCATTTTTCAGTTCCGTACCAGTCATCGCCGACAAACAGCACGGACGCGCCGAGCTTCTTGCAGCTCGCGAGCTTGTCCATGTCATACTGCGGCACTGCGGCATCCACGTATTTGCAGCTGCGGACAATCTCTATCCTGTCCTCGAATGGGATCATGGCGCGCTTGCCCTTGTAGGTAACCAAATCATCCACGGTGACTCCCACAATCAGCTTGTCGCAAAGCCCCTTGCAGTTTTTCAGCAGCGTCAGATGTCCTATGTGGAACAAGTCGAACACACCTGTCGTATAGCCTATTTTCATGCAGCCCTCCCATTCGGCGGAAGGATCCTGCGTTCAAATCCGGCTAAACTCCTATACCCCCCCCCATATAAAATCTTCTTCTTTTTCTGCATCCCCTGCATTTCTGCCGCATTTGCGCCAATGTCATGCTTGATTTGCGTCGTAGAGATTTCAAGCGTTCTTTCCAAATACACGACCTCGCACACATCTTTCAAGAAGTCGAACTTCCCTTTCCAGTCGTCGCCCATCACGAAGGTGTCTATGCGGTATTCTTTCACGTCCGTTTCCTTTTGCTCCCAGTTTTCTTCGGGAATCACCAGATCGACATAGCGGATGGCTTCCAGAAGCTGCTTGCGCTTCTCGTAGGAGAAATAGCATTTCTTCTGCTTCTCATTCCAGTTGAACTCGTCCGTGGACAGCGCGACGATAAGGTAGTCGCCGAGGGCTTTCGCCCGCTTCAGCAGGTTGATGTGCCCGTAGTGCAACAGGTCGAACGTTCCGTAGGTGATGATGCGTTTCATTTAACATCCCCCGATATTATTTTTATTTTCAACAGTTTTAATATTCTGTGTTTTAATGCTTTTATATAATTCTTTTTAAAATACATTTTCATCACCAATTCTCTTTTTAAGATATTCTTTTCTTTTTTTGAAAGTTTTTCCCAAAAGAGCAGCCTATATAAAAACTGCGTTTCATTGTTTTCTGCATAGTCAAAATAAATCTTATTCTTGCCCGTATTCAACTTTTGAACGTTTGTCCTATTTTCATAAACGGATTTAAAACATCCAATGTGCCTGACAAATAGTTCATTTCTATATTTCGAATATCTGCACAAAATCTCATAGTTCCAACAGTTTACAATGGCCTGCACAAGCGGAGACATGCTGTTCCATGAAGAGTTTCCCGTCTGCCGATATGAGTAGACAGTCTTGGGAATAAAATACATATCTCCATAGTTCAAAGTATTTATAAGAATATCATTGTCATCAAAGATTCCTGTTTTTTCTATTATTGAAATTTGATTCGGATCATTTGCCAGCCGGTGGATACATGCACCGGCTGGCAAATACATACTGCGTATGTATTTGCACGCCGGTATCCGCTTTGCGGATTTAAAATACGCTATTTTTTCAATTTTATCTGCCGAATGCCACATTTGGTACAGAAATCCACAGGCGGCGAGGCTCCTGTCCTTTTCCAATATGTCAATTCCCTGTTGAACAAAAATGTCATCACAATACCAATCGTCACCGTCAAGAGTCAGAAAATAAGTACCCTGTGCTTGCTTTAAGAGAAAAATTCGAGCCTTACTGACACGCAAAATAGAATTATACGACTTTTCACTGTCTCTTGGCATGACGAACAATTTTATCCTTTCAGGGTATTTTTCGACAAAACTTTTGACAATATCCTGCGTATTATCAGAAGAACCGTCATCGGCCACCAGGATTTCATAATCGCATTCCAATTTTTGCGACAGTATGGAATTCAGGCTTTTCTCTACAAAATGTGCCTGGTTGTAATAGGTAACCAAAAAACTTACTTTCATAACTCTCCCCTAAAGTCTTTTTTTATAAGTTCTTTGATTTCATATCCCGCACCTTTTGGAGGTAAATAAAATTCCGACCTTATCAACTCCTGACGTTTTTCTTTCAACGGATCTTCTCCATTTTTCAACATTTCAAGCGTGTCTGTAAGTTCTTTCCATGAACGGACATAGTAAAAGCCATCTGTCCATTTGTCTGTCTGTTCAAAAAGCGATTTGTCATTTTTGCAGTACACGATAGGCTTTCCTGTCAAAAAGTATTCTATTATTACTGAAGAGAAATCTGTTACAAGCACATCGGAAGAATAAAACAGTGGCAAAAAGTCTGCTGTTTCATCAATATTAGTGTTTTCTCGTTTTTGATATTCAGCTTTATACAGATTCGACTTTTCAATGGAAAAATGGTCAAACTGCGCATAATTCAACCAAGCCTGTGGATGAGGTCTAAAAACAAAATCCACGTCTTTATTCATATCACAATAATCAAGAAAATTATCCTTATATTTAAAAAAATGACAGTTATTTTCATTTGTAGTCCAGCGTGGTGTCCAAACTATTCTGAATAAACTGGTATCGTGTTTTTTCCACAAAGGAGATTCTGCGCTTTCATACAGTTTCAGAAGGTCAAATCTCGGATAGCCTGTAAGACAAAGCCTCGTAAAGATATTGCCGGTTTTATTTTTCCACCTGTCATAAATTTCAATATCCGCCTTGCGCTCGCAAAAAAGCATACTCAAGTTCCTGAAAAAATCCTGAGGCAATGCTTCGTATTTCATCTGCTCACAAGTATTCAAGCCATAATGAACGAAAACGAGCGTCGCATACTTTGCCACATTCCAACTCTTCAGGCATTCTGGCTTGCAAATATTGTATGGCTGCTGGAAAAAAACATAATCGGGATTCAGCGTTCGTATATCCAGCCATTCTTTCGTTTCATAGTCATAGCCATTCACTACCTTGCATGGATAGTCTTTCCAAAATTCTTCAGCTCCTTCTGTCTCGTAAATCTCATGGTTGAATCCAATTTTTGGCAACTGCTTTTTGAAAGGTATCGCAACAATCGTGACATTAAACATTTCATCAGCATTGCATGCTTCAAAAACGGTTTTCAGCGAGTTCCATACTTGCGGACGATGGCACACAAAAACAAGGTTTATCTTTTCGCCGCGTTTTGATTTTTCAATATGCTTCTGTTTTATCAAATTTGCGTTCAGACATTGAAGATGCTGCTCCAAATCATTCATTCTTATATCATAAGCTTTAAACTTGCCATAAACGTTTCTGAATACCGGCAATTTGTGCAAAAAATTTTTCACTTCGTTTTCCTACCTTATAGTTTTAATTTTCCGCTTCAAGAATGAGGTCAATGTCTCTCGTTCCGATTCAGTTATTCCGACAAAAAAATACATCACGCACAAAGAGACGCACGAAACAGCACAACTTGCAAAAAAACGAAACACTCCTTGTGTGATATGATAAACAATCATAGTTATTGCAAGAGATGGCATAACACAAATTGCGACACGCAGATATACTGCCTTCAGGTAATTTCCAATCACAAATCCTGTCCGTTTTCGCAAATTGAAAAATCTATAAAATGAAAATCCCAGACTTTGAAATGATTTCACACTCAAAGCCCAATAAGGCTTTCCGCCAATCGACAAAATAACATACGCCACAGGAAGCGTCAAAAGCCCGGTAACACCTCCGACAAGTTGATACTGTTTTATATTGCCTTCCGCTTCATTCAACATCCAAAGAGGACCTGCCAACGCATCTATCAATTCAAATGCCATAAAGACGATTATGAATTCGTATGAATACACAGGCACATCTTTTAGCCACAATTTCAAAACAAAATTCAAATTGATGACAAGCGGCTGGACGATGAGATACAACAGAAAGAAAGAGTATTTAGACGATTTGTTTATGAAGTCAAACAGATACTCCTTGTCATTCTGCGCATAGCTCTTTACAATTTGCGGGTTAAAAGCCGTTTGAAAATTACCTAAAAAGCCGTATACTGCATTATTCACTTGGTTTGCGATTCCCATGGCAGCGTTTATCAAAACGCCATTAAAATGGTTGAACACGACGCTCATTCCTTGATTGGACAGCACGGTAGCCGCACTCCCCATTATGTTCCAACCGGAAAAACTCAATATACCTTTTAGAAGTTCCTTATCCTTGTATTTTTTTAGTGTGATAAACGAGAAATTCTTTTTACAATAAATAATATAGATAATTGTTTGAAGAACGCATAACAGAAGATTGAGGGCAGCATATAAAATCAATTTATCAAACTCGCCTATGGATATTACATAAACAATCAAAAGTTTCAGCATCCCATCCAAGATGCCTGTGTAAGCAAAAAAGCTCATCCTTTCTTCCGCTATAATCGCACCGTTAAAAGGAATTCGCAGCATGCTAACTACGGTAGATATAGAAGAAATATGCAGAACCATTTGAGCCGCAAATATTTTCCCCTCTGGAATATTAAGATATGTTTTTAACAGAATCATACCAACAGTTTCACATAAAACGAAAACAACAACGCTGAGCATGGCATAGTTTCTGATATTTATAGAAAATACTTTTTTTATCTTCTCTTCGTTTTCCTCGCCAATCGCATAAGTCAAATATCTCTGACAAGCAGATGTCATTGCGTTGTTAAAAAACTGGAACAATACAATGACACCGGCGACAAGGGTGTATATCCCGTAGTCCTCCGCACCAAGTTTGTCCAATGTCACGCGACTCGTGAATAATCCCAAGCCCATTAACAGCAGCATTCTGAAATAGAGAAAAACAGTATTTCTTGCAATGCGCCGATTGTTTTCAGAATGCACGGTCATTTACGGTCTCATCTCCCATGTCTGATAAACCACGGTTCTTCCGCCGAAGCCTTCTTTTTGGTGTATCAGCCCTTCATTGAGAAACCTGCCGTCCTCTCCTTCCGAGGATTTTCCAAAGTCAAGGCATGTTTTGGAGTCCCTGTATTTTTCAATCAGGGCGGCGACCACGAGATCCAGCGCGCCGATTTCCCGCGCGGTGTCGTCAGCGGCCAGATACTGCGTATGGACCACATCGTCATAGACAAAAAGAACCGCCCCCGCAAGCATCCTGTTCTGATGCATAGCCACATACAGTTTTATGTTTTCAGGAAAGCGGCCGTGCAGCAACGAAAGTTCCTCGCCCGTGTGGACAGCGTTTGTGTCGTGATGTTTTTGCAGGACGGAATTTTCAAGTTCGATGAACGAGACAAAATCTTCGGACTCCACGACCTCAACGCCTTCGCGTTTTGCCCGTGAGACCTGCGCCTTCCTGCCCTTTGGCATCTTTATCGGATTTCTCAGATTTATGACCGTGGACGGCTCAACCTTCGACAAAATTCCGCCGTTCAAGAACAGCGAATACAAGTCCTCCTGCGCGTGCTGGTTGGCGTAAATATGCGGAACGACCTTGTAGACAATTTTTTCAATATTCTCTTCGCCTATATATTTCTTCAAAGAAAGAACGCAGTCATTCATGCGATGCTGCTTCATGCTTTTGTCAACAATGAATCCGCCGAAAGTAAGCCCGCCATGGCTGTACAAAACATTTTCTTTTACATTGCAGGGCAACAACGCCACAAGCTCGTCGTCGTCATAAAACATGAACGAACTGTCGGCGAACCTGTCCGAATGGTATTCCATGAAATCCCTGTCGAACATAAAAAGAGGATTCTTTGCGGCTTTGTTGAATGCGTTCCAGTCGGCTTTCATATTCTGATGGTATTTTTCAATCCTTATCATGCCGCCACGCCCTTATGGC
>CAMWWZ010000104.1 GCA_947178095.1 uncultured Treponema sp.
TCCTACACCTACACCTACACCTACACCTACACCTACACCTACACCCGACCCTGATCCTGATCCCGAACCCCAAGAAACTGTGATTTATACATTGGATTTCAGCGGCGCGGAAGCTCCTGAGCAGGACTACATGTCAAATGAGGATAATGCAAAATTCGTACCAAACGAAGGCGTTAAAATAACTGGTGCTTGGGCAGAATTTGCATTTGTTCCAAAAGAAATGCCAAACTTAAAAGATGCGACGCATGTAAAAGTAAACTTCAAATGCTCTGAAGATGCCGCTTTTGCCGCTGGTGATAATGACAATAATAAATTTATGCTCGGTGGTTATAAGTACTCAGATGCGGAAAAGAAAGACACAAATATAAGTTGGACATGTTTCTTGAAAGGTGGCACAGATGAATTTCCGACCGATTTTACAACTGTAGAAAAGGAAATCAACTGGGAACAAAAATATGATGCAAATGGAAAACCGATTGATTTAGCAAAGTTTGATGATATAGGTGGTCTTAAAATTTGGGATTGCAATTTTGAAAAAGGAACTCTTTATATCAAATCAATTGAATTCATAAAGAAATAGCATCCGTAGCGTATCACCAGTTTCTTGAAAAAAACATCGCTCGCATTTTTCGCGGGCGATGTTTTTTGTACGCTAGATTTTTGCTTTTGGAATATCACTGCGGAAAATCAACATTTAAAGCATAAAAAAGATATATTTCGCGCCGTTTCTTCTATAAAATAGAAAAATCGGCTTCTATGAATTCACTTTAAAACCTATTCACTTTTTTTATATGGAGGAAAATTATGAAAAATGTTTTTGGAAAGTTCGCGGCTCTCGCGGCACTCTTCGCTTGCGCGCTCTCGGTGAATGTCGTCGCGCAAAACAAGACGCTTTCCTACGAAGGCTACTCGCTCAAATGGCAGGACGAGTTCGAAGGCTCGCAGCTCAACCGCGATGACTGGAATGTCGAATTGCACCAGCGCGGCTGGGTCAACAACGAAATGCAGGAATATGTGGACAGCGCGGAAAACATTCAGGTGAAAGACGGAAAGTTGATTTTGCGCCCCGTCACGAAAAACGCCAAGAAAAACTTGTACACTTCCGGCCGCGTGAACACGCAGGGCAAGCACGATTTCAAATACGGCATTATCGAGTGCCGCGCGAAATTTCCTGCGGGCAAAGGATTTTTGCCGGCGTTTTGGATGATGCCCACCGACGAGCAGTTTTACGGACAGTGGCCTCGCTGCGGCGAAATCGACATCGCGGAAGTTTTGGGGCACGACACGAGCACGGCGTTCGGAACGATTCACCACGGAAATCCGCACAACGAAAGCCAGGGAAAATCTATTTTGGGCAAGACTGCATTTTCCGACGATTTCCATAATTTCGCATGCGAATGGGAACCCGGAAGAATTTCTTGGTACGTCGATGGAAATTTGTATCACACGGAAAACGATTGGTTTACGAAAAGCGACGGGCAAAAGCCGCATCCGTATCCCGCGCCGTTCAATCAGCCGTTCTACATCATTTTGAATTTGGCGGTGGGCGGAGATTGGCCTGGAAGCCCGGAAAAGAACGCCACTTATATCGACGGCGCGACTTTCGAAATCGACTACGTTCGTGTTTACCAAAAAGCGTCTTACAATGAGAATGTCGCGAAGCCGCAGAAAGTTTTGAATTTGAAGAACGCCGATTCAAGCGGAAATTTCGTGACGAACGGAAATTTTTCCGCCGAAGAAAATCTTGGCGATGAGACGGACTGGCAGTTCCTTGCGGCCGTGGGCGGAGACGGAACGGCTTCAATCGAAAATTCCGAAATCCACATCACGACGAAAAAGCCCGGAAACGAAGAATATTCGATTCAGCTTGTTCAGGCGAAAATGCCTTTGGTTCAAGGTGGAAAATATCGTTTCAGTTTCAAGGCACGCGCCGCCAAAAAACGCACGATGAAAATCGGAGTGAGCGCGCCCACGCGCAATTGGAAACGCTATCTCAAAGACACTGTGATTTCACTTACGTCTGAAATGAAATCTTATTCGTTCGATTTCACGATGCGCGACGAAACTGACGACGCGGCGCGAATCGAATTCAACATGGGAAAGATGGGCTCGACCGCGGACATTTTCATCACCGACGTTCGCTTGGAGCAAACCGGAAAGGTGGAGCGAAAAACGCCTGCCTACAACGAGGACGCGGACAAGGGCTTGATAAAAAATTCCGAGTTCAACGGCGACCTTATATTCTTCGAAGTTTTCACGGACAATTCTGCAAAGGCGAGTTGCGAAGTGATCGAAGATGGCGCGAACAATGTTTTGGATTTCAACATCGCAAACACCGGCGACATGGATTGGAAAGTCCAGCTTATTCAGCGCGGCGTTTCCCTTGAAAAAGGCAAGACCTACGTCCTGCGCCTCAAGGCGAAGTCCACGATCAAGCGTGACTTGATGTTCGCGATTCAGCACGACGGAAGTAAGGACAACAATTGGGACAACTACGCGAGCCAAGCCACAGTTTCGCTCGGCACTGAATTCCAGACTTTCGAAAAGACGTTCAAAATGCCCGTGGACAATCCGCAGGCGATGTTGAGCGTTTCGATGGGCGCGGTCAGCGGAAAGCGCATTTCCAAGGAACACCACATTTATCTTGACGACATCACGTTAGAAGAAGCAAAATAATTTCAATTAAAAATGCGAAAAACGCCGCCCGATTTTGGGCGGCGTTTTTTTTGCAGGCAGCGAGCAAAGCGAATTCGAGGGAAAAATTTTTTGCGAAGGACTCCGCCAGTTGGCGGAATTTTGTCCTGTTTTTGGAAAAACAAATTACTGCTTTTCGTACATTTTCACGTCGATTTTGTTGTACGGAATTTCGATTTTCGCCTCGTCAAAAACGCGCTTTATGGCGATGAATGCCTGGTTTTTCGCGTCGAGGAAATTCGCTGCGTCAAACCAAATCGCCAGCGTCAAATTCACTCCGCTTGCGCCGAAATTTTCGATCCAAACGGCGGGCGCGGGATCTTGCAAAACGGCAGGGCAAAGTTCCGGGGCTTTCTTCAAAGTTTCCAACGCGAGGCTCAAGTCATCTTCGTAACTTATCGAGCAAGCGATCGTCATTCGCCGCTTTGGAAAAAAGCTCGTGTTTTTCAAGTTCGTGTTGATTATCGCCGAATTCGGAATTCGAACCATCTGATTGTCCAGCGTGTGAATTTTGATTGAAAGCAGTCCGATGTCATCGACGATTCCGCTTTCATTGCCCACCGTAATGAAGTCGCCGACCTTGAGCGATTTTTCCGCCAAGACGAAAAATCCGCTGATGACATTGCTCACAGAAGTTTGCGCCGCGAATGCGAGCACCACGCCGCCGATGCCCACCGCGCCCCAAATGGCGGAAAGTTTCATTCCGAACAAGCTCAGGATGTACATCGCAACGATTATGAAAAATGCGTAGTTTATGATTTTCCTGATAATCATCGAACGCTGCGGCGTCATTTTTTCCACAGGAATTTTTTTCACGCGCCGCAAGATGAGGCGATAGATTATCCACATTGCAAAAAGAATTACGAGCACGCCAATCAATTTGAAAAGATGATTCCAAGTGAGTAAATCTTTCGCCCGCGCTATGAACGAGTCGAACAGTTCCTTCATTTTTATTTTGAACATAAATCCTCCATAATGCTATCGCTATGTGCAAAGCGAAAACATTATAGCATTTGTGCGCGAAGTTTGACAAGGGAGGCGGCAAGGCGATTTTTGCGTCGCATTTTCAATTTTTTTCTTGGTAGCCGCCTGCGTAATTTATAACGCATTCCGTTCCGTATGCTTTGTGCCCTTCGGCATAGCCAACGCCAGTTCGCGTGTAAGCCGGATGGAGAATATTTTTTCTGTGCCCGCGATCTGCCACGCCGTCGTCAACCAGCAGCTGAACTACGATTTCTCGTCCGCTTTTGGCTCCGTAGGAAATATTTTCGCCTGCGGTGCGGCAATCGGCATATTTTTCGATTCGCGTGAAAGGCGAACTTCCGTCTGTTCCGATGTGGCCGATTTGCCCAGCCTCGGCCTGACTTGTGGCGTGGCCTTGCGCGGCGAGCGAAAGTCCTTTTGCGGGCTTCAAAATTCCAACAGGCTTTTTCGCCGACATTTCCTTGATGCATTCGTTTACTGCGGCGACTCCTTCGCGCGTCATCATAACAATGCCGCCTTTTTTGACATACGTTCCGTCGCTTCGGAATGCTTTTGCGAACGGCACAAGGTAGAGCGCGGCGTATTTTTTTGGATTGCTCCGCGCCTTGTTCATTTCCAAAATCACGTCTTTTTCGATTTCGGAAAGATAATCGACTTTTCGCGCCGTGTCAAGCTCGGCGATGTCCCAATTCGCGGCATCTTTAGCCGCAGGATTTTGTTTTGCAGGCGACCTTGAAGTCGGTTTTGAGGACGCGGCACTTTTTTGTCCGCTGCCTGTGCCTTTCAAATTTGAATTGACAAAAATTCCGCCGAACGAATTCGACGTAGTTTCGCAAATTGCAAAGGACATCGAAAGCGATATTGACATTATTGCAAAAATCAATTTTCTTGTTTTCATAATTCCATCCTCAAAACAATGCTCTGGTGACGAGTCGCGAATGCACGTTAAAAAATTGCGCCGCGACAAATTAAAAAAAACGCGCTATTTGAGCGTCGCCATGAAACTTTTTTGCAGCGGTTTTTCAAAATTTTTTGAAAAAGCAATACGAATATTTTAATGCAGATTTTTTTGGATGTCAAATTTATTTTAAATAAATTTTTTTGCCATCGTGCGTTTTGCTTCGCAAAGTCGAAATTAGAGCTTGCGGCAATATTTTGACGTTGACTTTAGACCTTCACAAAACATAGGCGGCGTAAAGTGGGATTGATTTTATTCCATTTTCAAAGCCGAAATTTTTTTGTGAAAAGCGAATCGCATATTTTGGCGAATATCGTTTTGCATATTCTCCAAGGCTTCTAGAGCGGGTATTTTTGTTGGATTTTGTTTCTATCGGAATGATGTCGTCTTCAATGCGTGTCACAAAATCTACTTCCGCCTGATTGCCGCTTGTCCAATAAAAAAGCTTGTGCCCGTTATTTTCGAGCGCGTTGCAAATATAATTTTCGGTAAGGCCGCCTTTGAAATCCGCGAACGCAGGATCTTCGCCGAAAACGTCTTGCGGCAAAATATTCATTGAGCCGGAACACAAGCCGACATCGTTCATATAGAATTTGAAATCGGAAAGCGACTTGTATGCTTCGAGCGGAAGTTTTATTTGTTCCAGCCGATGCACCTGGCAGGCGATTCCTGCCATTGAAAGCCATTGCACGGCGTTCTCGTATTCGCTTGAGCGGGCATTGTTCTTTATGCATTTGTACATGAATTTTTTGTTTTCCTTGGAAAGGCAAATGTTCATGTTTTTGTACAAGAGCCGCGTTTTGGGAATTTCGGTTTGCCGATTGTATTTGCTCATGTCGTTAAAATATCCTTGGATTATGTCCGTTTGCTTTTCGCGCACAAGTTCAAAATTTTTTGTCTCCAAAAAAATTCGCACGACTTCCGGCATTCCGCCGACCAGCAAATATTCTTTGTAAATCTGCAACGCTTGCTCGTGAAATTCCATCGGCGAAAATTTTTGATATGAATTGAAAATTCTTTCAATTAAAAAGTTATCGCCGCGAGCCAAAAGGTATTCTTCAAAATCCATCGGACCCATTGTCATAAAATCTACTTTGCCGACGGGAAATGAAAATTCCTCGCGGTTTGCCGCTACGCCCAAAAGACTGCCGAGCGTAATTACATGATATTGATTTGCTTCTTCGAAAAAATATTTCAGGCTCGCGATGGCGGCAGGGCAGGCTTGAATTTCGTCGAAAATTATTAAAGTGTGTTTTGGCGCAATTTTTGTTTTCTTAAAATATTCAAGTTTCGGAATGAGGGCGGCAGGATAAAGTTCCGTGAATAAATTCTTTAAATTTTCGTCCTTTTCAAAATTAAAATAAACGGTGTTGTCATATTCAAGCCGTCCGAATTCGTTTGCGGCGAAAGTTTTTCCGATTTGCCTTGCGCCTTGCAATACGAGGGGCTTTCTGTAAGGGGAATTCTTCCATTTTGCCATTTTTTTGACAATTTTCCTGTACATATTATCATTATATGCCAAAAAGTGTAAAAAAGTCAATAAATTATCTATAAAAAAATGTAAAAATAAGGCTAAAAATACATTTTTTTATAGATAAAATTCGCGAAATTTCACATTTTTCCATAGATAAAAAATTCTAAACAATTTTTTCCCTTTGCCGACAATTTTAATATGAACAAGAAATCAATTTTTAGCCTTATTTTGGCTGTCGGACTTTGCGCAGCGACTTTTGCTGCCAATACTGTTGGCGTTTACAAGTCGAATGCCGTTGCTTCTTATTATGCCGATAAGTTCCACGGACGCAAGACTGCAAACGGTGAGATTTTTGATATGTACGCGCTCACTGCCGCTCACAAGTCGCTGCCTTTCAATACGATGGTAAAGGTGACGAATTTGGACAACGGAAAATCCGTCGTGGTGAGAATCAACGACCGTGGGCCGTTTGTGGCAGGACGCGAAATCGATGTTTCCAAAGCGGCCGCTTCCAAACTCGGAATGCTTTCGGAAGGAACGGCGCATGTGTCTTTGCAGATTTTGGGCGAAAAAGAAAATCCTGTTTCTGCCACGCCCGTTGCCGCAAAATCCGAAGAGCTCGATTTTACGACGGCGCAGCATTGGGATGTCCAGCTCGCGGCGTTTTCTTCCAGAATGAACGCGGAAATTTTTGCAAAAAAAGCGCAAAGGTCCGGAATAAAAAATCTCGCGTATCAGACGACGAAAGACGTTACGCGCGTAATTATTCGCGACCTTGCCACGGAAGAAGTCGCGCCTTTGCTCGAACTTCTCGAGTCGAAAGGCTACACAGATTATTTGGTGAAAGAGCGAAGAGACTAATTCGCGCGGATGTAATGTGGGGAGGGGTAACACCTCGACGTTTGCGTCGGGGTGTTTCAATTTTTGCTGAAAAATGAAATGCGATTTGCAATTTTCACAAAGAAAATTTTACCGAAATTCCCGCATCGAAATACATTGAATATCCGCCTGCGCTGTTGTAGATTTCCGTGTAAGTGATCGCATTTTCTTTTATGAAATTCGGGCCTTGCGTCATGCCCGTAAACACTCCGCAAAAATTCAACGCGATTGAAATGAAGTCGTTAAAAGAAAAAATCGCATTGAGACTTGGGCGCACTGCGAAAAACGCCGAAATCGAAAATTGCTTATAGTCGATTTCCCTTAAAGCATGATTGTCGTAAGAAAGCATGTATAGAATCGGAGCTGCTTCCAGCGCGAGCGAAAGTACGATTTTTTTGTTTGGAATGAAATCTGCTTGAATGCCAGCCCAAAGGTAGATGTTGCGCGTGTCATATTTGATGACGGTCGTGCCGTCGTCGATTTTTGCCATGGTCGCATTTTCGCTGTCGTATGAATGATACGATCCTTTGTAACTGTTTTGATTGAATGCGATTCCGTCTTCGTCGTTTCCATACCACAATGTTCCGCCGATTGCGCGGAATTTCATGCGCTGATAGCTTGCAGAAATTTTCGGGCGCAGCGTAAGAAAATATGTCGGATAAAATTTGAATGCGAACGAAAGCTCAAGGTCGAAGGCTTCGTGGATGTGATTTTCGCTTTCGGAATAATTTGTTTTTATTGAAGTGTTGCCAGTGCCGTAATACGAATCTTGCAGCCAGTCCGAATCTTTCATCGTGCCGCAATGCGTCGGCATGAAAAATTTCGATATCGACAAAACTTCAAATCGCTTGTAATTCGCGAAAATCTTTCCGCCCAAATACCAAGCCGGAGTGTATTCCCATTCAAGCTCGCTCAATTTGTAGCGATCGCCGTTTTTGGAATTGTTTGCCCATACGATTTCCCCCTCCTTTCCGAAGCGGAATCCAAAAAGTGGCTCGATGGCGAAATTCCAGCCGTTATTTTTTTGAGGATTTTCTTATTCGATGATTTCATTTTGCTAAGGTTTTTCGCATTTCGTGTAATTTTCTTCCGCATCATTTTCAT
>CAMWWZ010000105.1 GCA_947178095.1 uncultured Treponema sp.
CGCTTTGAGCGGTTCACATTTCAAGCCACCACCTTTGGTGGTGGTTAATGACTTTGCATCAATTTCGCTGAAAAGTCAATAAATCAATGTGTGGAAAATCGTGTGGAAGAATCGCGCGCAATTTCTGCGGCTTGCGAATTTCGCAAAAAAATCGAGTTTTTTGTTTTAGGCACTTGACTAAATTTTCAAATTATTATAGAATATCAAAACTACAAGCCTTTTCGATGGGCTCTGCATATCCAACGCGAGAGTGGTGAAATGGCAGACACGCTAGACTTAGGATCTAGTGCCCTAGGCGTGAGGGTTCAAGTCCCTCCTCTCGCATTTTCGGCTTGTAAATTTTTCTGCGGAAATAGCTCAGTGGTAGAGCGCCACCTTGCCAAGGTGGATGTCGCGGGTCCGACTCCCGTTTTCCGCTTTTTGAAATTACGATTGGTAGTTGTGAAAAAACAGCCAATGACATTTTCTT
Source organism: uncultured Treponema sp. (assembly GCA_947178095.1). GTDB lineage: Bacteria > Spirochaetota > Spirochaetia > Treponematales > Treponemataceae > Treponema_D. Next base: position 470 of record CAMWWZ010000105.1, read on the forward strand.
TGTCCGAGAGTACGGCGTTTTGCTGCATTCTTATGGCATTGAGAATGATGCCGTTCGGTGAAATTCGCCGTGAGTTTTTGTGCTTTTTGCGAAGCAAAAATGCGAGCTTTGCGAGCAAACAAAAACTCATTGCAAGAAGTTTCGCTGAATGGCGAAACTTCTTGCGGAAATAGCTCAGTGGTAGAGCGCCACCTTGCCAAGGTGGATGTCGCGGGTCCAACTCCCGTTTTCCGCTCTCCGAAAGGCGGTTCGACAGAACCGCTTTTTTTTCAATGAATACAAAATCGCCGCGAAAGCGGACATCAGGAGAAATCAAAGTGCAGTTGACAAAGCAATTCACGCCGCTCGAAAAATCCGCCGTAAAGCTTACGGTGACCGTCGCCAAGGATGACGTGGCAAAATCATACAAAGAAAACGTCGCGAAACTTTCCAAGCAGATTCAGATTCCTGGATTCAGGAAAGGACACGTTCCGCTGAACGTGCTCGAGAAAAAATACGGCGACGCGCTCAAGGCGGACGTTTTGGGCGAAATCATCGACGATACTTTGAACGAAGTTTTCAAGGACGAAGCCGAAAAGGAAAATCGCCCGCTTCCTTACTGCCAGCCGAAGCTCGAGGAAATGCCCGCGCTCGACTTGGAAAAGGATTTGGTCTACACGGTTTCATACGACATTTTTCCGAAAGTGAAAGTCGAGAATTTCAAGGGAATCGAAGTCAAGGAAGCGCAGGTGGAAATCGGCGAAAAGGAATTGGCGGAGGAACTCAAGGCGATTCAGGAGCGCAACGCGACCATCGAGGACAAGGCCGACGGCGAGACCGTAAAAAAAGACGACATCGTTACTATAGATTATTGCGAGCTTGACGACGCGGGAAACATCGTGGAAGGCTCGAAGCGCGAAAGCTTCGTCTTCACTGTGGGCACTGGCGAGAACATCTACAAGATTGACGATGAAATCGTCGGAATGAAAAAGGACGAGCCGAAGGAAATCACGAAGACTTACGCTGCGGACGATGCCGACAAAGATTTGGCAGGAAAGACCAAGAAAATCCGCGTCACCGTCAAGGCGATGAAGATTCGCCGCCTTCCTGCTTTGGACGACGACTTGGCGCAGGACGTGAGCGAAAAATTCAAGACGCTCGACGACCTCAAGAACGACCTTAAAATCAACATGGAAAGCGCGGCCGCCCGTCGCGTGAACGAGCTCAAAAGCAACAGCCTGCTCGAGCAGCTCATCGAAAAAAATCCGTTCGAGATTCCTGCGAGCATGCTTGAGACCGAGCTGAACGGCCGCTGGGAAATGATGGCGAATCAGTTCCGCACCACGCCCGAGCAATTGGAAAAAATGATTGTCGCTTCGGGACAGACGAAGGAGCAGATGCTCGCGCAGTGGACGGGCGACAGCGAAAAAATGCTCAAGAGCAGAATCATCGTGGACAGCCTCATCCGCGCCCGCAACATCAGCGTCACTCCCGAAGAAATCGAGGAAAAATACAAGGAAATCGCCGCGCAGAGCAATTCCACCGTGGAAGAAGTGAAAAAGCACTACGAGGATGCGCGTTCGAAGGAATACTTGATCGACGACGCGAAGGAGCAAAAACTCTACGCCGAACTCTACAAGGAAGTGAAAATTTCCAAAGGCGATAAAGTCGCGTTCGCGGATTTGTTCAGGCAGAACTAGGCGCGAAATCGCCGCGATTTTTTGTTGCCGCTTGGGGCAAAAATCGCTATATTTGAAAATATGAAGAAAAGTATGAACGAAAAAATGAACACATTGGTTCCCTATGTCATCGAGCGCACCGGAAACGGCGAGCGTTCCTATGACATTTTCTCGCGCCTTCTCAAGGACAGGATTATTTTCGTTGACGGCGAAATCAACGACGCTACGGCGGATTTGGTCGTGGCGCAGATTCTTTTCCTTGAATCCGAGAATCCGGACAAGGACATCAGCATATACATCAATTCTCCGGGCGGCTCGGTTACGGCGGGGCTTGCGATTTACGACACGATGCAATACGTCAAGTGCCCGATTCAGACGATCTGTCTTGGACAGGCGGCGAGCATGGCGGCGATTCTCCTTGCGGGCGGCTCGAAAGGAAAGCGTTTCGCGCTCCCTTCTTCCCGCGTGATGATTCACCAGCCGCGCGGCGGTGTCGGCGGCCAGGAAAGCGACATCGCGATTCAGGCTAAGGAAATCATTCGTCTCAAGGAGCTTTCGGTAAAATACCTCGCTTCACACACTGGGCAGAGCGAAGAGACGATTGCGAAAGACATCGAGCGCGATTTCTATATGACTGCGGACAACGCGAAATCATACGGCATTGTTGACACGGTTATGGAAAGCCGCAAGGCAAAATAAATTCTTTTGAAAATTCTATTGATGAATTGAGGAAAGCGAATCATGAGTTTGTTCAAGAACATAAACGCCAATTTCTGCGCGTTTTGCGGAAAGCCGGGCGACGAAGAGCGAAAGCTCGTGATGTCGAAAATCGACAATATTTTCATCTGCAAGGACTGCGCTTTTTTGGCGCAGCGGACGCTTGAGGACTTGGAAGCCGGAGTCGAGCAGCTCGAATTGAGCCAGGTGCCGAGTCCCAAGGAATTCAAGTCTTATCTCGACCAATATGTCGTGAGCCAGGACGATGCGAAAAAAGCCCTCAGCGTCGCGGTCTACAACCATTACAAGAGGCTTGCGGTTTTGGGCAAGGCGGAACAGGCGGACAATGAAGTCAAGATAGAAAAATCGAACATTCTCCTCATCGGGCCGACCGGAAGCGGAAAGACGCTTTTGGCGAGAACGCTCGCGCAGAAGCTCAAAGTGCCGTTTGCGATTGCGGACGCGACCACGCTCACCGAGGCGGGCTATGTCGGCGAGGACGTTGAAAACGTGCTTCTCAAGCTCATCAACGCTGCGGACGGAAACATAGCGCAAGCCGAGCGCGGAATCATCTTCATCGACGAAATAGACAAGATCGCGCGAAAGAGCGAGAACACTTCGATTACCCGCGATGTTTCGGGCGAAGGCGTGCAGCAGGCGCTCCTGAAAATCATCGAGGGCACGAAAGCTTCCGTTCCTCCGCAGGGCGGGCGAAAGCATCCGAATCAGGAACTCATCGACATCGACACGACGAACATCCTTTTCATTTTGGGCGGCGCGTTCGTCGGGCTTGAAAAAATCATCGAGCAGCGCACGGCGGAACACTCGCTTGGATTCGGCTCGAACGTCGCCACGATGACGGACGAGGAAAGGATGCAGCTTTTGAACCAAGTGACTCCGGACGATCTCGTGAAATTCGGCCTTATTCCCGAACTCATCGGACGAATGCCGATTACCGTCGCCCTCAAGGATTTGACGCGCGACGATTTGGTCGAAATCCTCACGCAGCCCAAGAACGCCATCACGAAGCAGTTCAAGGCTTCGTTCGCGATGGACAACGTTGACTTGCAGTTCACCGACGACGCGATTGGCGCGATCGCCGACACCGCCATAAAGCAGAAAACCGGCGCGCGCGGACTTCGCGCGATCGTGGAAAAGTTGCTTTTGGATTCGATGTACGAGCTTCCGAGCGTGCCGGGCAAAAAGCGGCTTGAAATCACGAAGGACGTGGTGGAAATGAAGCGCAAGCCCGAGGCGGAAGCCCTGCTTCAATCGGCGTAAGATTTTTGAACGGGGAGGCTTCGCGCCTCCTTGTTTTTTAATGGCTTATGAAAAAAGCAAAGCGCGTTTTTCGCGCGGTTTCTTGCGTGTTTTTCGGTTTGCTCGTCCTTCTCTTTTATCTTTTCCCCGCGTATTTTATTTTCGCGGTTGGCGGCGTGATAGACGAATTTGGCTCGACTTCCCATGACATCGTATGGAATGTCTTGGATGACGAATGCTTCGGCAAAGAAATCGAGCTGAATTTTTGGACGCCGGTTTCGGCATCGCGGGTGGAAACTGCGAAAAGGACTGCCACCATCGGAAAGACAAAACGGATTCGCCTTCCTCGAAAAATGTATTTCACACTTGATGACGCGCAAAATCCTGAAGATCTCTGCGTTTTTGTTGCGAACGAAAGTCGCTGGCATGAAAACAAGGAAAGTGGCGAATTGGAAAAGTCGCCGCATGAAATTGTTGTCTTTGCAAAGCCTTCAGTCGCCGAAGACGAGGAATGCTTTAGAATAGATTCCGCCGTGAAAAACGTGCGCTGCTCGCTTTGCTATTTTGATTTCGAGCTTTATCAATTCGTGTGGATTGATTTGCGCGACGGCGTTTTTGCCAAGAAGGAAAAGTATGTCCGCGAAGAAAAGAATTTGCCTCGTCCCGATACAGAGGGACTTGCCCTGTGCTTTTTCGTGAAAAGCCTGCTTTATGAGGATGAATCTTATAATGTGCCGGTCATCTATAAGCGCGATGCGGAGTTTTCGCGGCACTAAATGCTTTGCAGGATTTCCGCCGTCTCGCGGGCGCATTTTTGCCATGTGAAGCCTTCGCTCCAAGCGAGGGCGTTTTTTATGAGGCGGTCGCGCTCTTCGCCTTGCGTGCAGACTTTTTCGATTGCAAGCGCGATTTCTTCCGCGCAGTCGCTGTCGAAAAGGATTGCGTTTCCGCCCGATGTTTCGGGAAGCGCGCCCGACTTCGAGCACGCCACGGGCACGCCGGATGCCATCGCCTCGATGAGGGGAAGACCAGCCCCTTCCTGAACGGACGGAAAGACGCAGGCATCCGCTCCGCCGTAAAGTTGCACCAAGCCTTCGCGCGGAAAGAATCCCGTAAGGAAAATGTCGCTCGCGTGTTTTGACGCGAACACCGCCTTGTGCACTTCCTCGGCGAAGTCGTCTTCCTGCCCCGCCAGCACGAGCCTGTGCGGGGCTTGCGTGCGCTCCTTGAAAATGTCGAACGCCTTTATCAGCTCGATGTGCTTTTTGCCCGCGCCCGAAATGCGCGACGGATAGAGTATGTACGGCGGCTTTATCGCGAAAGGCTTTATGTCGATGATGTCGCGCTCTTCGGCGGGATGCTGGTAGAAGCTGCTGTGGTCGATGCCGTGCCGCACCACGGCGATTTTCTCGCCGTCAAGTCCGAGCGAAATCAAGTCGTTTCGAAGGAATTTCGTGGGCACGATTATTTTCTGCGCGCGCGAAAGATTTTTCAGCGTGGCTTTCTTTGGAATTACGGATTTCGCAATCATCATCGAAAGAGTGTCGTTTATTACCGCCGCTCCGGGAACTGAAAATTTGGAAGGAAGCATTCTCGATGCCGCAGGATATAGCACCGCGTCGAATTTCTGCGCCTTGTAGAATCTCTTCGAAAGGAATCTGTGCCATAGGATTTCCGCTTGGATGGAATCCGGGACTTTCACTTCGACAAAAGGCATCGCGCTTTCCGCGCTGTAAGTGTAGCGGTCGAGTCCCGAGCCGAAAAGCACGTAATCGTTTCCGCCGTTTTCTCCCAATGCGGATGCAAGGTAGTAAAGATATGTTCCGGTGCCGCTCCTTCCGTGGTCGCAGCAGAATGTGTCTATTCCGATTTTCATTCCTAAATTATAGCAAAATCGCGCTTGCGTTTCAAGTTTATTTTTGGTAGAATGTTCGCATGGCGAAAACTTTTGCGGAACTCGGCGTGGAAGAAATTTTCATTTCCCGCCTTGAAAATATCGGAATAAAAATTCCGACTTCTGTTCAGGAAAGCGTGATTCCTGTGATCTTGCGCGGCGAAGATACCGTGTTCCAGTCCGAGACGGGAAGCGGAAAGACATTCGCGTTTTTGATTCCGCTTTTGCAGAGAATCAAGGAAAATCCTTCTGCCGAAGTGAAGATTGTCATTGTCGCGCCCACTTTCGAACTCGCCTCGCAGCTAAAGCAGGCGGCGTCTTCGGTTACGGACTTGAAGTGCGCGTTGCTCATCGGAGGCGCGCCCATAAAGCGGCAAATCGAGACGCTCAAGGAAAAGCCCGCGATTGTAGTGGGCACTCCGGCGCGTCTTTTGGAATTGCTTCGCCTTAAAAAGCTCAAGGTTTCACAAGCGGCCGCGCTCGTGCTCGACGAGGCGGACAGGCTTTTTTCCAAGGAAATATCGGACGAGACCGTGGCGTTCGCGGAAGGTTTCACAAGCGCGGCGCAATTTATCGCATGCAGCGCGACGATTTCCGCGAAAGTCGAAAAAGAATTTTCTGCGATTATGAAAAATGTTCGCGGCGAAAGCGCGGAAAATTTCTCAACAACGAAAATAAAAGAAAGCGTCCTTCGCGACAGGATCGAGCATTGGGCGTTTTTCTGCGAGAGGCGCGAAAAAATCGACTTTTTGCGAAGCCTCGTTTTCGCGCTAAAGAACGCCAAAAATGACGGCGAGCGCATTTGCCCGAAGATTTTGGTTTTTACGAGCCGCGCCGACCAAGTGGAAAACATCGCGTCAAAGCTCAAATACAAGGGCGTGAACTGCGCCTTGCTTCACGCACGCACGAAAAATCAGGAGCGTCAAACAATGTTGGCGCATTTCAAAAACGGCAAGACTCCGATTCTCGTAACGAGCGACCTTTCAAGCCGCGGCCTTGACATTCCTGACATCGAATTCGTGGTGCAGACGGACTTGCCGGGCGATGGGGATTTTTTCGTGCACAGGGCTGGAAGAACGGCTCGCGCGGGAAAGCGCGGCGTGAACATCGTGCTCGGCGACGCATACGAACTTCGCGCGCTTTCGTCGCTTGAAAAAAAGCTCGGAATTTCGATTCGGCCGAAAGAATTGCGCGGCGGAAAAATCACGGCGATTGGGCAAGAAGCGCGTGGCGAGGATGCGGCTTTTCCTGAAAAGAATCAGCGGAAAATGACACGGGCAAAAAGCCGCGCCGAATAATGTCAATGCATAAAACTGGAATTTCGCAGGCGTGGTTTCATTTCATCTTGTTTATCTCGTCCTGCAAGTTTTCGAGAAATCTTCCTGCATGCGCTCCGTCCATCTGCGTGTGGTGGAATTGGAACGAAATCGGAAGCGCGTACTTGAAAAGCCGCTTTTTGTACCTGCCCCAAATCATAAAAGGATTGTTGAATATTCCGCTGTTCATTCCGACAGCTCCTTCGATTTCAGTGTCGATGATTGCGGAAGTTCCGATTACCATTGAATCCGTCAAATCTCGGTTTTGGCAAGTTTGGGCGACTTGCGTTGTATGGCGAATGTAGTCATCGTTGAACGCCGCCAAGTCTTCGGTGAAAAGTATGTCGCATGAACTTACTTCGCCGTCCTTGTTTTTGACGATCGTGTTCACGGCGAGCGAATCGTACAAAATCAAGTCGCGCCCCACGGGAAGCAAGTAGAATTCCTTCACGGAGGAAGCGGCTTTTCCGATGCAATAGCAGAGCAGCATGTTGAATTTCAGTTTCCGGCGGCGGCTTAATTTTACGAGCGGCGTAACGTCGATGTTTTTGAAAAACGTTACCATTGGATTTGGCGCGTCCATCCAAAGCTTGAACGCCTCGTTTCGCGAAGTGCTTTCTGGCTCGACTTTCTTCATTTTTTCCTCCTGTTTTTTTGCAAGGAAAAGTATTATACTTGCGGGTAGATTTTTTGTCAAGGGAGCGGAAAAAAATTTATTAATAACAAGCGAAAAAGTGTACACCTAAAATGAACTGCAAATTTTTGGCAG
>CAMWWZ010000106.1 GCA_947178095.1 uncultured Treponema sp.
ACTGTATAACTTTGACAGTCTCACCGGCATAGCCGGTGGTTTACTGCTTTAATTAGCATTGGCGACGTTTAATTTGTCACCAATGCTAATTATTCAAGATGCCTTTAAAGAACTATTTCTTCGCGGCTGTCTTTTTCGCAGCGGGCTTCTTTGCGGTGTTCGCCTTTTTCGCGCCAGCTTTCTTTGCCGCGGGCTTTTTCGCCGCTTTCGCATTGATTACAGCCTGCGCTCCGGCAAGTCGCGCCAACGGAACTCGGAACGGAGAGCAAGAAACATAGTTGAGTCCGAGCTTGTAGCAAAGCGCGATTGACGCCGGGTCTCCACCGTGCTCGCCGCAAATTCCGAGGTGCAAGTCGGATTTAACCGAGCGACCTTTGGCTTCCGCGATTTCAATCAACGCGCCAGGTCCTTCTTCGTCAAGAACGGCGAACGGATCTTCTGCGAGAATGTTCTGCTTGATGTAAGAATCGATGAACTTGCCGTAGTCGTCGCGGCTGAAGCCGAACGTAGTCTGCGAAAGGTCGTTCGTTCCGAATGAGAAGAAATCCGCGTAGTTCGCCAATTTGTCGGCAGTGAGAGCCGCGCGCGGGAATTCAACCATCGTTCCGATTTCGAACTTGAGTTTCGTTCCTTTGCTTGCATTCACTTTGTCGATGACCGCCAAAGACTGCTCGCGAATCTGCTTCACTTCGTTGCAAGAAACAACGTTCGGAATCATAATCTGCACCTTGTGCTTCACGCCTTCGCGTTCAAGGCGGGCAGTAGCAAGCGCGATGGCTTCCACCTGCATTTCGTAGATTTCCGGATAAGTGATGGCAAGGCGGCATCCGCGATGTCCGAGCATCGGGTTGTGCTCGTCGAGCGCGGCGACCTTCGTTGCCAACTTGTCGCGATCAACGCCGAGTTTCTTTGACAAAGCCTTGAGCTCGCTTTCGTCGTGCGCCTGAATGAATTCATTGAGCGGCGGATCGAGCAAGCGAATCGTAACAGGGCGACCGTTCATTGTCTTGATGATTTCATAGAAATCTTTTTCCTGAAGCGGAAGAATCGCCTTGAGATTCTGCTTGCGCTCTTCGGCAGTTTCAGAAACAATCATCTTCTGGAAAGAAGTGAGTTTCGGCTCGTCGAAGAACATGTGCTCCGTGCGGCAAAGTCCGATTCCAGCCGCGCCAAATTTGAACGCATCTTTCGCATTCTGCGGAGTATCGCCATTTGCGCGAACTTCGAATCCTGCGACCTTTTTGCCGGAAGCAGTCGTGCGAACTGAAGTCTTGCGAATTTCATCCGCCCAGCTCAAGAATGTTTCCAAATCTTTTGAAAGAGTCGCGGGCATTACGGCAACTTGTCCGTCGTAGACTTTTCCAGTGCCGCCATCGATCGTGATGAAGTCGCCTTCTTTGTAAGAGCGTCCGCCGATTTCAACTTTTCCGCCGACAAACTTAACGTCCGCGCATCCGCAAACGCAAGGAGTTCCCATTCCGCGAGCAACGACTGCCGCGTGGCTGGTGCGTCCGCCGGTAGAAGTGAGGATTCCCTGGGCGACGTGCATTCCCGCGATGTCGTCCGGCGAAGTTTCCTTGCGAACAAGAAGAATCTTTTTGCCTGATTCCGCCCATTTGACGGCTTCTTCGGCAGTGAAGACAATTTGACCGCAGCCCGCTCCCGGAGAAGCGTTCAAGCCAGTCGCCAATTCCGTGGCCTTTTTGATGGCGGCAGGATCAAGCTGAGGAAGAAGAAGCTGGTTCAACTGCGCAGGTTCTACGCGGAGCAAAGCCTGCTCTTTCGTGATGAGCTTTTCGGCAACCATGTCCACAGCCATCTTGACGGCGGCAGCGCCCGTACGTTTTCCGTTGCGGCACTGAAGCATGAAAAGCTTGCCCTCTTCAACCGTGAATTCCATATCCTGCATGTCACGATAATGCTTTTCCAAACGATTGCGAATCGTAACCAATTCCTTGTAAATCTTCGGATTGGCTTTTTCAAGCTGCGCGATTTTCTGCGGAGTGCGGATTCCCGCGACAACATCTTCGCCCTGGGCATTCATCAAATATTCGCCCATGAATTCGTTCTTTCCGGTAGAAGGATCGCGGCTGAACGCAACGCCAGTTCCGGAAGTGTCGCCCTTGTTTCCGAAAACCATCGCCATTACAGTAACGGCAGTTCCCTTGAGTGCGCCTTCTTTGATGTTGTTCAATTCGCGGTATTTGATCGCGCGAGGATTCATCCAAGAACCGAAAACCGCGCCAATCGCTCCCCACATCTGCTTTTGCGGATTCTGCGGGAAATCTTCGCCCTTTTCCTTTTTGTAAAGAGCCTTGTACTTTGTGACGATTTCCTTGAGTTCGTCCGTGGTGAGTTCCGTGTCTTCCTTGATGCCGCGATGAGATTTTACCTCGTCGATGATTTTTTCGAATTTCGCGTGCTCAACGCCCATCGCAACGTCGCCGAACATTTGGATGAAGCGGCGGTATGCGTCCCAAGCGAAACGCTCGTTGTTCGTCTTTTGCGCAACACCCAAAACTGATTTGTCGTTGAGGCCGAGGTTGAGAATCGTGTCCATCATGCCGGGCATAGAAATCGCCGCGCCTGAGCGGACGGAAACCAAAAGCGGATCCTTTTCGTCGCCGAGCTTTTTGCCCATTGTCTTTTCCAACTTTGCAAGATACTTTGCAACTTCGTCTTCAAGACCGGCGGGATACTTTCGTCCCAATTTGTAGAAAGCCTGACACACGTCCGTGGAAATCGTGAATCCAGCAGGAACGGGAAGACTCAAAGGCGCTTTTGCCATCTGCGCAAGGTTGGCGCCTTTTCCACCGAGTTCGGCGCGCATAGACTCATCGCCGTCCGCGTCGCCGTTGCCAAAGAAGTAGACATACTTGATTTTTGCCATAGTGGATAACTCCATAAAAGTGAAATGAATTTATAGTAATAATTTTACCCTTAAAATGAATTATTGTCAATTAAAAAATTTACAAAATCGAATTTGTTGCAAAAATTCTTTTGAAAAATTTTCTTTTTTCAAGAAAATTAATTTTAATTTCAAATGAAAGCAAAATTTTGAACAGTTAAAATTGGCAACGGATTTTCGCCGCCAGTTTTAACTGTCTGCTTCAAAAATTATTGGCACCTCGAAAACTTGCCTTTGGCAATTTTTCGAATGTGCCGACGAGTTCTTCGTCGCTATAGTAGCGCGACAAAGAACACCGCATTTTCAAAGTTACCTCTAAAAACTGAAGTTTTTAGAGGTTCAATTATTTTTGCGGTGTGAGAATGAAATCGTCAAAACTGCCCCAGGCTTTTGCGGGAAGTTCCGCTTCCACGCCAATCGTGACAATTCCGTCCGCGCCCACAACGATATCCTGAATGTCCGGCGTGAAGAACGCGCGCCATCCGTCGGTGAAAGTTTTTTGGCGATATTCTTTTCCGCCCGAAACGGCAAAAAGGAAAATCTTTTGGTCTTCGCGCTTTCCCGCGTCGCCGCCGTGAAGCACCATCGAAGCCTTGTATTTTCCGGGCGCGAGTGAACGCACCGTCTGGCTCACCTTGAAATGCATCGGCGATTCGGAATAATAATGCAAAGCCTTCGTGCCGGTTTTCGCATCGGTCTGTTTGTCCATCACGAAAAGTTCGTCCACATTGGAAAGATTTTCGATGTTCCACATTGAAACGTCGGCATCTTCGAACGAAGGATTTTCCACGTAATTCAGCTCGATTGCGGCGACGCGAGCCAAAACAGGCGCAGTGTCGGCCACGCCCCGAACTTTATATTCGGCAACGCCGCGCAGCGGAATTTCTTCCACGGGAACGCCGTTGTCCGTGGTGACGTTCCATTTTACGGCTAGCGTAGACTTCGAGCCGTCATTGTTCAAGACATTGACTTGCTCGGGCAAAACCAATTTTTCGCCAAGCCGAACGCGCACTTCCACTTCCTCGGCGACATCGGGACGAACGGGAGCTTCCGCGCCGACTCCTGCCAAACCCCAAGTAGCGAGCGAAGCGAGAGCCTTTCCATTGAAATCAAAAAGCGCCTGATTGTCCCAAGCCGAGCCGCCATAATAAACGCCCGCATCGTCGGGATCATAGATTGACGCATAGCTCGAAGCCCAGCCCGAGCCATATTTTTCCCACAAAATTTGGCGGCTTTCGCGATCGCTTCCGGGCACGGGAAGCCACGCCGGCTCCCAGTAGAAAACGCCCAAAGCTTTTGGTCCGATGGCGGAAATGTCGTTGATGTAATCCCAAATGCAATTCGCCTGGCCTTGCACAGAAACAGGATAAGGTCGCTGAACGGCGGAATCTTCGGAAACGGAATTTCCGCTGTTGTCGCCGTCGTCATAAGTATACGCCCAAGAAAATTCCGCCACCATCACTTCTTTGCCGGTCGCTTCGGAAACTTCGCTCAAAACTTTTGCCAAATTCTTCGTGCTCAAATGCCAGAACGGATAGTCGCTCGAGGCGAAAACATCGTAGTCCACTTTGTTGTGCTCGAGAATCTGCGCGATGTGCAAATATTCGCCGTCCTTTTCGGGATTCGTAAAATGAAGAACAATTTTTATGTCCTTGGAAATTTCGCGAATCGCCTTCGCGCCGGCGTTCATCATTTTGCAAACATGCATCCAGTTTTTTTCGCCGCACATTCCGGTCGTGGTTTCGTTTCCCACTTGCACCATTCCGACAATCGCGCCTTTTCCGCGCAATTCTTTCAAACTTTTTTTCGTGTAATCATAAATCGCATCGCATTTTTGCTCGACGCTCATATTTTCCCAGGCGCGCGGAGCTTTTTGCTTTTGCGGATCCGCCCAAAAATCGGAATAATGGAAATCCACCAAAAGCGGCAAATCGTATTTCGCGGCGCGCTTTCCAATTTCGATCGCGGTCTGTAAATCGTTGCCACCGCCTCCGAAACTGTTTCCGTTGTCGTCGAAAGGATTCACCCAAACGCGAACGCGGATATAGTTCACGCCATTGTCGCGCAGGATTTTAAAAAGATCTTCTTCCTTTCCGTCAAAGTCGCGGAAAACCACGCCGCTTTTTTCAAGCGCAATCACGGTGGAAACATCAACGCCGCGAATGAAATCGTCGCGAGCCGTCGCGGATTTCGGCAGAATCAGCCCGGGATTTTTTGGAACGACGGTGGTAACCTTCGCCTTTTTCGAACATCCGAAAGTGCACATTGCCAAACAAATTCCTCCCGCAGCCATGGCAAGTCTAAAAATATTTTTCATAATTATTATTTCTCCTAGTAATAAAAATTTGAAAAAACATTCTCCCAGTCGCAGTAGAAAGCCAAAATCGTGCGCTCGCGCACTTTGCACTGATTGCGGCAATGATTATTGAATCGCCGCTCGCGCGGCGACCGCAACCAGAGCAATTTTTTCTTTCTCCTGCTTCTTCGCGAATGTCTTTTTCGTTTTTCTTCAAAAACTCAAAGTTCGTCGTGCTATTTCAGCATAATTTGTGTTGTGGAATTGCGTTAGGGATAGTAGCGGCACGCCGCAGGCGTGTTGCGGAACGAAGTGGAGCAATGAAACCGCGAATAGCCCGACCTGCGGAATTTTGTGCTGGCACAAAATTCCGCAGGGAACGCCCATGAAAAAAGAATTTCCTGTCTTGGAAAAACTATTAAAATCAGCAACTAATTAGGCGTTGCTGATTTTAATGCCGAGTTTCTTCGAAACTCGCTTATCCACTGCCGTTTCGCATTTCATTATGAAACGGCTTTTTGCACAGTAAAAAAAGTTGAAACTTTTCTTACTGTGCAAAATCAAAGAATTATTCTTTTACCGCGCCTGCGCCCATACTCATCATCATCGCCTTTTGGGTGAAGATGAAGAAAATGACGAAAGGAATCGCAATGATAATCGAGCCTGCGGCGAATGTCGTAAATTCGTTTTTCTTGTCGGTCACGAAGCTGAACAAGCCGAGCGCGAGCGTCTGCTTTTCGGGCGAACGCAAAATCATCTTCGGGAAAATGAAGTCCATCCAAGGTCCTGTGAACGTCGTGATTCCCAAGAACGTGATGATCGGCTTTGCCACCGGCATCACGATTGTCGCCCAAATCCTGAAATGGCTCGCGCCGTCAATTCGGGCGGCTTCGTCCAAACTTTTCGGAATCGTGTCGATGTAACTTTTCACCATCCAAACGTCGTAAGGAATGTTGCCGGCAATGTAGACCAAAACCAATCCCCAAAGAGTGTCGAATCCGCCGATGCGCTGAATGATGACGTAAATCGCAATCATTCCGACGAACGAAGGAAAAACTTGCAGGATGAGCAACGACATCAGCATCGGCTTTTTGATTGAAAACCTGAATCGCGAAAAAATGTACGCCGACAGCGACGTGATTATCATCGTAATCACCGAAGTGGAAACGGCGATTTTCAGCGTGTTCAAAAACCACAAGCCGTATTGCGTTTGTTTGAACAAATATTTAAAGTGCGCCCAAGTGACTCCGCGCGCGAATGGCTTTGGATCCATATCCGCGATTGAGTTTCCCGGAGCGACCGAACCGCTCACGACATAAACCATCGGATAAAGCACCGTAAGCGAAACGATGATAAAAAACATAACCATCAGCACTTTTGAAATATGCTGAATATTGGTATAATATTTCTTTTCGTTTTCGGATGTCATATTTCACCCTCCTTGAAAGATTTGGTGTTGCGGAAACTGAGAATTGCGAACGGCGCCATTACCACGAAAATCAACACGGCAATGACCGAAGCGTAGTTGTATTTGAGCAATACCATCGTAAGTTTGTAAATCCACGTTACGAGGATGTCCGTCGCGCCCGCGAGAGTCGTGGTGCTGTCCGAAGTGGAAGGATTTCCGCCTGTAAGGAAGAATATGATGCCGAAGTTGTTCAAGTTGTGCGTAAAGCTCATGATGATTTGCGGCATTGTCTGATACATTACGAGCGGAATCGTGATTTTGCGCAAAGTCTGGCCTGCGGACGCGCCGTCGATTTTCGAAGCCTCGTACAAATCCGCGCCAATCGCCGTCATCGAGCCCATCGAAAGCATCATAAAATATCCGAATCCAGCCCAAAGGTTTATCACGATACACATTATCTGCGCGAGCAGCGGCGAGCCAAGCCACGGAATCGGATCTTTTATAAGGCCGAGCATTTGCAAAGTCCTGTTCACAGTTCCGAAACTTCCGTTCAAAAGGTTGCGCCAAGTAATCATCGTAACCACGGAAGGCACGGCGTAAGGCAATATGAAAATGATTCTGAAAAATCCGTCGAATTTGATTTTCGCCTCGCGAAGCATTACGGCGATCAAAAGTCCGCCGATATAGCAAGTGGTCGTGGCGAAAAACGCCCAAAGCACCGTCCATAAAGCCACGCGCCCGAATCCTTTTGACCAGTTCGTGCCGCCGCCTGTCAATGCCTTGAAATTTTCCAATCCAACCCAATCCACGGTATTTGACGGCGGAATGTGATCGGGAGCGGAATAATTCGTGAACGCCACGCACACCGAAAAGACGAGCGGAACGACCACAAAAATCAAAAGCATCAAAACGCTCGGAGCGAGTCCCAAAAGCGGAAAAGAACCGCTCGCCAAATCATTCAGAGTGTGCTTTGTGCTCGGGAATTCGCCAGTGATGCAATATTTTTCATAAGATTTTTCCGCGCTTTTCAGCGAAACAAAATAAATTATCACGAAAATCGCCATAATCGCTATGGCCAAAATTCCGTCAATCAGCATAAAAACCGAATTGTCCCTTTTGAGCGGCGGCAGATTCGGCTGAGGTTCGCCAAGCGTGATAAGTCCGAAAATTTTGGGGTAAAAGAAAAGCGGAATCAATGCGATAAACACAAGTTCAAGCAGAGCGAAAATCGCGCCTTTCAAATAATCTTTAAGATAAAGTAGATGCGCCCCCCCCCGCGGGGCGCGGGCGGCGGGGGGGCGGGGGTGGGGAGGGGGGGCGTGTGGGGGGAGTGGCGTGGGCCGGAGGCCGGGGTGTTTGG
>CAMWWZ010000107.1 GCA_947178095.1 uncultured Treponema sp.
TTTTTGTTCGAGCCTTCTCACTAAATCATTTATAAAATCCATCGGAAATCCTCCTGTTTTTGTTTTAGTCACAGAAATGCGCCATGTCGTAAGGATAATACTTGCAGTCTTTTAGCCCGGCGTCGTCAAGACCAAGCGACTTTACCAAAGCAGCGGCTTCTATGCACCAAAATCCACGGTAGCAGCCTTCCGGTGATATGATTCCGTCTTTCAACGCCTTGAACCATTGTTTGTCCACGAATTTTTTTAGTCTTTGGACGGCAGCCGTTTTATCACTTTGTGCAAGCTGAATCACCTCAACAAGAGCCTTGTCTTCAACATAGTAAGTCTTGCAAGCCTTTACTTCCCATGAAGGCTCTATCAGTTTGATGAACATTTCTCCGTACATCAAGGCGTTCAGACGTGATTCGGCTTGTTTTATCAGTTTTTCAATATGTTCATTGCAAATATTGAACAAAATAGAAACAGAGCAAATCCGAACCAGTTCCTCGTAATCTTTTCCTGTCCAGCCGCTGCAAGCATTTTCAATATATTTGCTGGCATCTGAAAGGAGTTCTTTATAGTTCATTCCCATCGTATAACTCAGATAAAATCTGTGAAAATAGTCATGTGCAATATCTCTGTAACAATCAGGTATTGTTGCAAAATCAGAGCCTTTTTCTTCTACGATTTCTATTAAATCATTTTCACTTGACTCAATAAGATACGAATCCTGCTCATAAATCTTTTTGTAGAATTCCAAAGTCTTCGTGCTGTCTCGCATTTTTACTCTCCAAATATAAAAATTATTTCTTTGGCTAGGAAACCGGCTTTATCCGCGCAAAGCCATCCATTTTTCCACGGCATGCTTTCAGCAAAAATGCGCCATGTCGTAAGGATAATACTTGCAGTCTTTAAGCCCGGCATCGTCAAGACCAAGCGCCTTTACCAAGGCTGCGGCTTCTATGCACCAAAATCCACGGTAGCATTTTGAGTTGTTCGTGATTATTCCGTCTTTCAGTGTCTTGAACCATTGCTTGTTCACGAATGTTTTGAGCCTTTGGACGGCGGCTGTTTTATCACTTTGTACAAGCTGAATCACCTCAAACAATGGCTTGCATTCTTTTTGCCAGAACAATTTTTCCGCGGTAATCTCAAAAGAGTCGTTAATGAAATGGTACAGGTGTTCCATGTAGATATCCTGATAGCCCTTGAATTTTGTGAGACGACTTTTTATATCATCGTTGTATTCGTGCAGGCTGAAAATTATGGTCAAATACATAATGCGCTCCAAGTCTCCATATACATTTCCATTGCAGCCGAGCAGTCCATTCTCAATGCATTTTTTTACGTCGGGCAAAAGTTTCTCACGGCTCATGCCCATAGTGTAGCTGACATAGAACCTTAAAAAATAATCGTTGGCTATTCCAGAGTAGCAGGACGGAATCGTCTCAAAATCCGCTCCCCTTTGCTCTATGATTCTTTGTATTCTTCCCCGGTCATTTTCAATAAATCCGGAATCCATGTCATACACTTTTTTGTAGAATTCCAAAGTCTTTGTGTTGTCTCGCATTTTTACTCCTTAATCTTGCCCGTCGCTCCATGCAAGTTCAAAGCGAAATCCTGTCAGGCTGTTACCAACATAGTAACAATGCGTTATTTTAGTTAATCATATATCGTTGCGTTCGTCAACAGCGGGCAGGAGGATGTCCGCCGGATGCGTTCTCCACGCTTGCCGAGTTCCTTGCCATTCCGCCAAACCCCGCGTTTTTGTAGATTTCAAATTTATTTCCGCAAAAACGCAAACGTATTTCCGCAAATAAATTCGGCACGGAGTTGTAGAAAGCCGCGCCCGACCAAAATACCATGCGCATGCCTTTCACTCCTTGCCAGCTTTCTTTTTCTTTACAATCACAAGAATAATCGGAAGAAATATAATTATGAGGATGATTCCAAAGCCCACTTGAATGAATGGAAAGACAAAATCGTCATTTTTTTCTATGGTTGTCTCTGTGGCAAAATCCGTTTTGCTTTCTTCGTTCGGGGTTTCGCTTTCGGCGGCTTCTTCTGCGTGTTCTATGTTTGTCACGTCCTCCATGGCAGGAACATCGCCTTCAAGCGAGCCGCCATTCTTCCGCTTCAAATATTCCTCCGGCAAATACAGTCCTGCCGGAATCGTGTTCTTTATTACAAAATCCTCATAGAGGACGGTCCATTCCGCTGGCATTTGAATCAGGTCGAGGCAAAGCTTCCCTGTATCGCCGTTGTATATCTTCATTTCCTTGCCGTTTATTTCAAAACGGAATTTTACGGGATTGCCATTTTGCAAAGCCGGAACGTTTTCTTTGTTCGGCTCCCATGAAATTCTTTCATTGGTGTCCTCTATCCCAGGACATGCGGTGGCAACGAATACAGTTTCGCTTTCTTTTTTTCACAGTTTCAAATGCGAAGCCGGCATTGCGATCCATGACGGGGGAATAAAATATGAACCCGACATTTGACAAAAACAAAGACGCGACATGCGGAATGTCAAAATACCATTCGGTGGGAAAAGCGTCTCCATCCCATTCAAGACGTTTGGGCTCATTTTGTACGATTATGGCCCTGTCCCACTTTTCAATCGCCTCAAAATACCAAACGGGCACCCATCTGTCATTCCATTCTTTGTCCGCATAATATACGGAACTCGGAGGAAACGAGTCCGAACCTTTTATCCTGAAATTCTGAGAAGAAACATATTTGTGATATCCTAGCTCATAAAATCCCAAAGATCCAATTTCTTCGATGTCCGATTTGTTTATGTCTTTTGATGTGAACGTGCCAAGGATTTTGCCACCTTCGGCTATGACTTGAGAATCTTCTGTCAGATAATATTCACACTTTGTGTTAAATTTTATTCTTGCCGTATATTCATAAATTCCAATATTTTTTTCCGCAAAAACACAAGTTATGCATTTAAACAAAAAAAGTACTGCAAATATTTTTTTCAGTTTCTTTGCCATATTTAATCTTCAAATATCCAGCCTTGTTCAGAATCGCACACGTCAAATTCCGCAAGGCAAGTCTCATTGTATTTATTACCAGCAGCATTCCCTTTTGCTTGCCATACAAAGGTATTATCCCGCTGTGTAAAAAATGGCACTGCAAGATTTCGTTTATATGCCTCACTCATTTAATGTCTCCGAATAAATAATTACCATCAGAACAAATAAAATTTAATTCCGCTATACACGTATCATTGTATTTTGAGCCTTTATATATTTCAGTAACCCCAGATGAAATTGATGTCGGCGCATTCGGAAAACAACCTTCGAACTTTTGATATCCAATAGTATGGTCTCTTAATTTTAAGTTATTTATGTAATCTGTTTTAGAACTTGAATTATACTGAAAATCAGCCATTCGATTGTTACTGTAATACAGATTCTCATTTGAGGCAAAACCATTTATTACCGCTAGACCAACAATGACACGCTGTCGCAATCCTTGAAAATCTATATCCATCAAGTCGTCCTCCGTGTTCTCCACGTAGCTCGTGGCGGGGTCTCCGTCAAAAGCGTTCTGTATGCTGTATCTCAAGGGGCACTTCGGGTCAAAAAGACAGGACGATGCTTGTATATCAATTCCTTCTTTGCTCCATGCGCTTGCTATGTCGTCCTTTATGTCATATTTTGAAAACCATGTAGAATTCCCTCCCACTTGTTGTTGTTTTTTCTTCCCATATATAATATCAACCTTATCCCCTTCCCCCTCAAGATAGAAGCCGGTGGTTACCTCGGTCACGAAGAATCCTATCTCGGCATCGTTCAGCGGCTTTATCATCAGGTCGTTGAATCCGAACCCCTCCCACTTACTGTTTGACGCGCCATGGTCACGATATGAGAGAACCTTTATGTTACGCATGTTGTTTTCCCGGTCTTTCATAAAGACGATTTGCAGCAAGCGCGTGCTCCGGAACTTGTCACATTCTTCTTGCGTCATGGTCGTGTTCCTATACTCTGTATTCAGAAAATTCCTAAAGTCGTCATTGCAAATCAGCACCCGGTAAAACTCAAGCCCAGAATCTGTCTCGGAATAAACGCGGATGTTCACCTTGTTGTATTTTTTTTCGAGAAAATTCCTCTTCTATCCATTTTTGGCTCTCGCTCCGCACTGTCTCATCCCGCAAAAACGCCCTTTCCTCCGCCTCCGAAAGCCGCGTGAGCTTCTTCCAGCTGTTCGGCATCATGTTCTTCAGTTCCGGCGCTTCCGCGAATGCCGCCGTGCAAACCAAAAGCCCTGCAAATGCCGCAATAATGTTTTTCATCTTCGTGCTCCTGTCGTCCTGACAAAAATAAATGAATCAATTTTTGAAGCAAGATCTCTGCCTTCAAAAATCAGTCTGCAAAATATTTCAAGGTTTTCATCGACCTCATCGAGAACTTTCTCTATAATAACACACCGTCACATTGGGCTGTAACAGGCTGTTACAACTCGTTATTTTAGTTAATCACATATCGTTGCGTTCGTCAACAGCTGGCATGGGGATGTCCGCTGACAGTGTTCGCCACGCTTGCCGAGTTCCTTGACGCTCCGCCAAAACCCGCATTTCCGCCGTTTTTGAATTTATTTCCGCAAATAAATTCGGCGCGGGCTTGAAAAGCGGTGTTTAGTCCCTGGCGGGGACGGTTTTGCATTTAGTCCTAGGCAGGGATGGTTCTGTGTCTTGTCCGTGGCAGGGACAGTCTGCGTTTAGTCCCCGACAGGGATGGTTTTACATTTAGTCCCTAGCGGGGACATGTACACGTCCCTGGCAGGGACTAAAGCGTGTCCGCGTCGGGGACATTCTCGTGCACCGGGTGTGGACACGGGCATGTCACAGCTGCGGACGCGGAAAGATTTATGCGCGTCCGCAAAAAACGATCATTCTCGTGTCGTGCATTTTATTTTTTCTCGTACTTCTTTTTCTTGACCGCAAACAGAATTACGGCGAGCAGAACTGCCAAAACTGCGCCGCCAGCCGCAACCGGTACGATGGGCAGGGCGGATGGTTCTTTCGCGGTGGACGCTTCTTCGTTCGCCATTTCGCTTTCGGCGGATTCCGCTTCGGAAAGATAGCCGCCGAAAAGCCAGCCTTTTGTGCCCGACTCTATCGCGTTGCCGTCTTTGTTCTTTGCGCCGCCGAGCACTTCCACCTGCGCCCAGCTTGACGCGATGCCGTCTATCGTGTCCTCCCTGCCGGGCGCGAGGACTTTCACGCGCGTTCCGGCGGCAAGCGTGGTGACGACTTTCGCCATTGTCTTGTCGGCTGTGCGCAGGCGCAGGTTTTCGGTGACGGTCGCAGTCTTTCCCAGGTCGGGCGCGGGCTTTGAGATAACGGATTCCTCTGTGGACGTGTCGGGGCTTCCGTCTGAGACTGTTGTTGTACTAACATTCGCATTGTCATAGTCGCACGTGCCGTCCGCGTGTCGCGGAAAGATGATGTCGTTTAAATCTATTTTTTCCCCAAGAACTATTGATTCCAGTTTATCGATTACTTTCATACGATCCCCTATTGCAAATGTCATTATCGGAGTGCCTGTCGGATTATCCAAATACATATCAAAATAATCGCCGTCTTCTTTTATTATGAGTGTGCATATATCAACTTGCTTAAACTTATTTAGGAATATATCTTTCGAATACAAGCGCCATATTTCAGGAATCGCAGTTACTTCTATGCACTCTGGTAATCGTTTCACCGATGTGATTAAAAAATACACCAAACTTTTATCATATCCTTCCATGCGGATTGCATTATCTGAAATCCTAAGACTTGATGCTCTTACATCCTCATGCAATTCTTCTCCTGCGCTTGTATGCCATTCATTCTTCCAATAAGGCTCGCATTCAAACAGACTTTTTGCTCCTGATAATATTTCATAATAGTATGCGGAAATCCACCCTTCATTCTTTATTTTATCAGGCAGGGAATCATTCGACGGCAGGAACAAATCGTCAAAAATCACTTTTCCCTTTATGTCATTTTGATCGGTCACCACAATGTACGATGGATCGTCATCCACAAAACCTGCAAGGGAACAATCATCTCCAAATGTATATTTCACCTTTTCTCCTTTCTTCATCATCCTTATCATGTCTCTCTGTTCTTGAACGTCTCTTTTGAACAAACAGTATCCATCATTTTCAAAAAGGCCCGTGTCCGCCTTTACTTCATAATATATTTCCTGACAAAAGCAAGATGACATGATTCCAAAAAATGCCAGTATTAAAAATTTCTTTTTCATGACTTATTCTCCTTTTCTCTTTTCGCTATGATTGAATGGATTTACGACATCACCTTCATGAATTTCATAATTACCATTTTTAAATATTTCAAGGCAATCTGTTTTGTTCTCATGTTGAAAAAGCATCATTTCAAAAAGTCTGACAGCAGAACAGGCGTTTTTGTGTTTTCCATTTCCCTTATCAGCGCGATGTTCTTCTGCTCGGTTTCATTGAAATCGGATTCGGAGAAATTTGGGTTCACTTTGTACTCAACTCCTTGATACTTGCAATTGGCTTCAAAGTACGCTTTTACTTCCTTGTTCTTGAAGCCGTACCCATATTTCGCGTAGAATGAATTTCGCAAAATGGAAAGCTGCCTTTTAGAAAGCGTGAAGAGGTCTGCCTTTGACAGCAGTTCTTTCGATAGGTTTTTATCCCTGAATCCAAGATATACATCTTCTTCAAAATTATGAAAATACTTTTTATACAAAAAATGATAAAGTGAGAAGTCTTGGAAAGGACAAAAATAATCCTGCCGGCAGACGACCTCATTGACATCGGACGGAACAACGAGCCGCCATTGAAAATTATCGTCCATATAAATGCGGGCAAAGTCATTTACAATGAAGTATCTGTCAACATTACACTCTTGAGATGATGGCAAATACATCGCCAGCAAGAAATCTAACAAATTATATCCATACCAAGCGGAAAGGATTTCATCGTTCGGTATATAAACAGCCGTCTTTTTCTTGCTTTCTGGATGAAAGAAATGTCTTTCCACCAATCTGTCGCCAGTATCAAAATCATTCTTCAGCATCATAGCGACATTCTCATAGGATAAGGACAGGCACTTTTCCTCATTTGGAAGGAATTCTATCTGAAAAACAATTTCGCTGACTCCATCCCCTCTTTCTGGCGGCACCTCCCCTTTTACAAATGTCATTCCATTAAATTTTACCATATATTCGATTTCTGAATCGCCTTCAAATATTTTGAAATCATCGGGTGTCAAAGCGGGAGTGTCAAGCCATCTTGCGCCATTTTGAGGATAGCATTTTATGACAATGGGCAGGAAAATGTCATTGTCTGAACTGTTTTTTAAATGATAGGTGACTTTCATCTTCTCGCCTGAAAAGAAAACGATTTCATTGTTTATTGTGACATTCTCTTCAGAAAATAATAATGGCTCAACGACAAAAGAATTAGGAGTATCTGCATAATACATACCAGGACCTGCATATAAAATGCCGTACAAAAACAAAACAAAGAGCAGGTTCATGATTTTTTTTAATTCCATAAATAAATCCTCCCGATATTAGCTACTGAGTATGTTATAACTTTATCTTCAATATTGATTCCCCAATGTCTAAAATAACCTCGGATGTTTTTTAGTGCGTATAAATTAAAATCTTTTCTTACCGCTACGAGCATGATTCGTCCAACATAACGGAACATATTGCGCTTTCCATCTTCGCCCCTGCCATGCTTTCTGCTACGTTCGCTGCCGCATTCTTCAATTTTGCCGATAACAGCCCGTTATATCGGGCTAATAAACCGTTACCAATGTGGTAACAGCACGTTATTTTAGTTAATCACATATCGTTGCGTTCGTCAACAGCGGTCAAGGGGTTTGGTGAGCCTGCCGAACAAACCACGCCGCCTGCGTTGTTCGCCACGCTTGCCGAGCCTTTTGACGCTCCGCCAAAACTCGCATTTTTGTACTTTATTTTTCAAC
>CAMWWZ010000108.1 GCA_947178095.1 uncultured Treponema sp.
TTCGCCGCCTGCAAAATCGATTTCACCAAAAGAGTTTTTCCGCTGCCATTTTTTCCGACGATTGCGATTCGCGCCCCGCGCTTTATGTCAAAAGAATCGATGCTTTTTCCATTTGCAAGAATTTTTTGCGGAAATTGCAAAATGCTTTCCGGGATTCCGTTCGCGCTAAAACGGTTGCCCGCTTCAAAATCCGCGTTCGCCTTTGAAAACGCGAAGCCCGATTTTTTTGAAAGAGGCTTTTTTATTTTGTCGCGCCGTTCGTTTGTTCGCGCAAGCAAACTTTCAAAACGCGCTTGCGTGTCGCCCGCCGTTCTATCTTTGCCGCTTATTCGCGCAATGTCGATTTTTTGCTTTGCGTCGTGATCGCCTTTTTTGATTGCGGATTTTTTCATACGCCCCGCCGAACGCCCGGATTCTTGCCGCCATTTTTCTACGGCGTTTTTTATTTTCTGCGAATTTTGATTCGCGTCCTGCCATTCATTTTGAAGCGAAGAAAATTCTGCGCCGCGCAATTCCAACGCCCGACTCAAATTCGAATTGTAGATTTTCGCGCAAACTTTGTCCTCGCCGCCTGCGAACGTTTCGCTTTCACGAAAAAGAAAAATCGTCTGTTCGCAAAGCGCGTCGGCGAATTCGCGGTCGTGGCAAACAAGAAGAATTTGCGCGCGAGAATTTTTCAAGGCAGAAATTATTTTTTGCTTATTCTCGCCGTCAAGGTGATTCGAAGGCTCGTCCAAAAAAAGCGCGCAAGGATTTTCCGCCAAAGCCGCCGCAATTTGAATGCATTTTTTTTCGCCGCCTGAAAGTTCTTCCCAGCGAGAAATTTTTTCTTCGGTCACGCCGAGCATCGAATAAAATTTCCGCGCTTCGTTGTCCCCTCCCCAAAACGATGAAAAAACGCTTTGCGGAATTTCGTCGCATTCTTGTTCTACGTAAATCGCTTCGCCGGAAATTTTTATCGTTCCCGAAGACGGCTCAAGAATTCCTGCCGCCAATTTTAAAAGCGTCGATTTTCCAACGCCGTTGTTGCCGGCGATGCAAGCGCATTTTGCGTTCGTTGCGAGAGAAAAATCCTGGAACAAAATTTGCGCTCCGAATGAAAATGAAATTGAATTTATTTGAATCATTTTTACCTCGATAAATTTTCTTTGCACAAAAATCCGCGCGGAATTTAGAAATGAAAATTCGCGTGTGTTTTGGCGACAATGTGATTTTGCGGATTTGTTTTTTAGCGAGGCGTTTTACACGGGTTTCTCCGAAAACAATTATACAACGAAAAACTTTTTCTTGCAAGTGAAAAATCGCCGCGAATTTTTTTATAATTGCTTTTCTGAATTTTGTTCATTGACATAATTTTGAATTTTAATTATGCTAAATTAGTTTTAAAAAATTGCGAGGATGAGACAATGAAAGTCAATGCAAATTCAATGAAATGGACTAGGGCTCCAAAAAAATATGAGGTGACGGAAGAAAAAGTGAAAATTGTTACCGAGCCGTTTACCGACTTGTGGCAAAGAACTTATTATCATTTCCGTAACGACAATGCGCCCGTGTTGCAAATGAGCACGGATGAAAAATATTTTTCTTTTGTGGTTAAAACTGAATTTGACACAAAAGTGCGTTATGATCAAAGCGGCGTTGTTTTGTACATTGACAGCGAAAATTGGCTTAAGGCTTCCATCGAGTATGAGAACGAACAAATTCAAAGATTGGGCAGCGTGGTGACGAACAACGGATATTCCGATTGGGCATCGGTGGACGTGGACGCTTCCATAAAATCCATGTGGTTTCGTTTAAGCCGCAGAGAAAATGACTTTTGCATCGAAAATTCTGTTGACGGAAAAAATTTCAAGCAAATGAGAATTTGCCATATGTTTAACGTGGGCGATTCTGTGCCGTTCGGAATTTATGCGTGCAGCGCGGAAAACTCTTCATTCGAAGTTTCATTTACCGATATGGAAATAACTGAATGCAAATGGCTTCCGCATGACGGGCAAGCTCCGGATGAGGAATAGTTTGATTTGTGCGGAGTGGGGAGGGGCGACGTTTGCGTTAATTCTATTTTCCTGCGCGGCGATTTTGTCATAAAAAAAGCGGCCTGCCATTCGGCAAGCCGCTTTGCGTCTTTCTTAACGAGTTTTTGTTTTTCAAAAACTCGTAGCATTTCGTTCTACAGCACAGGCTTCATTGCTGTCATATATGCTCGCAGACGAGAGCCCACCACTTCAATCGGGTGGTTTCGGATTTCGGCGTTCACGGCGACAAGCTGTCCGTTGGAAACGGCGCGGTCTTTCTGCTCGAATCCTTTTCCGATGTCGGAAGTTGTAACAGTCTTCATGAAATCCTTCAAAAGCGGAACGGCGGCGTTTGCGAAAAGGTAGCAGCCGTATTCTGCCGTGTCGGAAATGACGCGATTCATTTCGTAGAGCTTCTTGCGGTCAATCAGGTTCGCGATAAGAGGCACTTCATGGAGCGATTCATAATACGCGCTTTCTTCTTTGATTCCAGCATCAACCATCGTTTCGAACGCGAGTTCGCAGCCCGCCTTTATCATCGCCACAAGCAAGATTCCCTTGTCGAAATATTCCTGCTCGGAAATCGCTTCGGAAGATTCCGCCGTCGTCTCGAACGCGAGCTTTCCTGTTTCCTCGCGCCAAGTCAAAAGGTCGTGATCTTTGTTCGCCCAGTCCTTCATCATAGTCGCGCTGAATTTTCCGCTGATGATGTCATCCATGTGCTTGCGATAAAGCGGCGTGCAGATTTTTTTGATTTCCTTGGAAAGTTCGTTCGCGCGGATTTTCGCAGGATTCGAAAGGCGATCCATCATGTTCGTGATGCCGCCCCATTTGAGCGCTTCGGAAACGACATTCCATCCGTGCATCAAAAATTTCGTCGCGTACTCAGGCGCGATTCCGCTTTCGACCATTTTGTCGTAGCAGAGAATTGTTCCAGTCTGGAGCATTCCGCAGAGGATTGTCTGTTCGCCCATCAAGTCGGACTTCACTTCCGCCACGAAAGACGATTCGAGCACGCCTGCCTTGCTTCCGCCCATTCCGACGGCGAGTGCCTTCGCGTAAGCCCAGCCCTTTCCTTCGGGGTCGTTGTCCGGGTGGACGGCGATCAAATCCGGCACTCCGAATCCGCGCTGGAATTCATGCCAAACTTCCGTGCCGGGACCTTTCGGCGCGCACATTATTACAGTGATGTCCTTGCGAATCTGCATTCCTTCTTCAATCATGTTGAAGCCATGGCTGTACCAAAGCGCGGCGCCCTGCTTCATCTTCGCCATGACTTCCGTGATGACAGGCGTGTGCTGTTTGTCCGGCGTGAGGTTTCCAACAAGATCTGCGGTCGGAATCATTTCGTCATACGTTCCAACTTTGAAGCCGTTCTCGGTCGCGTTTTTCCAAGACTGCCGTTTTTCCGCAATCGCAGATTCGCGCAAAGCATAGCTCACGTCAAGCCCGCTGTCGCGCAGACACATTCCCTGATTCAGTCCCTGCGCGCCGCATCCGACGATGACAATTTTTTTGCCCTTGAGAGCCTTCACGCCGTCCGCGAATTCTTCTTTCGCCATCGAGCGGCAATGTCCCAATTGCATCCTGGCTTCGCGCCACGGAATCGAATTGAAATAATTGTTTCCCATTTTAGAATCTCCTTAAAAATTTGGGCGTTCCCCGCTTTGCGGGTCGGGCTTTTCGTGGTTCCGCGCCACGCGCTACATTGCTCCGCTTCGCGTCGCAACAGCTAACGCTGCCACTACAATCCCTAACGCATTTTACGAAATTTAATTATAGAAAAAAAATTGAATTAAGTAAAGAGGACGGACGTTTAAAATCCGCACAAAAATGCTGTGCGGCTTTGGCAGGCTCAATCGTCGAATGTATCAGAACAATTACCGCTTATGAAATCCTCAAAATCCTGCCCGCCTTTTCTGCGTCGTCTTATGGAATCGATTTTGCAGGGATTTTTCAGCAGATTGCCTTTTAGAAGTGTCTTGGGGCGGCATTTCGTCGGTGTTGCGATGAAACCGAGTGTGAAGGCGTTTTCTGAGACCGCCAACATGCAGACGACTCTGCCTTTCACGAAGTTTTCCTCGGCAAGTGTTTCGGCAGAGAAAATATTTTCAAGAAAAGGCAGAAATCCCACTTTACGGCGCACAGAACCTTTCACCATCGTTTTGTTCTGACATTTTTTGCAGAAATCGAAATCATTTACCCTGAGTGATTTGTCAAAAGCTTTGTTGAAAAACTGTTCGGCGGAAAGTTTTGTATTGACCCCTGTCAGATGCAGGAAATTAGATTTTGTGGCCGATATGATGTATGACTTTTCATTTGAAAACGCCTTCGAGCTGATTTCATACTCGTAGTCAAGAAAAATTGTCTTGTATTTCTGCGCCCCTTCGCAAATTAAGGCGAGAATATTTTCTTTGAATTCAGTCTGCTGATTGTCCATAGAAAAGACAAGCCGACTGGAAGTCGGCTGTTTGTGGTTTTAAGGTCTCCGCATTGACCACTGGATAGGGTTTAACGTCTCCGTCCGACAATTTAAATGTATCATGCATTGAACAAAAAGTCAACAGTTTTTTCTCCAAAAAAACTCAGTTGCCATTTTCCGCCAAAAATGTTATCATAGAAAAATGCGAAGAATTATTCCTGCGTTTTTTGTGATTGTCGCAATGGTTTTGCTCGTGATTTTTCTCACGAAGAAAACTTCCGAGTCCGCGAAAAAAGTCGGCGTGCAGGATTTGCCTGTTTCCGGCGAATCTCAGGGCGAAGGATTTTCCGTCGCGGAAAATTCGCTTGGAATCGAGGACAGCGCGATTGTTTCATTTATGCCGCTCCGCGCGAACGAAACTCTTTTAGGCTCGAGCGGATTTGATTTGAACGGCGACAATTTTGACGACGAAATTCTCGTGGTGCGAAAAAACGAAAATCCTTCTTTATATTTGATTGTCGGCCTTTACAATCCTGAAACCACGCTTTACGATCGCGTCGCCGAATTGCGCACGGAAATCACGCAATTGCGCTCGCTTTCGTACAACGGAATGGACGTTACGGGCGACCACAGAATCGCGCTCGTTTACCAAGGTTTTACCGACGACGAGCAGGCGGTCTTGCAAATGTTTTTTTGCAGGCGCAGCGGCGTGGTAAATATCGGCAGTTTCAAATCCGACGGAACGATTTTCATTCAACAATATAATCGCAGCGAAACTTACAATCTTTCGCAATCTTCGGGAAGAAGCTTTCCAGTTTGGGTTTACGCATCGGACACGCGCCCGGGCGTGGGAAATTTGAGCCAAGTTCAAACCGAATACAATTGGGATGAAAGCGCGGGACGCTACGTTCAGACGCGGCAAGTTTTCGTCACTGGAAAAAATATCGCCGCCGCGGAATTGGCGAAAATTCAGGACGGCACTGTGGAAACGTTCGCGAATTATTTGAACGGCTTGTGGTACATGACAGACAGCGCGGAAAAAGAAATCCGCTACATTTTTTTTGACTACGCCGCGCGCGAAGTGATTTTTTTGGTGGGCGATTCTCAAGAAGTTTTCAGCTGGCAGAATTCGAATTTGTATCGCAACGGAATTTATCTTTCCACTGTGAATGTTTCGATGGAAAATTTGCGCCGAAGATTCGACATCGGACTTACCGGAATAAACGAAATGCGCGTCCGCGTTTATGATGACGTTCGGATGATAATCCAAAACGACGCGCTTTGGAACGGACAATACAAAAAAATGAACATGCGCCGTGATTTCAATTCAGGCGAAGAAGTTTCGCAGGAACTGGCTTCGCTTCGGGAAAAGCTGGAACAAGTTCCGCATTGGATTGCGCCCGACGGAATTTCTGTCGCGTTCAAAGACGGCGGCTATAAAATCAGCGGCGAAGGGCGGAACGAAAATGGCGTTTATTTTTTGACGATGGTAAAATCCGCGTTCGTCGTGCAATTCAATTCGCGCGCGAAAAATCGATATTTCGGCGAGGCGTACACGATTTCGCGTTCTCAGGCAAACGACACAATTTTGTTGCATCCCGCGAGAATTCTTTCTTCGGATGTCTACGAAATTCCAGGAAAAGTAATCACGCTTTCCGCCGGAGAATAGTTCGCCGCGAAATGCTTTTTTAAACGAAGCGCGCGTTGCAAGATTGCAGAAATGTTGACCGCAGGCGGTTTTGCGCTCTCAGACATTCCTGTGCTTTCGCCGGACGAATTTCTTGCAGAAGTAGAAAATAACTAATTCTCTTTCACCCAAACGGCATGGCTGAAACTCAAAATTGCACTTTATCTTCCAAAATCAACGTCATCGTTTTTTTATGCAATAAAAAATAATTTAATTTATTCGCTCGGAGTTTTCATATACTGACACTTACTTCATATATGTTGATTTTCTAAAGCTGTTCTAAAAGAGAGACAATTTGACTTTTTATATGGCGGCGGTTCTGTTCAGTCTCGGATTCAAACAGTGTGGCTGGGCATATTTCAAGGGCGTTACAGATTTTTAGGATTGTCAACACATTTGGACTGCGCTTTCCTGTTTCAATGAATGCTACGATATTTTGCGAAAGACCTGCTTTGAGAGCAAGGTCTATTTGTGAAATATGACGCTTTTCACGCTCTTCCCGAAGCCGCGCGGCGAGACATTTGGCCTGTTTTTCTGGTGACAGCATTTTATTCAGTTTAATGTTTTTTTTGTGTTGACAACATACACAAAAAGGTGGTAATATATATAATTATGTGTGTATCTGTCATCACAAAACAGATGTTTCGCGCGAAAAATCGAAGTTTTCAAGGAGAGTGCTTTTGACACGCTACGCAATCCTCGTCGGGGCGACGGAGCTTTCGGACGGAATTCAGAAAAGTCTCGTGGAATTCAAGGACTTTCTCACAAGCGACGCGGGCGGCGGCTGGCGCGAGGAAGAAATAATGGTCTGCGGGCCGATGGACTGGCAGCTCGTGCAGCTTCTCCAGTCGCGCCTGCGCGAGTACGACTTCGTGCTCGTCTACCGATGCCGCCTTTCGCACGGCGCGGCGGATTCGGACTGGAGCGGAAAACTTCGCTGCGTGACGGAAGGCGGGCGCGGAGTTTTCATCTGCGACGTGTGCGACGAGGTTGTGAGCATGGAAGAGCTGGGCTACGAGCGCATTGAATTGGGGAATGCATTGTGAGAAAGGATGAGCGTTCCAGGATGGCGTTTTGGGACAAGGTGGAGATTTACAGGCAATTAAAATTGTCGCTGAAATAGCGCGACAATTTTAATTTCGAGTTTTTTTCAAAAACTCGCTTATTGTATTGCGATTTTTCGCTTTGCTACAAAATCGCGTTTTCAACAGAGAAGGAAGTTGCAACTTTCTTCTCTGTTGAAAAATATAGAAAGCAGAAGAATCTCACGTACCGCGCCATCGCGAGGACGATGGGCAAGGCGGAGACGACGGTTTCTTCGATGCGGCAGTTCGGGACTGAGCCGCGCATAAGCGATGGCATAAGGCTGGCGGACGCGCTCGGCGTGGATATAAGGGATCTGGCGGAGTGAGTGTGTCTGGTGTGTGGCAGGCGAAAAACTTTGTGAGTTTTTTTCAAAAGACAGTGAGTTTTCGGGCAAAACGCAGTGAGTTTTTCAGGCGAGGATATTTTGATGAAAAAAGCAGGAAGTGACAGGATGGCGGTCTGTGTAGACTCGGTAGCAGGAATAGCCTGTTCTGCATATCGTGCGTAGGCTATACCACATATAAAGAATAGACTATTCCGTATA
>CAMWWZ010000109.1 GCA_947178095.1 uncultured Treponema sp.
TCTCAAGCGTCCATGGCGCGGCATCGCTTTCTTCCTGCGCGGAAGGATTGTTCGCAGCGAGCAAGGCGGACTTGAGGTCGGACATGAAAAGCGGCTTGGCGCAGAACGCCGTCACGCCCACCGCGCGCGCCTCTTCTTCAATGTCCGTCCAGTCGTAGGCGGTCAGAATGATGATCGGCGCGTTCTCCCCGACGGAGCTTCTGATTTTGCGCGCGGTTTCCACGCCGTTCATTTCGGGCATCTGCCAGTCGATGATGTAGGTGTGGTATGAATCGCCTTCGTCGTGCGCCGCCTTCGCGCGGTACACGGCTTCGCGGCCGGATGTCGTCCACTCGGAGCGCATTCCCAGCTGCCGCAGCATTTTGTTCACGCTGTCGCACACGTTCATGTCGTCGTCCACGATGAGCGCGCGCAGTCCGTCAAGTTCCTTGAGCTGCTCGGCGTTTTTCTTCACGTCCTGAAGCCTGAGCGAAAGTTCCACCGTGAACGTGCTTCCCTTGCCCTGCTCGCTTTCCACTTCAATCGTGCCGTTCATCATTTCCACGATGTTCTTGGTGATTGCCATGCCGAGTCCCGTTCCCTGAATGCCCGACTGCGTGACCGTGGATTCGCGCTCGAACGGCTCAAAGATGTGCTTGACGAATTCCTCGGACATACCGATGCCGTTATCCTTGACGATGAACGTGTAGTCGCCCCAGCCGTGCCGGAATGTCTTTTTCTGCATGATGCGGAACGAAACGCTGCCGCCCGCGGGCGTGTATTTGACCGCGTTGCTCAAAAGGTTGATGAACACTTGGTTCATCTTGAGCGCGTCGGCGATGACATCTTCGTTGACGACCTCGAACGTGTCGATGAACAGTTCAAGCTGCTTTGCCTTCACCTGCGGCTGAATGATGTTCACGAGGCTGTGCATCATTTCGGAAATGTTGCATTCCTGTTCTTTTATCTGCACCTTGCCGCTTTCGATGCGGCTCATGTCAAGAATGTCGTTGATGAGGCTCAAAAGGTGGTTGCTCGAGGAGAGGACTTTTTGGAGGCAGTCCTTCACTTGCTCCTTGTTGTCGATATGGCTTGCCGCGATCGTGGTAAAGCCGATGATCGCGTTCATCGGCGTGCGGATGTCGTGGCTCATGTTGGAAAGGAACGTCGTCTTTGCGTTGTTGGCGTGCTGCGCCTGCATGAGCGCGTCCTGCAATGCCTGCGTCTGCTCGCGCTGCCGGCGCACCTGCTCGGTGATGTCGCGGGAAACGACCATCGCGATGATGTCGCCGCTTTCGTTCTTCACCATGATGAATGACTGGCGCACGCACATCTGTCCGTCCGCGCTGCCGTCTTTTCCCCAGTAGTCCACGTCCACCTCGGCTTCGCCCTGCGCGAACCGCTGCTGCAACGCATCCACGTTCACCGCCGCGCTGTAATCTTCCATTGATTCTTCCAGCACGAACTGCTTCCATTTTTCAAAGCATTCGGAAGCCTTGCACGGCGCGGAAATCCCTGCCCGCTCAAGCAGCGAAATGTGCCGCCCGTCGTCCATCGTGCGCACGATGTCGCTTTCAATCAAATCTTTCGTGAGGTTGCACTCGAACGTGCTGAACGCGCCCGACATGATGGCGATGCGGTACTGCCGTTCCTTGCGGTTTGCGAGCGCCATTTCCGCCTGGATTTTCAATTCCTTTTCTTTCAATGCGGTGGTATTCTGCCGCGCGAACAGCACCTTTGCGGCGTTCCCGTTTTCGTCGCGTTCAAGGCAGATGATGTTCATGTGATTCCATTCGTCGTGAAGCACACGGCATTCAATGCGGACTTCGTTGCAGTCGGCGAACTTTTTGGCGAGCGACACAAGCGAAATCTCCTCGGCGAATTTGGGGCGTTCGTTCTGGTCGCCAAGAATGTCGCAGAAATAATCCGCAAGGCTGCTGTACTTTCCGCTGATCGCAATCTTTCCGTCCTCGGGCAGCGTCCCGGCAAGATAGCGGTACGTTTTTTCTTTCATATCGACGACGGCAAATCGCGTGAAAAGCGTGTTCATGCCGCCAATGATATAACTCATGTCCTGATTTTCGGCCTCAAGCCGTTTCTTTTCGCGGGCGGAACGGACAATCAGCATGATGATATAGACGATAAACAGCACGATGAGCGACGCTTCCAGCTGAATGCCGACGAAATTTTCCGCCTTAATCATCCGCTGCGTGACGCTTTTGGGAAACGTCTGCACAAGCACGAATCCCGAACGCGGCAGACTCGTGACGCAGATATTGTCCGTCTTGCTTCCCTTGCCGCAGACAAACGCGCCGTTTCCGCCTTCGGCAAAAACCTGCTTCGCCGATGCCGCAGTCTGCGCGTCAATCCCACCGCCTTCCGCAAGCGCGTCAATCAAATGTCCGTCGTAAGTTCTGCCGTTGGAACTTGCGATGATCATTCCGTCCGGCTCGCACAAATACACATGCGCGGCTTCCCCAAAATACGTCGTCTCAAGCATTTCCTTGAGATATTCTTCCGCAAGATACGCGCCGCGCAAAACTCCGACAATTCGCCCTTCATAACGCAAAGGCGTGTAAAAGCAAGCCATCGTTTCGTCAAAAAAATACGAATCAAAAATAATGTCGATTCCGGTTTCGCCCGCCATTCCTTTTTTGAAAAAATCGCGCCCGTTCACATCCTCGGTGCGTCCGTCCGACATATAATCCGTGCCGTCAATGTCGGTGTACCTGACGACATCAAACACGACATTTTCTTCGATTGTTTCAAGCATCTGCGGCGTAACTCGAGGGGCGTTCAAACTTGCGCCGATAAAATATGAATAAGTGCGGATTCTCAAAAGCGCGTTGCTCAGCTCGTCATCAATTTGCGCCGCCTTGATACGCGCGGAATCGGCGGCATAGTTTTTGTTGCGATTCACCATGCGCCGCCTGTTCTGCGCCGTGTACCAACAAAACACCAAAACTACCGCAGCAAGCAGCGGCAAAACATAAATTATTTCCTGAACAGGTTTGCGCGTCCTGAAGCATTTAGAAACTTTCATAACAATCCCTCACACATTGCCCGCACAAAAATAGCGTTGCAATTTCAAAGCAAATTGCGCCGGCAAGGAAAAACGATTTCTACGAAAAATTTAGTATACCATATACTTCCGAAATTTGCAAGCGAAGCGCAAAATTTAAAGTCCGCTTATGGAAGGGCTGCAACTAAAACGAACGTTCCTAGTAAATTAAAATCCGCTACTCGATTTTAAAAGAATAGCTTTTTACGATTTTGTCGTAATAACCGCGATTTTTTTTGTAGCCCTCGGTGAACGCCGTGAACGAAAAGCATCCGTAGAAATTTTCGGCGGCGCGCCCGAATGTTTTTATGTCGGTCAAATTGTGGCCGGTTTTCGGATTGTACGTGCTCGCGTTTATCTTGATTTTTTCGCCGTCAACAAAAACGCCGAGCGCGCTCCAGTCCGAATATGCATAGCCGTTGCTCGCGGTGTAGCGTCTCAAAATTTGCGCCGCCACAAAATCGCTTCCCTTTTGCGCGATTTCTTGCGGAAACGCGAAACCGCTCAAAAAAATGAACGCGCTGTCGCCGAGCGTCCACATATTTTCGCTTTGAGTTTGCCAATTTTTGTCCGCGCTCACTTCCTGCCGAAATTTTTGTTTTTCGTTCAATTGCGCAGTGTATTCGATTTGCATCGCCTTCGCGCTTTTGATTTTTTTGTCGGATTTTTTTTCTTCGGAATTTTTCATTGCGCTTGGCGGAACAAATTCAGAAAAACCTTTGTCTTGCGAAGAAGCGAGCCGCCCGGTCGTGCAAATCACAAAAGCGTCGCTTCCAGTGTAGTCAACGATTTTTTTCAAATTGAAAATTGGAACGATTGAATCAAAAATCATCGTAACATTTCCGCCGAACTGCGCGTAATTATCGTGAACGATTTTTCCTTCCGAAAGAAAATCGACCTTGCTTTTTGAATAGTCGGTAAAATCGAGCGCACCGAGTTTTATGCGCCGCGCAGTCAACTCGTAAAGCAAGTCGTGAATGTAATTTATGATTTGCGTGTCTTCTTCAAGCGGCGGAGTGATGAAACGTTCGCCCGTGAGTTCCAAATGCGAGGATGCGGGATTCACGGAAAAAAGAATTTGCAAATTTTTCGCCGGAAGAATTTCGCCCGAATCCGTTTTGGTTTGCGGCGCGAAATATCTGGCTTCATAAGTGGATTCGTCGTAATACAAAAATCCGATGTAACTTTCGCGCGTAAATGAATTGTCGCGGTAAAAAACATATTCGCCCGAAGCGTCTTCGATTTGACGCGAAACGGCGGGCAGCGCGAACAAAGGCTCGCCGAGAATCATAGAAAATAAAAAAATTGCCGCCACAAAAAATTTGAAAAATCGTTTCATTTTGTCATCCCTTTACTTTCCATTCGGCGAGTCGAAATTCAAAAAACATCGGACTTTGGAGCGAAGCCACTTCGCTGTAGATTTTTTTCGAACTTTCGTTTCTGCCTTTCATTTCGTCATAAAGCGCAAGATAAAAAGTCATCTTGCCTTTTTTCGTCTTGTTCTCTTCCTGCTGAATTCTTTGGACAATTTGGTTTTCAGCGTTCGTCGGTCCAAAGTCGTGGTAAAGGCGAAGCATCAAATATTCGAGCGAATTGCGGTCAGGAAAATCTTTCATAGCCTTCGCCAAAAAAGGTTTTACCAAATGCGATTTGTCCGCCTTGTAATAACACGCCGCAATCATCAGCGGATACGAAACGTTCGTCTTATTGTACGAATACGCTTTTTCAAACGCCACGCGCGCTTCGTCGTAATTTCCGATTCGCCATGCGAGCATTCCCAAAGATTCGTAGGCGAAATAATATTGCGGATTTGTCTTGACTACAGTTCGATAATCTTCAAGCGCGCTGTCATAAATATTTTGCTCGTCGTAAAGTCCCGCGCGATATGCGTATGCCAAAAAATATTGCGGATTGATTTTTATCGCGCGCGTCCAGGCCTTTTCCGCGTCCTTGAATTTTCCGCGAAAACGCTGATACGTTCCCAAGTCCATATAAAAATCATAATTCGAATCGTCGAGCGCGATGGCTTTCAAAACATATTCTTCCGCCATTTTGTAATTTTCATCTTCGGCATAAATTTTCGCAATATATGAATGCGCCATCGCGTTTTGCGGATCAATTTCAAGCATCTTTTTGAACGCCGTCCGCGCGGCAGGAATTTCATTAAGATAATACGAAGTTTGTCCATAGCCGAAAAGCGCGTCCAAATTTCTCGGATCGCCTTTGAGAGCCTTGAGATAATAATTTTTCGCGGGCTTGTATTTGTGCTTCAAAACTTGCTCTTGCCCCAATTCAGTGTTCGCCGAAGAATTGTTCGGATCAAGCGCGAGGATTTCTTTCAACGCCGCCGATTTCGCAGCCGCCTTTCCTTCCGCCTTCGCCAAAATCATTTTCATTTCTTTTACTTCCACATCGTTCGGAAGTTTCGATTCAAGTTCTGAAACAAGGGCGTGCGCATCGACATAATGTTCGGCGGAAATCATCAGCGAAGCGTGAAGTTTTTTCAAATCCATGTCGTTTTGCAATGAAGCCGGCATTCCCGAAAAAAGCGAAAGAGCCTTTTCCACCGAGCCTGTCTGCAAAGCCGCATTCAATTTTCGCACGAATGCCACGGCCGAAGAATCATCCGCGGAAGACGATGCCGGATTTTCCACGATCGACATGTCGGCGGGAAAAACATAAAAAGCCGCGACGACGAATGCGAGAAACAGAATCGAGATTCTTTTCAAATTCATTTTTTAACTCCATCGAATAATCCGCACAAGGCGGAATGCCAGTCTTTACAAATATATCAAAAACACACTTGAATTTAAAGCCCCGTTCTGTTAAAATAACAAAATATGCGTTCGTTAAGAAAACTGATAGGACTTGCAATCCTTTATGCCATTATAATTGTCGGCATTTTTTTAATTCAATTTAGAAGCGATTCCTTAATAAGAAAAAATTTTCACGGCATTAAAGTTACGCTTTCCCAAACAGAAAACAACGACAATTCATCTTCCTTGAAAAATTATTTCCAAATTTCATATGACGGAATCACATTCAGCGCGGACGATGACGCGCCTGTGACTTTTTCCGAAAACGGCACGGAACGTCCCGTAAAATTGATTTCCTACGAGGAAGAAGAATTTTCATTTACATTAGAATTTGAAGACAAAGTGAAATTGATTTTCGCCTTGGAAAACGAAGGCCAGGAAAATTCCGCGCTTACAATCAGCGCGAAAATGCCCGAAAACGCGCAAAGCATAAATTTGAATTTTTCTCCGAACGCCGGCTTTTCGATGACGGAACGAAAAGAGCGTTCGGCGATATTCGCGGACAAAACGAAAGAATTTTCTTTGAAAGCGAGCGCGCTTTTGGACACGGCGATTACGCTCCAAAGCGGAGAGCCATTCGCGCGATACGAACATCTTGTGGAACAAAACAGATTTTCGCTCGACGATATCGAAGAACACGAAATGGCAAGCCAAAGCGTCTACAAAGAAAATTTGGCAAAACTCACAAATTTGATTATTCACGATTTTTTGAATTTGTCGCAGCACAGCGCGAATTTCGCCACGACTGTGAGCGAGCAAACTGTGATTTCGTTTTTGGCGGCGATGACAGAAGCCGGCCGCCACAATGAAGCCATAAACGCGATTCCCAAAAATTTCACGGAAAGCGCGCGGCACACTTATCATTCCACGCCATTTTTAGGCGGAATGAGCACGACGCTTCCGACGCTCACAACGCAAGTGGCAAATTTCAACACGCAAATCGCGCAGGCGGTGCGAAATCGCTCGCTCGACATTTTTACAATAGAAAACATCGCGTCATATATGTACACGCAGGGAAATCGCGGAAACGTCGCATCGCTTGTGAGAATGCCAGCTTCGATGACGAATTTCGAGCCGACAATTTCGCAGGCCTCAGGAATCATTCGCGCGCACGCTTATTTTCGCGAACAGAATTCTTCGATGGCGCAGCCGCTCGAACCAGTGCTGGATTTGTGCGCAAAGAAAATCATGGAAGCCTGCTCGCTTGAAGGCGAAAAAATCGTGCTTTCCGAAAACGAATCACGGCTTTCCGCAGTGGAAATGATGGCCGCAGCCGACGCGCTCATATCTTATGGCACGGAAAAGGAAATGTCCCGCGAACAACATTTCGGATATTTCATAGCGAATTCGTATTTGCGCGATGAAAACGATTTGCACATTTTGGCGGAAATTTATCCGATTTTGATTCACACGAACAAATACTATCCGCATTTCGAACTTTTGCGGACGCTTGAAACAGGCAATATTTGGGCATACACAATTTCGCCGGAAATCGGATTTCGTCGCGATGGAAATATCACGATTTCCTTTGACGTGGAATTTCCAGTCGGACTTTCGCATTATGCCTTTATCAGCGGAATTGCGCCATTTCGCCGAATCCAAATCTACAATATGGATTTCCGTAGCGACGCCCGCTTTGAAACATACAATTCTTCGGGATATATTTATAGAAATGATTTGAAAATTCTTCTTTTAAAATCGCGCCACCGAGATAAACACGAAATAGACCGGCTATACTATGGAAATGCTCCAGACCGAC
>CAMWWZ010000110.1 GCA_947178095.1 uncultured Treponema sp.
CTGCCACGGCATAAGATGCTGGATGCCAAAAACTTTTTTCGCCGTCCGAAGAATTTCATCGTCTGCTTCAATTTCATCGGCGCAAAAAACCGCGCCGCGCAATTCTTCGGGAAAATCATCTTCTGGCGGAATCTCAGCGCGAGCAAAAATATTTTCTACCCGACCAAACTTTGCATGAAATTTTCTTGTGAAGAAAGTTGATATTCTCATATAAGTAATATATAATTTTTTTCAATTTCTTTACATTACAAATTTTTCGCGCTGTGAATTTATTCACACAAAAAATGCAATTCGCCTTTCGTCGCGGCGGTGGCTTCCTTGAAAAACTTTTCGAAATCTTCTTTGGTGATTTTTCCGCTCACGCAAACCGAATCGGAAAATTCTTCGCGCAAATCGCAAATCGAAAAATTCCGCAAGACGCGCTTTAAATTTTTGTGCGCCGAATACGAGCATTCGAACGAAAAATCTTTCCAGCGAACGAATTCTTCCGCCGCGCCGATTTTTTCTGCTTCTTCCAAAACGGATTTCACCGCGCCGCCGTATGCCTTGACGAGGCCGCCCGTTCCCAAAAGCGTTCCGCCAAAATAGCGCGTTATCGTAACCAAAACATTCGTAAGCCCCGAGCCTTTCAAAACGTCGAGCGCGGGCCGTCCCGCCGTTCCGCTTGGCTCGCCGTCGTCGCTCGCGCCGAAAATCTCCGCGCTCTCGCCGAGCACGAAAGCGTGCACAACATGCCGCGCATCGAAATATTTTTCCTTTTGCGCCTTGATGATTTTTCGCGCCTCGTCTTGATTTTGGCACGGAAATGCCTGCGCTATGAAGCGCGAGTTTTTTACGGCGGTTTCAGTTTGAACTTTCGTCGAGAGAATCTTCATTTTGTCCTTGCTCGATTTTTTTGCCTTCGCCCGAAGAAAATTCGTCGTAGAAGAAATTTATCGAAAGAATCACGCTCGCAAGAAAAAGAATTGTCGCGCAAAACGAAACAAATCCGAATAAAGACGAAACAATTTGCGCCGCGGCGTTCGCAGAAAATTTTCCGAGGAGAAAAAATTCGAGCGCGCCGCCTGCGAAAATCACGAGCAAAGTTTTGTAATGCGCCGCGATTTCAAATCCGAGGAATTTCAAAAACCGACCTTTCCAAAATTTCAGGCTTTTCGAAAGAATTTCGGAAAAAGAATTTTTCGTCTCGTCATACACGTGCGGCCACACGAACGCGAACGGAAAATAAAACGCGAGCGCGAGCAGGAAAAAAATCGCCGAATGAAAAATCATCATTCGCATGATTTGCGGATGCGACGAAAGATATTCGAGCAAAGCCTGCGGCTGCGTTATTTGCGCCACTTCGATGAAAGCGTCGGAAAGCGAAAGCGGCACAATCGAAATCATAAAATCCAAGACAAGCGGCACGATGAAAAACGAAGCGAACTTTTTCGCGCGCTTCTGCCTGAATCCCGCAAGCAAAAACGAAACCGCGACAGGCTGATTTCGCACGAAACGCAAGTTGCTCAAAAAAAGCCCGTAGTGAAGGACGAACGCGCAGAAAACAAAAAGCAATTCCAGCGCGAGAAAAAAAATCGTCGCAAGGAAATTTCCCGAAGGCGCGAACGCCGCCAAAACCGAAATTCCCGCGCCCATAAAAAGCGACGACATGAAAATCACGATCGCGCCGAAAACCATCATCATAAAAATCGCGCGCGGAAGCAAAAGCCTTGAAGCGTCGCGATATTTCTTTGCCAACGCGCCGATATTTCCATTTACGCGCGGATTTCTTTCTCCGCCTTCTTGCGCAATTTCTCCGTCCATATTTTCCTCCACACGAACCACCATAGATTACGAAATCACGTCAATCGTTTCCACTTCGCGCGCGCTCAATTTGAAGCCCTGCGCCTTCATTCCGCGCTCGGCAAAATCGTCCGCCTTGAAATTTTCTTTTTGGACTTTCGTTCGCGCTTTTTTCGCGTAGTTCAACGTGAACTTGAATTTCGCCCGCGTGTCGATGTGCATCACTTCGCATCCGTCGGGCGCGACAAAATAATCTCGGTTCATAATCCAGCTCATCACGCGGAAGCGTTTTATGAAACACAATTTAGTTTTCGGCTCGCGATAAATCACCGTGAACAAAATCGCGTTGACAATTTCTTTTTCGGCGTAATCTACATGGACAAGTCCCGTGCCGACGAAAAGTTTTTGAGGAACGTCGCAAACGGAAAAGATTCCGCTTTTGCGCATGATGAAAATCCTGTCGAACGAAGTCACGCGCAATTTTTCTTCGCCGGAAGAAACGCCCAAGCCCAAATATCCTTTTTCGTCGTAGCGCAAAGGAAGGTCTCGCTTTGCCACTTCCTTCACGTCCACCGCGCCGAATTTTGCGATTTTCGTGTGCCGCTCCAATTCTTCCGGCTTGAATTTCCCGAGCATTCCGTTTAAATATTCTATGGCGCACAGCGTGAGATTTTTCAACTTTTTCGCGATTTCTTTGAGCTTTCCGTTAATCGCTGCCACTTCGTCGCGGTTTTTGTTTATGTCGAAAAGCGAAATCCTTCGAATCGGAATCCGCAAGAGTTTTTCAACGTCCTCGTCCGTGATTTCGCGAAGCAATTCTTTTCTGAACGGAACGAATCCTTCTTTGACAGCCTTGTTGACGGCTTCGGCGGTTTTCATTTGCTCTATGCTTTTATAGATTCTCTCTTCGATGAAAATCCGTTCGAGAGTCCGCTGGTGCAATTCTTCGGTAAGTTGTTCGCGCTCGAATTCCAATTCGTCTTTTATAATCGCGACGAGTTTTTTCGCGTAATATCTTACGATTTCCGTGGCGGTCATCACGGTTGGCATATTGTCTTTGATTACGAGCATTTGGCACGCGATAGACTTTTCGCAGTCGGTGTATGCGTACAAAGCCTTTTCAACGTCGCTCGCATAAACGCCGCGCGGAAGTTTTATCTCGATTTGGCAATGATCTGTGGTAAAATCGTCGATGGCGGCGATTTTTATTTTGCCAGCGCGGTATGCGTTCTCGATTGAGTTCAGAAGGCTTTCGCTCGTGGAATCCACAGGCAGTTCCGTGATGACGATTTTCTTTTCGTCGCTCATGTCGAATTTGGCGCGGGAAATTATCTTTCCGTTTCCGTCATTGTAATTCGAAACGTCGATGAGGCCGCCCGTCGGAACGTCAGGAAAAATCTCGAAAGGCTCGTTTTTCAAAGCCTTGATTTCTGCCTGCAAGATTTCGCGCAAATTGTACGGAAGAATTTTCGTTGACATTCCCACCGCGATTCCCTCCGCCCCGATTACAAGCGCGACAGGAATTTTCGCGCGGTAGACTTCCGGCTCCGTGGAACGCCCGTCGTAATTAGGAATGTATTTTGTGATGTGCGGATTCGTCACGAGAAACTCTTTGGCAAGCGGATGCACGCGGCATTCGATGTAACGCGGCGCGGACGCTCCGTCTCCCGTGAACATATTTCCGAAGTTGCCCTGCCGCTCAATAAAAACGCCTTTGTTCGCAAGAACGACGAGCGCGCCGCCAATCGAAGAATCTCCGTGCGGATGATATTTCATGCATTCGCCCACGACGTTCGCGACTTTTTGGAAACGCCCGTCGTCCATTCTAAAAAGCGTGTGCATGATTCGCCGCTGAACCGGCTTGAGCCCGTCTTCCAAATCAGGAATGGCGCGATCGCGAATTACATAGCTCGCGTATTCTATGAAATTTTTGTCGAAAAGATTTTTTACAAAAGCCATAGTGTTTTTTTTCCTCGCGGAAAAAAAACAGTTAATAATTATCAGTTATTAGTTAAGATTTGCCAAACCAATAATTTATCAACTGTTCTTTTTCGATGTTTTTATTATTGAAGTTAAAAGCTTCAATATTTCCTCCAATTCAGATTTCAAATCAGAAACTTGCTCGACTTTCACATATTCGGTCTCTTCCAAAAGATCAATCCAATATTCAGTTTCCGCCGCCTCTTTAAGCGCGATGCTCATTTTTGAAATAAAATCCGCCTTGCTTTGCGCGTAGACCGATTCGCTCACATTCGCCCCGATGCTAGTTCCGCTTTTTAACAATTGCTTCGAAAGCACATGCTCCTTTTTTTCTTTCTGCAAAAATTGCACAAGACGAATGATTCGCACCGCGAAGTTTTTGCTCTTAATATGAATCGCGCCCTTTCCTACCAAAACCATTCCCTGAACAACTATCTATCATTCAATAACTATTCAATATTAACTATTAACTAATACTTGAAAACTGCCTTGCAGTTTTCAAGTATCACTCTCTGTGCCTACCGCTTGTCCGGAATGCCGAACTCCTGCCAGCCGGATTGCGAGATCGACAGTTTGACGCGCTTCTTTGCGTCAAGAACCGCGTCGCCAAGCGACTTGCTCTTCGCATCCAGTTCTGCGGTGCAGGTTTTCAGTTCCGCCTTGAGTTTTTCTTGCTTGTTGTCAAGTTCCCCCAAAGCGGCGACCGCCGCGTCAATCGCCGCCGCCTGCTCCTCGCCCAAGCTCACGCCCTTCAAGTCCTCAAGATGCGCGCGGATTCCCGCCGCCATGAGACGCGCGTCGCTCAGCTTCTGCGCAAATGACTTTGCCATATTTGCCTCCTCGCAAACGATTTAGAACGCCGCCCGTGCCGCGCCCGCATTACAGTATACGCCAAGAATCTCGGCGGCGCAAGCAAAAAACGGCCATTTTTCTAAAAAACATCACGAATTTTCCGTGAACGGCACTCCATCATCACGCGCGGACAGGAAATTTCAAGAATATCCCGAATTCTTCAGTTTTTTGCATAAATATTGAAGAATAAACTCCATTCCTCAAGATTTATGCATATTCCTCAAATTCTTGCATATATATTCAGGAATGCGCTCCATTCTTCAAGAATTCTCCCCATTCTTCAATACTTAAGTCCATTCCTCACGCTTCCGTGCGATTCCGAAACTATTAACTATTAAATATTAACTAATAACTGATACTTGAAAACTGCAAAGCAGTTTTCAAGTATCAATCTCCGCGTTGGAAAGCAGGTGCTTTTCGATGAATTCGCGTCGCTCGGGCGTGTTCTTTCCCATATAAAATCCCAAAAGTTTCG
The DNA here is from genome assembly GCA_947178095.1 of uncultured Treponema sp. GTDB lineage: Bacteria > Spirochaetota > Spirochaetia > Treponematales > Treponemataceae > Treponema_D. The sequence continues at coordinate 5,090 of CAMWWZ010000110.1, forward strand.
GCACGGCCTTTAACTGGTTGATTTCCACGGGAGTCAAGTGCATTGTTTCGCCTTGGATGAACTGGCTGAATTCCGTGGGATTGATTTCGCCCAGGCCTTTGAAGCGCGAGGTTTCCGCGCTCTTTCCCAGTTTCGCCTGAGCCGCGTCGCGCTCGGCTTCGCTGTAGCAATATATGTTTTCCTTTTTGTTGCGCACGCGGAAAAGCGGAGTTTCCAAAATGAAAACGCGGCCGCTCGTCACAAGCTCTTCGAAGTAGCCGAGGAAAAAGGTCATCACCAAATTGCGGATGTGATAGCCGTCGTTGTCCGCGTCGGTGGCGATTACGATTTTCGCGTACTTCAAATTTGAAACGTCGTTTTCGATTCCGAGAGCCATCATAAGTTGGTAAAGCTCGTCGTTCTTGTAGATGTCGCTTTGCTTTTTTCCGTACATATTTTCGGGTTTTCCGCGCAGAGAAAAAATCGCCTGATATGAAGAGTCGCGCGAATGCGTCATCGTTCCAGAAGCAGAATCTCCCTCGGTGATGAAAATCATCGAGTTCGCGCCTTTTTCTCCGTCCGAAACGTGGAACTTGCAGTCCTTTAGTTTCGGAATCCTTATGCTGATTTTTTTCGCGGCTTCTTTCGCTTTTGTTTTTACCGCGCTCAATTCCGTGCGAAGTTTTTCGTTGGTTTGAATCTTTTCTTTTATCTTGCTCGCGGCTTGCGGATTATGATGAAGCCAGTCGATAAGCGCGGCTTGGACTTCGCCCACAATCCATTGGCGCACGTCCGTATTGCCGAGTTTGTTTTTCGTCTGGCTTTCGAAAATCGGATCTTTCACTTTTACCAAAACCGCGCTCGCCATTCCTTCGCGCACGTCTTCCGCGCGAAAACTTTCCTGATAAAAATCGTTGATGCCCTTTACGAATCCTTCTTTGAAAGCGTTGAGATGAGTGCCGCCGTCCGCCGTATACTGTCCGTTCACGAAAGAAAAATGATTTTCGCCGTAGCCGTTCGTGTGCGTGAACGCGAATTTGATTTGCTTGCCGACGCAGCTTCCGATTGGATACAAACTTTCGCCTTCGATTTCATTGTTGAGCAAATCGAACAAGCCGTTCGAACTTTTGAATTCCTTTCCGTTAAGTCGCAGCGAAAGTCCTTCGTTCAAATAGGCGTAATTCCAAATCCGTTTTTCCACGAATTCCATATTGTAGGAATACTTTCCGAAAATTTCTTCGTCCGGAACGAATTCAAAATAAGTGCCGTTCGGCTGGCTTTCCTTGAGATGTCCTTTGCGTTCCTTTACGAGTTTTCCGCGCTCGAAAATCGCTTCGGCGCAATCGCCGTCGCGCACGGAGACGACGCGGAAATACGAAGAAAGCGCGTTCACGGCCTTCGTGCCCACGCCGTTCATTCCCACCGAAAATTGAAAAACATCGTCGTTGTATTTTGCGCCCGTGTTGATTTCGCTCACGCATTCCACGACTTTGCCCAAAGGGATTCCGCGTCCGTAATCTCGCACTTTTACATGATTGTCTTTGAGAGCGACATCGATTCGCTTTCCGAATCCCATAATGTATTCGTCGATTGAATTATCGATGACTTCTTTCAGTAAAACATAAATTCCGTCGTTTTGATTCGAGCCGTCGCCAAGCCGCCCGATGTACATTCCAGAACGAAGCCTGATATGCTCGAGCGCGTCCAAATGCTGGATTTGGCTTTCGTCATATTTCGCTGGCGAAGGGTTCTTTGCGAGCGCGCTTTGAGAATTCGATTTTGCATTCGAAGATTGCTGAAAAGCGGCGGGATTTGGTGATGGCGCGGCGGTTTTCGAAACTGCGCTCTGCGCGCTTTCTTTTTTCGAAGCGGAAGAAGCCGCCAAAGAATTTTTGGGCGCGGCATTTTTCGCCGAAGTTTTTTTCAAGGCTGAATCTTTTTGCGATGAAGAAACCGCCGCTTTTTCCGAAGCCGCAGATTTTTTCGAAGCGGCAGCTTTCGCAGACGCTGGCTTTGCCGAAGCCGCAACATTTTTCAAAGCCGCGCCTTGCGCGACGGTTTTTTTCGCCGCGCTTTTTTGAAGATTTTTACCAAGCGATTTTTTTTCTTCCAATTTGCCGCGCGCATTCGCTTCCGCAGATTTCTTTTGCGCGGCAGAAGATGGCGCGATTTTTTTCGAAACGGATTCCGCTTTTTTGGAAACGGCGGCTTTCGCTGAAGACGCGCTTTTTTTCGAAACCGCGCTTTGCGCGACGGATTTTTTCGAAGACGCTTTTGCCGCAGAGCTATTAGACTTTCCACCCATGACTTATAATTCTAGCATAGAATTATTTTTTTTGCAAGCCGCATTCAATCTGGGGAAACGACAACCCGTCGCAGCGCGTTGCGCTGCTTAACGAGTTTTGTGCGCACTTCGTGCTACCAAAACT
>CAMWWZ010000111.1 GCA_947178095.1 uncultured Treponema sp.
ATATAAATCCACCTCAAAAAATGGCGATTTCCTTGCAGACGAAGCCGTTGCAAAAAGGGATTGCTTGCGTTGGGAAGAATTTGAAAAGGTAAAGTCGGACGGGCTTTTTTATAGTTGGGACATGCTCTCGAACCTGTCATTCGCAAACGAAGTTTTCCAGAAGAAAATCCTTCAGAAGGCAAGGAATCTGACAGATGATTTCGCGGATGTCGCATGCATACATCCGATGGAATTTGATAGGGAATTGTATGATAAAAACGTAACAAGAAGATTGAGCCTGTACATAAAGGGAAATAACTATGAGGACACCAAGGACGACATGGATATTTTTCAAGGCATAAAGGGGAAAATAAAAGAGACAAAAAATGGAAAGGAAGTCACAAACCAAGATTTCAATGGCGACAATTTGTTTTGTTTTTATCACCCGATAACTTTCTTAAAGAAGCTTGATGATGCCGGAATGTTTGATTTCAACCCATATGAAGGAAAATTAATGACAATAAATAATTATATGGATCCGAAGACAGGAAGGAATTTGGGCCAAAAAACATTTGAAGCAAAAATGAACCCCGGATTCTCGCCATATATAGGAGAGGGAAGAACTATTTATGAAGGATATGCGAACTGTTCTCAATGGTTCAATGAAAATAGCAATCCAAATACTGAATATAGACATGAAGGTGTTGATTTAGTAGTTGATTACAAGGATTGTGATAATATTCCAATAAAATCTTTTATTTATGGTTCTGTAATAGCGGCTGGAGATCAAGGAAACTATAGTTATGGAAATTATCTTATAATCAAGGCTGATGAGCAGTTTGATAAAAAAAACAAGTATTATTTACTCGGACATCTTTCATTAAAACATGAGAAATTGTCTGTTGGCAGTTTTGTTGCTCCAAACATGATCGTTGGATATACAGGAAATACAGGTCATTGCTTTGGGCAGGGATTTGATATGCAAGGCTCGACAAACAGTGATAAAAGAGCTTTGGGGTACGGAGCGCACCTGCATTTGCAAATGTATTTGAGTCCAGATGATGCCAAAACTTTTTTATCTAGTATATTATTAAGCAATGGAAAAATTGTCATAAAACGAAATGGAGAGACATTCATTGTCAATCCGTTCGATTATAATGAGAAAAGATTTTCGGAGGAATAGGAAAATGAGAGAAAAAATTCTTTTTGTGGGTCTGACGGTTCTTTCTGTCTTGCCTATGTTCGGGCAAGAATATTTTGTAAACAAAAGCACGTCGAATCTCGACCTTTTTGACTTGGGTCTTGATGAACACAAGGATTTAATTGGCGGCGAGATAATTGATTGCATTCCTGACCGTTTCAGATCTATGGGAGCAGAAAGGAGGAACGATGAATACAATGTTTTCTTTTCAGGTGAATTGGACGGTTCTGAGATACTCGTGAATGTCAGGGACTTAAGTATAAGAAATTCCGATAGGTTCCTGCAAAGCGACGTGTCGAAATACTGGGTTCACGACTATTATTTTGCGGCAATTTCAAGCGGCTCCATTCAAAACGCAATCCTTAAATATGAAAGCCACTGGAAGGATTGGGTCGGTACGGCAGAATATCAGGAATACTGGACTTGGACCGACGACTTTGAGCCGCACGCCTATTTCATATCCGACATGTCATTGTTCATCAATTCTGTCAACAATTTTGCCGAAGCCTATATCCTTTTCTCTTCCCTGAAAAGACAAGGAAAAAGTTTTTTTGAGGCAGGAATAAAAGAGTTCTATGATTATGAAAGGAATCCGCAATTTGAAGAGCTGCTGTATATCGACGACGCTTCGAAACTGCAATTTTCTTTTGACGGAGACTATCTGACGATATTTCTAGACGAGAAAGAAAAAGTCAGGCTTGTCGGCTGCGACAAAGAAATGTTTAATTTTATTATAGACTGTGTAAAAGCCAACGAATGCGACCTTTCCAAAGTGACATGGCCGCGCCATGCGGACGGCAGTTGCGACTACGACGATAAAATAATAAAAACCCACAAAGTCGGAGGCATGTACAAGATGGAGGACAATATTCGGCTGAGGGCGGCGGAAGGAATCGCAGGCGACGCGCTTGCGACGCTTGCCGCAGGAACGCGCGTGAAAGTGGAAATCACGGGCAAAGAAGAAACAATCGACGGCATCGCGTCAAACTGGGTGCAAGTGAGCGTGCTCGACGGCGCGAAGGACAAGGACGGCAACGCGATAGCGGCGGGCACAAAAGGCTGGCTTTTCGGCGGCTATCTCTCCACTACAGAATATGTCGAGCCAGTAAAGGAAGAGAAAAAACTCAATCTTTTGGATTCGGTTGAGACAAAAGACGAACGCAAAGTGAATCGCGCTGTAAAGATGAACAAGAAAGAAGAAAATGACGATTTTGTCTTTCCGTTTATTCAAGTGGGCTTCGGAATTATCCTCATGATTGTCTTGCTTCCGATTATTCTTGTGATTGCAAAGAAAAGGAAAGGCGACAAGAAGTGAGGACATGGCGAGGGCGGACAGGAGACTTATAGGTTTATTTCTCAGCGGATCTTTGGAAAGAACAGCTTTTATTTTGCATGTGCACCATATTTTTACAACAAGATAGAAGAGTTGGGGCTGCTTAATTCGTATGCTGAAGAATTGAGGCGGGTGCAAAAGAGAATCGTAAAAATGAAAACATTACAGCCTAATGGTAAAGGCATATTTAATCAAGGAGGTAAAACATTTTGCAATCACGCAGTATTTCTAACAATAATGGGAGTTGATAAGAATTTTAATCGATTTACGAACAGAAAGGAAAAAAACTTCCCTGAAGTAAATAATTTAAACTACATTTTTGATAAAACTATAGAAACAAAACACAGAAATAAAGATTTTTATTATCACAAGATTAGTAACTATTGGTGCGATACACTTGCGGAAGCAAGCAGGAATGAATCAACAGGAATAAAAGAGGTTAATCTAGAAGAAGCCCAAAAGCTAGCCAACCAGGGATATGTAGTTATTGTATGCTCTAAAAATCTTGTATTTAAATATGGAGCTCCACATTTTGCGACAATCAGACCAAATTATGATACTAAAACATATACTACAGACATTGTAGAAGTTGCGAATGTAGGAGATTTTGTTCGTGTTAGTTCTATAGAAGATGCATTTGGAACTCGTCCGATAAAAATTTTCTATAACACAAAACAATCATTCCAAAAAGATTTATCATATATAAATAAATTCAATTAGAGGTGATGAAAATGAAAAAACAATGGTTTGTAATATTATCCTGTTTTATTTTATGTTCGTTTAATTCCAATGAAAATGAAATTAAACAATTATTGTCTAAAAGCGATACTTTGGAATATGTAAGGCTTTTAAAAAATAACAATTCATCTCAAAACTATTATTTTTGTTTAGTTTCGTCACATAACTGGGATTATACTTTTAAAAGAAAAGGAATAGACACTCCTATCGTGATGCAAGAAAACGATAAATTTGAAATTGTTTCAAGTCTTGGGTATACACTTAAAAACTTTGATGAAATGGAAGGGCGTAAAGTAAAGAATGAAAACATTATCCATACGACTTTTTTTTCCAACTATGAGAATTCAAATTTTTACAAACAATTAAATTCGTACAAGATGAAGGATTGCCTTGTCTACATTTTAGATATAGATAATGACGGAAATGAAGATTTTCTTAATTTTGGACATGCCGATATTAATTCTCCGTGGGGATTCGTAATAAGAATGTATATAGACAACCAATGGAAAAAAGTTTTTTCTGAACCTTATTTTGGTTTTTATGATTGGGATAAAGGTTATCTTTGGGACACATTTGATGAAACAGCACTTTATGATGAATGGTTTGAATCTAAACCCTTTCCCTACGAGTTCGTGGAATACAAAGGAAAAGTCGGGCTGCGGATTGTCTGCTATGACCGCCCTCGCGAGCGTCCGACGCACTACCACGCGCAGTTTTGGGCGTATTACGAGGAGGCGCAGGAATACAAAAAGCTCGAGGAAGTCTGGGAAAGCATAGGAAGTACCCCCGCGGACGGGCTGATTTTCGCGGATGCGCCTGACTTCCTGCCAGTGCTGGGAGCGAAGTTTTCCATGCTCGGCTCGAGGCTTTCCACCGCAGACCTTAAGGGCATGGACAAAGCACAGCTCCGCCTTTTGCGCAACGCAGTCTACGCGCGCCACGGCAGGATGTTCGCAAGCGCGGACTTGCAGGCGTTGTTCGGCGGGCAGATTTGGTACAAGCCGAATCCCGATTATTCGGACGACCTGCTCACGGAGACGGACAGGGCGAATATCGCATTGATAAAGGAATTCGAGAAAAAACAATAGTAGAAAACCCTCTAGAATGTAAGCAGATAAATATAGGACACAGTTTTTTATTAACGAGGAAATAACATCAATGAAAATACATTCGATCATAGAAGGCACTCGGATGAACGAGCAAGGATTTTGGTTCGCACTGTGCTGACGGTATGACGGCATATCGGTCTTTGGCGGAGAGCCGTTCTATCAGGACGATGCCAAAATAAAAGGCAATGTAGTGCAAAAATTAAACCAACAGAGAGGAGAAACATGGATTCCAACAAGGACATAGAGATTAAATATGATTTTTTTATTAGTTTTTCTAACAAAGATGTAGAATTAGTTTCTAAGATAGTTAACATTATCCAAAATATTTATAATGCCAAGTGTTGGTTTCAAATAAAAGACTCAAAGGCAGAATTTGTAGATGCAATAATTGAGGGAATTGAGAACGCCAAAGCTTTTATTGTCTTTGTGTCACCAGATTCAGCCAACTCCTATTATGTGCTTAACGAAGTGAGCCATGCCATGGAATGGAAGCAAGAACATGAGGATTACAAAGTCCTTCCAATCGTAATCTCACCTGAAAATGTCACTTATTCTGATCCTGTATATAAACGCATACGATTTTATTTGGGGAGATTAAATATGATCTTTCTAAACGAAATGCCATCAATAGAGGAAGCGGTATTGAAAATTTTTGAACAGACTGGCTATAAAATCGATGACGAAAAATTAAGCGCAAGTTTATATCGCGTAAGAGATGTTGAGGCCAAGAGATTAAAGGCGCAGAATGATATTTTAAGAGATTTTTCAAAAGAATTTTTTGATCCCGCTATAAAGTCCGATTCTCTCATATTAGACGTAGGGTGCGCAAGTGGGAATTTTATAATATCCAATTTACAAGGGCATCTGTATAAAGGATTGTTGGGGATTGATATAAATGCCGAACTGATAGAAAGTGCAACTTGGTCATACGGATCCGAAAAAAATGTTTTTGTCTGTTGTGATGTACTATCTGACAATATAGATGTAGTGCTGCCTGATTATTTAGAAAAAAATCAATCCTTTGGTTTTGATATAATCCATATATCGGCCGTGTTGCTACATGTTAAAGAACCCGTAAAGTTTTTACAAATATTGAAACGCTATTTAAAAAAAGACGGTCATTTATTTATTCATGATGCGGATGACGGAATAAATATTGCCTATCCAAATTCAGGATTTTTTGATATGGCATTTAAAATATGGAATAATTCAAAAGAAAGCGGTGACAGACATTGTGCAAGAAAAATCCCGTCATATCTCAAGAAAGCTGGTTATCAAAAGATCAGATTGGCAAAGTGTGGTATATCCAATTTGGATATGAATGACGAGCAGCGAGCGGCGTTATGGGATATGTATTTTAACTATCATCTTTGGGTCGTTGTCAATGAGGATATGTTTTATCATATAGATGAGACAAATAAAATGTTAGCTGAATACACGTCTTTATATGAAGAATACAAAAAACAGTACGATAATGGCGATATATTTATTCAATTGGGTACGTACTATTATATCGTCCAAAAATAAATAACAATTTTAATCATTAATTTGACACAGCATGTCTTCACTATTATTATGAAAAAAGGGGATTGCAGAAATATGTTTCAATACAAAACAAAAGGAAATGTCTCGCCGCAGGGAAAACGACGTGTGTATTTTTCCTGCCATCTGGAAGATTACGAGCGGTTTTTCGAGCGTATTTCTGCCGAGGTGCTGAATATCACGGATTGCGCGGTCTGGTACAGTACGGATGAGGGCTATGAGGACATAGACACCGACCTCGGGCAGATGAACCTCCTCATCGTACCCGTCACCACGAAGTTGCTGACAAAACCGTGCCGCACGATGGAATTTGACGTTCCGTTCGCCCTAGTGCATCATATCCCGATTCTGCCGCTGATGCAAGAGGGCGGACTGGACGAATTGTTCAACCGGAATTTCGGAGACTTGCAATACCTCGACCCGAACACGCGGGACGAAACCGCAATCTCCTATGAGGAGAAGCTGAAAAAGTATCTGAATTCTGTTCTAGTAGGCGACGAAATGGCGGCAAAGGTACGGGCGGCTTTCGATGCGTATATCTTTTTGAGTTACCGGAAGAAAGACCGTAAATACGCGAACGAGTTGATGCGCCTTATCCATAAAAATGATTTCTGCCGGGACATCGCAATTTGGTATGACGAGTATCTTACACCCGGGGAGAACTTCAACCAAGCAATCTCGGATTCCCTACAAAAGAGTGCCCTTTTTACCATGGTCGTAACTCCTAACCTTGTCAACGAAACCAACTATGTGGAGTCCGTGGAGTATCCGGAGGCAATGAAACAAAAAAAAACAATCCTACCTGTCGAACTGGAAAAGACAGACCGCGACGCACTTTCTGCGCGTTACCGAGATATTCCAAGCAGCGTTGATGTAAGGAATGAAATCGCGTTGTCAGAGGCACTGGAATCTACTCTTTCACGCATTGCCCGCAGAGAAAACGACACCGACCCACAGCACAATTTTTTTATAGGGCTTGCCTATCTCGATGGCATCGATGTCGAAGTGGATCACGAGCGCGCCCTATCTCTGATAACATTTGCGGCAGAGTCAAAAGAGGGCAAAGTTCCAGAAGCGATTGAAAAACTGGTCTCAATGTACAACGAGGGACACGGCGTGAAACGGGATTATCGCGTTGCGGCCGAATGGCAGCAAAAACTGGTGGAACATTGGGAGACAGAATATCAGCAGTCTCATGGCATGGAGGATTACAGAAGACTGTTCTCCGCGCTTGGTGGGCTCAGAAACCAATATTATGATCTGAGAAATCTTGAGGCCACTGAGGATACAAACAGGCGTATGATTGCTTTGAGCGAGGGGCTTGCGGAGGAAACGGGAACAGTGGAGGCTCGAGAAGACCTAGCGGCCAGTTATTTAGGTTTCGGTGGTCTCCGCAGCGAGCGCGGCGACCTAGACGGAGCTGAGGAGTTTTTACATAAGGGTCTTGCCATGATGGAGCGACTTGCAGAGGAG
>CAMWWZ010000112.1 GCA_947178095.1 uncultured Treponema sp.
GACAAAAGGGCGGGGCGTTGTGCCTTGCCCGCAAAAAATAAGGAGGTTTTTTCAAAATGAAAAAATTGATTGGAATTGCCGCGGTCGCCGCATTGCTCGCGACATCGGCTTTCGCGGAAATCAACATTGGTGCAGGATTCAACCAGGGTACATGGACTCCGTTCTTTCTTGAGAAGATCGGCGACGAGGATGTTGAAATCAAGATGAGTGTCGGTGCTCCATGGGGTGGCGGCGTGCGAACAGGTGTCTCATTCGCTGGCGCAGGCGAAAACATCGGATTCGTCTTGGACATCAAAGGCGACGGTGGAGAGATTGGTGTAAATGACAACTCCTACGTTTGGGCGAAGCCATGGGAATGGCTTGAAATCCGTGCAGGAAACTGGTTCGGCGACTCTCTGAGAAGCACGCATGACTATGGTATCCGTGCTTCAAGACGTATCGGTCTTGGTGCTCATGACACTACTACTTTCGCAAGAATCAGTAGTGATGACACTTATGATGGTACTATGAATGGCGCACTTCTCGCCATTACGCCGATTGAAGGTCTTTTCATTGGAGCTGGATTCGACATAGGCAATGGACATGATTGGGACTATTTTAGTGCATATGGAAAAGATATCAAAGATGTATTCAAAGACAGCCAATATGTCGTGGGCTACACAATCGATGGTCTTTTGGCAATCAAAGCCCAGTATATGGGTGGCGCGACTGCTGGAATCTTTAAAACTGAAGAATCAAAGGACGACCTTAAGGGCACTATCAACGCCGGCGTGGATCTTCTCATGCTCGAAGGCATGAAGATTTGCGTTGGTGCTTTCATTCCGCTTGAAAAGGACAAAAATATGTCTTTCGCCGCTACATTCAACGGCGGATTTGATGCACTTTCTATCAACGCCTATGCTGGTGTGGAAGTTGCAATGGGCGACGGTGTCTATGCAGCCACATCCACATATTCAACAGATTACAAATGCGGAATCGAAGCTGGTGTCGGAGTTGGCTACGACCTCGGAAACGGAGTTGGCTTGAGTGGCGACGTTCGCTACAGAATCGACTTGCCAAAAGATGATGCAAAGGCGCAGAACGAAGTTACTGTCGGTCTTTTCGCTTCCAAAGGAATGTCCAATGGTTCTCTCTCTATTGGAGTTGAAGGCGACTTTAGGTTCGGTGCTGAAAAATACATCGGCGTAGCCGTGCCGCTTGCCATTCAGTGTGGATTCTAAAATCGGCTTGTCCTGAAAAGTCCGTCCGCATGGCGGGCTTTCGGGTGGCCGGTGCTTAAAAGGGATTTGACACTTTGGCATGGATGACAGCTTTGGCTCGGCGCATCCGAGAGCAAAGCCGTCGTGCCTCTCCGTGCCATCGTGTTTTTCATTTAAAATTGATTTCAAAAGAAGTCCGCTCGTTTGGGCGGGCTTTTTTTTTGTTCACCTCGGCTCGGTCGCTCACGCGACCTGCTCGGTGAACTGTGCGAACGGTGTTTGAGCCTGTCGAAAACACCGGCTCGTGGGGCATAAAAAAACTGGCACGAAGCCGTGCCAGTTTCGGGAAACCGGACATATGGAGGCATATGCCCGGTTTTTGTGCCACAGACATTTTAGACTGCGACACATGCCGAAAGGTTAGAACGAGAATTCAACCATTACAGGGATTGCAAGGTGTACTTTGTCGCTAGCGGCGAATTGAGTCATATCGACCGTATTTTTATTTGGGCTATCCTTCCAGCCATTATCCCCTTTGCCGAACGGAATAGCGACTTCCGCGCCAATTCCGCATTTGCCGTTGGAGAAAGACTTCGTAAAGAATGCGCCGACAGTAACATCACCAAAAGTGCTACTATTGTCATATCCAGGGAAGGTCAACTCTGAGCGCACATCGGCTTCGATTGCGAGACCGTTTCCGAGGTCGTAACCTACGCCCACGCCAATCTCAAGTTCGGTTTTCAAATACTTATCCGCGTTCTGTGGTTCAAATTTTTGCAACATCACGCCAACAAGTGCTTTGAGAGAAAGGGCATCGAACCAGCCATTGTATACCGCCGAAATTGCAATTTGTTTGTCGAAGTCTGTCGGGATGTAAGCACCGATTGAGATGAAGTTGTTCTCGATCATGAGCAAGTCAACAGCGGCGTTGATGATGCCATAATAGTTGTCGCCGTCACAAGAAAAAACATACATATTCACTTCTTTCGGACCTTCTTTCTCATCTAAGATCCAGTGTTTTTTGTCTGTTGCCTCATACCATGTAGGAATACCGATGTACTGGGCTTTGATTGCAAGAAGGTCTTCGATTTTATACCCCGCAGCGTACTGGCTCACTTTGAGCACATCCACGAAGTCAACGGTTTGATCCATCTTGAATCCAGCCGCGATGTATAGGCCGTCTACAGGTGTAAGTGAGATTTCCGCTCCAGTGAAGTCTCCGCCACACTTGTATCCACCGTATCCACCGAATCTTTGGAACGTTAGATCTTCACCAACCTTTCCAGCACCAGTTCTCAACCATGCGAACTGTCCGAATCCATTGTTCACGCGGAGCGTGTCGTCTTGAATCTTTCCGATGGTTACTTTGAGCCAGTCCCACGGCTTCGTCCAAACGTTCGCAACATCATGGATTCCGATACTGCCGCCGTCGGCATGAAATGCAAATACGAAACCGATGTTATCGGAATTGCCCGCAACCGTAACGCCAATTCTTTCCGCGTCTCCCCAAGAAGTTCCGCGCGTCATCTTAACGTCGCCGTCATATCCGACAGGAGCCCAAATGCCGCGTCCCCAACCGCTGAGACTAATTTCCGCGAAGGCAGAAGTCGCAAGCAAGGCCGCGAGCATCGCCGTTCCAATCAATTTTTTCATATTGAAAAAACCTCCTTATTTTTTGCGGGCAAGGCACAACGCCCCGCCCCTTTGTCTAAAATTGTAACGCACGTTTAAATTTTAGGCGGTTTTCGAGGGCTTGACGCGAAAGGGGGAGGTAAAATTTAAGGCGTGGAGGGGGAAATTTTTATGACGTGGGGGAGGTAAGAAATTATGGCATGGGAGGGGTGTAATCTGCGCCGGGGCAGGGGTAAAAAGAGCAGCGTGTTTTGGTAGCACGAAGTGCGCACAAAACTCGTTAAGCAGCGCAACGCGCTGCGGCGCAGGACGAAGCCCTGCATAGAGGGGATAAAAAACGCGGCGAGTTTTGGTAGCATGAAGTGCGCACAAAACTCGGTAGCAGCGCAACGTGCCGTGACGCAAGCCGAAGCCCTGCGTAGAGGGGGTAAAAATATGACAGGGAGGGGTGCAATTTACGCCGTGGCAGGGGTAAAAAACGGCGGGATTTTTTCCGCGCTTCAACGGCGGTTTTTGAAAATTGCTGAACTGAAATTTTCGCTCCCCTTGGAAATAGCGGCTACACCGTTTCGCTTCCGCAAGGGGCTTCAAGAAAAAAAACTTTTTTCTATTTCCTTTTCCTTGCCCTTTTCCGCCTTTCGTGCTATAATCAAAGCATGCGGAATTATCGCTAAAAAATGCACTGGACTTCCAAAAGGAGTTTTGTCTATGAAAGAAAATATAACAGTTCCGACTGGAAAAGTCGTGGGCATTGGAAAAATAAAAGTTTTCACTACAGAGGATTTTCCTTTCGTTATTCCCACGCTCTCATTTCTTGTCGCTCGTTCGGAAGACGGGAGTTACACGGCTACATGCATGCACCTGCTTTTGGACAGTTCAGCAAGCAATGACAGGGATGCGGTGGATCGCCTGCAAGAGAATTGCAAAGATTTTTTGAAAGACCTCTTCGGCTGCGAAATGGACAAGCAGGCTGTTTGGGCGGAACTCCACGAACTCATCAACTCAAAATGCGCGTATCCTTATTGGGAAGCCTATCGCGACGTGCAGTACAACCTTGCGGAAAAAGGCGTGGATTTGAAATTCGAGCGCGAGAAATTTTACGAAGAAAGAATACGCGAACTGGAAGCTCAGATTGAAACAATGAGGAACATCCGCGCCCCGATGGAAGTCCACGTCGTGTCATACCAATCCTATGAAGCTTGCGAGTCCGAGGCCGCCGCATGACATACTGTTCGTTTGTCAATTTAATGCGCGCCTTGAAAGAAAACGGAGCGACCGTAATCGGCAACGCGCCAAATTGCCCCAAACACATGGATTCCTTTTGCTTGGGAACGGCAGGACACTGTGCGCAGGGAAACAAGCGCGACTGCGAGCAATCCTGCACGATAATGACCTCCAACGGCGGACGCTACCGCTTTCAAGTGATGTTCGTGTATCGCGCAAACGGCAGAGAGGGCTATGTGGTGAAAGAAGCCCTGTGCATTCAAAACTTGCTCGAACGCAAAATCATCCTTGAATCCGACCTAACCGAACTTGCAGCCTAACTTTTTTGAGCCCTCTTAAGATTGTTTCGCTCCGCGAGTTTCACTTTGTGAAACTCGTTAAGCAGCGCAACGCGCTGCGGCGCAAGCCGCAAGGATGCGACCAGAGGCTAGCACCAGCGGAAGCGAAATTTTCTGTTCCTCATCGAAAAAACTCGGTAGCCAACGCCCAAAGCAGGGTCTTGGGGCGGCAGCCCAAGTTAAGCAAAGCGAAGCCTCGCGATGTTTGGATAAATATCCGCCGCGATAAAACCGCTTGCGAGTTTTCGAAGAAAACTCGTTAAGCAGCCCGAGAGGGCTGCGACGGTTTCCTCCCTCCAATAAACTTCCCCTGCTTTCAAGCGGAAATCTTTCAGAAATTTTTTCAATAAAAAAAACGCATTTTTTTGAAAATTTTGCTTGACAAAAGAAAAAACGTGCGTTACAATTTTAGACAAAAGGGCGGGGCGTTGTGCCTTGCCCGCAAAAAATAAGGAGGTTTTTTCAAAATGAAAAAATTGATTGGAACAGTGGCCGTGGCGGCTTTGATCGCCACCGCCGCTTTTGCGGAAATTAGCATGGGAGCATGGTTGCGAGCAATCGCTGCCCCTGTCGCGGGAGATGGAGACGACATCTACTCCGGAATGACGAACTCATGGGGTTGGGGCACACGTGTTGCCCGCGTTGACATCAACGGCACGTCTGAGGACGGAAAAATCGGTTTCTCCATGGGAGTCTACAACGATGCCGACGACGGAATCGCGGCTGGTGACAACAAGGTCATCTGGGCGAAGCCGTGGGACTGGCTCAAGATTTCTTTAGGACGCTGGGACTACACGACGTTCCGTGGCGACCTTTGCTACGGCTCTTGGAACTGGATTCGCCCCGAGAACTGGCTTTTCGGCGACGAAGGCTTGACTTTCGACCAGCTCGGTGCGAAGAGCGGTATGCAGCTTGAGCTCACGCCGGTTGAAGGTCTTGTGATTATGTGGAACCTTCCGATGGGCGGCAAGATAGGTAGCAATTGGGACAAGGCCTACAAGATGCTTCAAGCTGGCGACGTCGCTGCCAAATATACGATTGGCGACATCGGAACAATCAAAGCCGGATGGGGCGGACAAGTATGGGGCGACAAGGAAAAGTACGGTGACATCAACGTTGCGTTTGACTTGACCGCAGTCGAAAAACTCTATGTTACGGTCGGCGCAAAAATTGCCATCATCAATGGTGACAAGAAAGTTGATGGAGATGAATTCATCAAAGTTGCCTTGGGCGCATCATATCAGATTCTTGACAATCTTGGAGTCGCCGCAAGTTTCGGACTTCAGACTTATGAAGAGTACGATCCGAGCTTCCAGTTTGGAGTTGGTGTGAACTTCAGCTTTACAGATACGCTTACTTTGAACGTTGACTTCCGTGGTTTGATTGTTGGCGACAAGGGTGTTGTTTCTTACGACCCAACATTCAGCTTCCTCGTAGGCTTGCAGTATGCAATGTCAAGCAATGGCTACGTCGGAATCGGCTTCCAGGGCACGACGAACGGTTGCGGTTTCCTCCAGAACCTCCGCTACGACGACAAATTCGCATGGGCTGTTCCGATCGCAGTTTCTTGCTGGTTCTAAAACAAGCATAGCGTCGGCGTGAGCCGAAGCCTGTTAGGTTGAAAAGTGCTTTCCGCGTCCGCGGGGAGCACTTTTTTTTGCCCGGGCGAACACGCACTGGAGCGAGCGGGCGGGAAATGCGATTTCCACTGCTTACCGTATTTTGTGGCTTTTGACAGGCTCAAAACGCAGAATCCGTGTAACTTTGCGTCCGTCCGTTGGTATTATAAATTGGAGAAAGTATGAAAAAAATTTTAACCATCATGGCGGCCGCAGCAGCCCTGGCCGCCTCGCCTCTTTGGGCGAAGAAGGCTGCCGCCGTCGCCCCCGACAGCTATGATGAAATAGAGCCAGCCGAGTTTGCGGAGGACGGCGAGGAATCCGCGCAGGACGTGGCGGAGGACAGCGACCCCTACGGCAAGGAGAAGATGCGTCCGAAAGGCGAGCGCAACTTCGGCGAGAAGCTCTTCGGGCTCGGACGCTTCCAGCAGGTGGACTCGTTCTCGCTGTTCGTGAAGTCCTCTGTGGGCACGCTCCACCTGAGGAAGAAGGCGTCGCTCATCTACCGCGATGGCACGGACATAGGCGGCTTCTACTGCTACTACGACACATCGGCGTTCGCGGTGCAGCTGGACAGGAAGGCGCGCGCCGCGCTCATTTCGGCGGTCGCCCAGTACAATGACGACTTCGAGGCGAAGCGGCTTGACAGGGGCGCGAAACAGAGGCGCACGGAGGCCGTGTACGGCGCAACAGAGGTCTACGAGGAGTACGGCATCGCGCTCGCGAACATGAACCATGCGGCGCGGGCGAAAGCGTGCTTCGGATACGAGTTCGTGAAGGGAAACCCGTACTTCGCCATATACGTGAAGAAGGCGAAGGATCTGAAGTACGTGAAGCGCACCGGCGACGACACGCGCATGGGAGAGACGATTCCGCAGAGATACTACTTCACGAGGGCGCAGGCCGCGCGCCTCGCCGAGTTCCTTTCCGACGAGAGCATAGACTCCCTGCGCGGCGCGGACAAGGACGATGCCTTCTCAGACGTGCCGCCTGACGACTATAGCGCGGAATAACGCAAAGCCGCAAGGCGTTCGCCACAACTCGGTCGCTCGCGCGAACTGCGCGACATGTCCAGTGAACTGTGCGGCGGTGTTCGAGCTTGTCGAAAACACCGTCGATGCTTCCGCATTTGCGGAGGCTCGCAAAAAAAGCCCTGCTTTGCAGGGCTTTTTTTATGCGTAGGGTTTTAGGGGATAAGGCAGATTATAATATCAAGTGCAACAAAAAAGGTTGACCTCATCCAGCCTGAAGT
>CAMWWZ010000113.1 GCA_947178095.1 uncultured Treponema sp.
CAGGTCGGCAAATGGTTCATCTACTACACCTTCTGGCAGGAGAACCTCGCGCCGTTCCCGAATTCAGTCCAGTCCCAGCACACGGCGGTATTCGAGAGCGAATTCGACAACATCCTGAAGGACATCCAAATTCCGAAGACTCCCGCGACGACAAAATACACGCAGACCGACGAGAAGGTGAGCGTCCGCTCGCGCCTGCTCGGAAGCCAGCGCCTTGCGGTCGCGTTCAACAGGCTCGCGAACCTCGTCACCCAGGCTGAGCCCCAAAAGGACGGGGACGGGAACGAGATTTTTCCTGTGGAGAAATTCTAGCCGGAGGAAGCACATGGCAAAGGAAATAACATTCACCAGACTGGGCGGCAAGGCTCCGTTCGCGGACGGAGGCCTGAAACTCTCCAAGTCAATCCTGATAGATAAAATCGAGCCGCACGAGGACTTCAAGTCGCTGTTCAAGATCGGGGACGAGCTTTTGGAGCGCATCACGAATTCAATCAGGGAAAATTCCTTCGACGCATCCCAGCCCCTGCACATATGGGCGAAAGCCGAGGACGACGGCAGCATCCACAACTACCTGATTGACGGCTACACGCGGCTGGAGGCTGCGAGGAACGCCGGGCTTGATACCGTCCCCTATTTCGAGCACAAGTTCGAGACATTCGACGAGGCGTACAAGTACGCGCTGAGCCTGCAAGTGAACCGCCGCAACCTTGAGGGCGGGGAACTCCTGCGCAACGTGTCGAGGCTTTTGGGAACGGACTTCATCCAAAACGCGGAGGGCAAGAAGTCCGAGGCGATCGCGGAAGTGCTGGGCGTCTCGCCGAGGACGGTGGAGGAGGCGATTTCCGTCGCCAGGAACGCGGACGAGGAGACGCTCGCGGAAATCGACTCGGGCGAGAAGTCAGTCCACAAGGCCTACAAGGAGACAAAGAAAAAGCGGGAAAAGCGCGGGGTCGCGCCCGATGAGAACGATGGCGACGACTTCAACGACGCGACTTGGAAAGACGGTGACGATAACTTCGGCGACATCTCCGACGCGCCCGGAGGCAGCGAGGGGAATCCGCGCGAAGTCCGTGTCCACAGCCGCGACATGACGGAGCGGCTCTGCCCGCCGGAGCAGAGCGACATCGACGCCCGGCTCATTGAGCGCTTCAAGGACGGCTTCGCCAGCGGCTTCAAAAGCGGGTTTTCGGAAGGCGCGTACCAAGCCTACGACAGGATGCTTTCCATGCTGAAGGACGGGAAGTCGGCCGCGGAAATCGAGGACAGCGAAATGTTTTCGGACTTCACGTTCACCGTGGCCGCGCCAAAATTCGAAGTTCCCGTCGGAGACGGGGATATCCTCAAAGAATTCAACAAGTAGGAGAAGCAAGAATGACGACGGAAGAAATTGAAATGAGAAAGGTCATCAAGGAAATGCTTCCAGATGTCGGAACAAACCGCGAGACGATCGACAAAGCGGTAAAGGACATCATAAACGAGAAGGTTGACGAGGTGCTGGCGCAGGAGGCGGCGCCGACGGTGCAGAAAGAATTAGTCAAAGACCTCATCAAAGACGAAATGAAAAACTTTCGGATTAGCGTGGAGATAAAAAGGGAGACGCAGAATGAAAAAGACTGACATCCATCTGCTCAACGACCTGCAAAGGCGCGAGATTAGGGAAACGGCGTACAACGAGGTGTCGAACGAACACTCGTTTTTCTGCGTCTGCGGGAAACTTTGCTCCGGCTTTCACGAAAGCAGCTGCGGAAAATTCCGCGCGAAGGTCGAGAAGCGTTTTTTGAGCAAGTGCGAGGCGGAAATACGGCGGCTCGGCTTGTCCTAGGGAGGTAAAGACATGAACAGAAAATACATGAAAGAACGCATCGTGTGGACAGTGTGCAGGGAAATCGGACACCAAATATCGAGGTTCCTGCGGAAACTGGTCTTGGGGAAGAAATGACGGACTTTGTATTTGACGCAATAGGCGGCATATTCATCGTCCTCTTCATTCTTGGCTCCGTGGCGGGCATCGTGGAAGCCTACTTGGAAAACAAGGAAAAGGACGCGCAAAAACAAAAAAGCAGAAGGAGAGAAAAATGGCTCAAGGAAAGGACGGCGAAGAACACGACAGCGTAAGCCGACCCGCGCACTACACGCGCGAGGGCGCGATGGAATGCATCGACGAGATGCTGCTCGTGTTCGGGACGGCGGCCGTGAAGGACTTCTGCCTGCTGAACGCATGGAAATACCGCTACCGCGCCGCCAAGAAGAACGGCGACGAGGACATGAGGAAGTCGGACTGGTACATGGCGAAGTACCGGGAGCTGAAAGACAACTTCCACAACCGCCGCAAAAATTCCCGGCGCAAGGGAAAGAGGCGAAGGACGTAAGGAATGCGCTACAGCATTTTCGAATACTCGCAGGAAAAGCTTCTCGCCCTCGGCCTTGACGTGACGGACGCGCTGCTCCTGAACTGGTTCGCGAATTTCTTCTGCGGCAAGATGGAAAAGCAGATGCTCAAGGATGCCGACGGAAACACGAGAATCTACGGCTGGATAAAGACATCGAAAGTCATCGAGGACCTGCCCGTAATCGGCATCACGAGCGAAAAGGGCATACGGAAGCGGCTCGACACGTTCGTCGAGAAAGGAATCCTTGACAGGAAAACCATGTCCACGCACAACGGGAAGAAATCGTACTACAGGACGACCGCAGTTTACGAGTCGCTCATCAACACGGCCGCGATCCAAAGAAACCATGAAAAAGAAAACGCCGTCCCAGAAAAACCCCGCGCGGAAACGAAAAGCGGAAGCGCGGACGGAAACCGGCAAGGGAACGCCAGTACCTTTGCAAACTCCGAAAATGTCCGAAACGACCCGCAAAGGAACTCCAGTACCTATGGGCAAAGGAACGGCAGTACCCTTGCGCAAGGGAACTCCGGTTCCCTTGCTTTAAACGATTCCTTGACCAATGATAAATTCGTTAAGGATATTGCTGCTGCCGCCGAAAGGCATTTCGGCAAGAACGCGTTCGACCAAGGCTTCTCCCAAAAAGCGGCGGCGTTTCTTTCCTCGCAGAACGTCTCCGACATCGACTTTTATTTCGCATTCATCAAGGACAAGGTGTCCGAAAAAATCTCGCTGTCAAAAAGCCCGGTCTCAAGCCCCCGCGGGCTGGCGTACACGCTCTTCTTCCAGGCCGACATAGCGCAGGAGGCGAAGGACAGGCAGCAGCAGCTTCTCCTTGAAAGGCAAAGAGAGGCGGAACGGAAGGCTGCGGAGGAAAGGCGCAGGGTCAGCTGCCCCGTCTGCGGAACTCGCTTTATTCCAAAGCAGGACGGCTCCTGCCCCAAGTGCGAATTCGGCGTGTCGCGCTTCCAAGACGAGGCGGAAATCCAAATCCACTCGCGGTTCGTAAGGCTTCCCGAAAAGTCAAAACAAGACTATGAGAGACGGCTCCGGCAAATTTATAAATTTGACATCGCAAAATTCATGGCGATGAGCAAGGAGGAAAAAGACGATTTCAAGGCAAGACAAAAAACTGACAAGAGCGTCCTTGACAGGGAGTTCGGGCTGATCACGTAAGAAAAGCAATGCCCAAGGCATTGCAAAAAAATACCAGCATTGGAGGCAAAGGAATGTCGGATTTGAACACGCTCACACTACAGGGAAGAATCGCGCGGGACGCGGTTGTTCAAACAACAAAAGCCGGAAAGCGGGTCGCGCTGCTCACGCTCGCCGTGAACCGGACGACAAAAAACGAGGGCGGAGACTATGCCGAACACGCGAACTTCTTTCCAGTGTCGGTTTTCGCCCGGTCGGACAAATTCGTCTCGCACCTCAAGAAAGGGCAGCCGCTCGTTTTGGAAGGCTACCTTAAGCAGGTGACAAAAAACCTCGGGCAAGGCGCGGACGGGAAGCCGAAGTACGACTCAAGGCTTTACATCTGCACCTCGAGAGTCCATTTTGTCTGGACAGGCAAGGAATACGACGCGAAGGCTGAGCC
The DNA here is from genome assembly GCA_947178095.1 of uncultured Treponema sp. Lineage (GTDB taxonomy): Bacteria > Spirochaetota > Spirochaetia > Treponematales > Treponemataceae > Treponema_D. The sequence continues at coordinate 3,985 of CAMWWZ010000113.1, forward strand.
TCCCGAAATTTTCGACGAGGACATCATCCTTGACGCGGAGGAGCCGTGCGAGGACGTGTTCCTGGGCGACGATGGCGGCATTTATTAGATCCGCCTTGACAGGCGGCCTCAGGCATGTTCTCGGCACGATTCTCGGGAAACTGGCGGGGCTGCTGTATTTCTGCGACAGCCATTTTACCTACCTTGCAATATCGCTTTTTTGCGCGACAGGGAGCGCGCTGATTTTCTTGGCGTGCTACCTGGGAAGATACGGCAAATATGACTGGTGGAACTGGAAAGGCAGGGCTTTGGGCAAAAGCATAAGGCTCTGCCTGCTCTTGCTTCTGCTGAAAAAAATTTTGGAGGTTGCAATATGAATTCAATCACACTGCACGGAAGGCTGGCGAAAGACGCGGCGGTCACTTTGGTAAATTCATGCGGCGTTGAGACTCCGCTCGTGACATTCTCGTTCATTGACGGAGGGCTTCCCTACCAAAAAAGCGAGCCGATGTTCATAGACGTTCACTTCATGAAGGAGGCGGCAATACGCATTTTCGACTTCCTCAAAAAGGGAAAGGAAGTCGTGGTGTCGGGATGCCTGAGGAGCAAGAACTATGTGACGCAAGCCGGGGAGAAGAAACAAAAGTATTATGTTTCGGCCGACTACGTAATGTTCACCGGAAAAGGAAGCGACGACGGGACTTCCCGTTCGGCCCATAATTAACGCATTGTTGTGTTTGGGCAAAATAAAATATGAGGAGCGCAAGCTATGAAAGACGTCAGGGATTTTCAGAATGTCCGTATCATTACGCAGGAAGGGACGATCGCGAACGGCGACTACATTATGGACGATGTTGTCATCAGGTGCAGGAACGGTCTGCTCTGCGACCTGCCGGGCGAGGACGGCAACCTTATGCCCGCGATAGAGACGCGTGACGGCAACCACAGGGAGCACTGGAAAAACGGGGTGCTCCACTGTGAGAACGCACCCGCCGTCGTGGACAACGTTGACGGCTACGAGCTTTGGTTTTTGGACGGAAAGGAATGTCCGCCGCAGAAATGATTTTTTGAGAACCCTCATTTTCTAATGGAGAAAGAATATGGTCAACGAAGAGAACGCCGTTCAGCCGGAAGAAGAATATGAAAGGAATTTGCCCGCGCAAAAGGAAACGGCGAAATTGCAGGCGCGCGCGCCAGCCGAACATTCAGTTTCCCGTCAAGGAAAAACAAGAGTTCGTGCCTTCCAATAAAGAAACTCAGTCCGCGCTTGAAAAGGCTGTCATCGCGCTTTCGGAAGAACTCGCGAACGTGTCGGAACTCAAGGACGCATTGGAACAGTCGCTCAACGACAAGAATGTCGCCGATGACGAATTCCAGTCGGAAGTGACCGCCTATTTCAATTCGCTGCGGAAGCAGTTCGACGAATTCAACGAAAAGTTTTCAAGGGAAATCGACTATGCCCGCGAACTCGATTTGAAGATTCAGAACAATGAATGCAGGGGGCAGATTTACCTCTTGGAAAAAGCGCTGGACGCAGAAAGGGCGAAAATCACCATCGCGTTGGACGACATCACGAAAACCGTCAAGGAAAAACTGCTGCTTGTTTCCGACAAGTGCCTTGAGCTGAAGTCCGCGGACAATCTCATCGAGGAGGCGATAATGAAATTCCGTTCGGATTCGATGTCCGCCTCCGAGAACGAATACGGGGCGCTGAGACAAAACTGCGAGGCAGGCCTCAAGCTTTTTACGGAGAACGCGCAAAAGACATTGGAAACGGTAAAGAAACGCTCCGTCGATTTCATCACGCAATGCGAGAAAGAAAACAAGGCGCTCATAAAGAACGTTCCGTCGGTAAAAGGGAAACTCACGGCGGAAAACTGGATTGTCGTTGTGTTCGGCTGTGTCGGAATCGCAAGCCTCATCGTGCGGCTGTTCATGGGGTAAAATTTATGGAAGACTTGGAAAGCATAAAGCGCAGGGTGAGGAAACTGCTCGCCCTGTCAAAATCCCCGAACGAGAACGAGGCGGTGTCCGCCCTGCAAAAGGCGAACGCGCTCATGGCAGAATACAGCCTCAGCCACGCGGAGTTCGCGGGATACGTGAAGAAATCCGTGAAACCGACAAAGCGGGCGGTGGAATGGCGAAGCGTCGTCGCGAACGCAGTGGAAAGGCTGTACGCGACATACCATTACCGGGACGTTGGCACGGGAAGTTTCGTATTTTATGGCGAGGAACTTGACGCATTCATGTCCGCCGAGATGTTCGCGTACCTCGTGAAGACCATCGACCGCATGGCAAGGCAGAACGTCCGCAAGAACGCGAAATACCGCTACCGCCAGTCATACCGCGCGGGAATCGCAAGCCGACTTTGGGACAGGATGGACGAACTCGGCAAACAGTGCAGCTGGCGCAACCCGACGGAACTCGCCAAGAAAAGGCAGGAAATCTCCGACTGGGTGAACAGCCATATCGCGCTTTCGGGCGAACAGCCATCAAAAAAGGTCAGGGCGAATATGGGCGCATGGAACCGCGGCAAGAACGATGCCGACGGAATAAACCTGAGCCGACAGATGACAGGCAGCGGAACGCGCAGAATCAGCGGCTGGTGATTATGAAAATTCCAAAATACATTGAAAAACACGATTCAACGGGTCTGCTTCTTTCTAGGACAGAAAACTATGTGAACGAAAGTGAAATTCGCATTCGGTTCTGCCCCGAACTGCGCGGGCAATGGGCGACCGCGCTTCCGATATGCAACAGATTTTCAGTCAATTCGGCGGTATTGATTTTCAAAAAGCCATGGTTGAAGAATATGTTATGGAAGTTGAAGCAAAACTAGAACGGGCGATTTGTTTCTTGAAAACAAGGGGTTTTCTAAAATATGATGATTGGACGGTCACTTGCGAATGGGATTAAATACAGATGAGACGCATTCCGACACAAGCCGAATGGGTGCGAAAATCCGGGAAGCCCGCCCTCATCCTGCCGATTAAAGGCTGCTGGCAGAAGAGAATATGGAGCGGAGAGAAGCGGGAGGAATACCGTGACGACAAGCCGTACTATCGGCGAATGCTTGAGAAATACAGGGACTTGCCGAATTTCACGGTCGGCTTCCGCGCGGGGTACTCCATGGATTCCCCGATGGCTGTCTGCCTTTGCAGGCTGCGGAAAGGCGGGGAGGGTGAGGAATGGGGCGTAGAAAAAGACGGGCGGTATTACATTTTTGACATACTGAAAGTCTATGATTTTGAGCAGTATTCCGTCCAAATTCCCGCAC
>CAMWWZ010000114.1 GCA_947178095.1 uncultured Treponema sp.
GGGAAAGTGGGTGGTTTGGAGGGAGGAAACCCCCGCTTCCGAGTAGAGGGGTTTCTTCCCTCCAAGAACCTTGTACAAAACGCGAAAATCCGCTAGAATGTTGCAATGCACGAAGATTCAATTTTCACGATAAAATACAGGCGGCAGTTCATCGCGACTCCCAAAACGCGCATTCATTTTTTCGGAGGAGATCCCTCGCTCACGGAAATTTTCCTTGAATCCGCGCCGAACGAGCGGAGGCTTTTTGTCACGGACACGAACGTCGCGAGGCTGGAAAGCGTTTCGGATTTTTTGAAGAATTTCGGATTCGACGCGAGCATGATTTCCGAGGAAAAAGCCTGCGCCGCTTTTTCAGGACAAGGCGAATTCAAGGACGACGCGCTCATCGTGATTCCTGCGGGCGAAGCGTTCAAGACGATCGAGAGCGTCCTTGCGATCGTGCGGGCGGCTTTGGACAGGGCGTTCGGGCGCAAGGACATTTTCGTCGGAATCGGCGGCGGCGTCGTCACCGACATGACGGCGTTCGCGGCGGCTCTCTACAAGCGCGGCGCGCGCTGCGAGCTTGTTCCCACGACTTTGCTTTCGATGGTGGACGCGGCTTTGGGCGGAAAAAGCGGCTGCGATTTCGACGACTACAAGAACATGATCGGAGCGTTTTTTCCGGCCGAAAACCTTTTCGTCTTCCCGCAGTTCGTGCAGAGCCTTTCCGACGACGAATATCGTTCTGGCTTTGCCGAGGCGTTCAAGCAGGCGCTTTTGTTCGACAAAAAATTGTTCGCAGAAATTTCCGCGCAAAAGGAAAAAGTGAAACTTCGCGAAAAGGATTTCGTCTTCAAGATGATTTCAAAGAGCGTCGAGGCGAAGGCGCGTGTCGTCCAAAAGGACATGACCGAAAAGAACGAACGCATGCTTTTGAATCTCGGGCACACGTTCGCGCACGCGCTCGAAACTTGCGCGGGGCTTGGAAAGATTTCCCACGGCGACGCCGTGGGCTGGGGAATCGGGCGCGCGCTTTGCGTGAGCCGCAATTTGGGACTTTGTTCGGAAGAATACAAAAACCAAGTCTTGGACTTGATCGAATTTTTCGGCTGGGAACGGAACGCGAAGCACAAAGTTTTTTCATGCGAGAATTCTGCGGAAAAACTTTTGGATGCGATGCGGCGCGACAAGAAAAATTCTTCGAAAAAAGTCCGCCTCATCTTGCAGCGCGGTCTTTGCGAAAATCTGATTCGCGAAATCAGCGACGAGGAAATTTTAAAATGCCTCTAGAATCATTTTCAAAGGAAACGGCGGAACGATACTTTGACTGGGCAGCCACTGCGATTCCCGACGCGGAAATCCTGCGCGAGGCTTTGGAAGAAAGCCTCGCGCTTTGGCAGAATCCTTCGAGCGCGCATTCGGGCGGAAAGCGGGCGAAGGCTGCCTTGGACGAGGCGCGGAAAAAATGCGCCAAGGCGTTGGGCGCGCGCGCGGAAAACATTTTTTTCACTTCGGGCGGAACGGAAGCGAACCACATTCCCCTGCTTTCGATTTTGAACCGTCCCGAGCGCGGCGAGATTTTGTTCAGTTCGGTCGAGCATCCTGCCGTCCGTGAAATGTCGCTTGAATTGAAGCATTGCGGATTTTCTGTGAGGCAGATTCCCTGCGACAAAAACGGAATCGTTACGGCGCAAAGCGTCCGAGAATGCCTTACGGACGAAACGCTTTTCGTCGGCGTGATGGCAGTGAACAATGAGACAGGAGCTGTTCAGCCGGTTTGCGAAATCGCAGAAACGCTCGACGAATTCTACAAAGGACGAAGGCGGCCGAAATTCCATGTGGACTGCGTTCAGGCTTTGGGAAAGATTCCGCTTTCTCTGGCGCGATGCTCGATCGACAGCGCGGCTGCGAGCGCGCACAAAATTTGCGGGCCGCGCGGAATCGGAATCTTGTATTTGAAAAATCCGCTCGAGCCGTTTTTGCGCGGCGGCGGACAAGAAGGCGGAATCCGAAGCGGAACGGAAAACATTTTCGGCGCGCTGGCGTTCGCAAAATGCATTGAACGCTACGCAGGAAATTCGCTCGAAGAAAAAATCGAGGCGCAGAAAAATCTCACCGCCGAATTCATAAGCAAATTGAGCGCAATCAAATCGTGCACAATCATTCCCCCTGCCCGCGCGGAAAATCCCGGAAGCGAAGATTTTTCTCCGTGGATCGTGCAGGCGGCGTTCAAGGGAATTCCAGGAAACGTAATGCTCCGCGCGCTCGATGCGAAAGGATTCGCGATTTCGACGGGAAGCGCGTGCTCCTCAAAAAAGGCTTCTCGCCCTGTTTTGGAAGCGATGGGAATCGGAAAGGATTTGCGCGAAAGCGCGGTGCGATTCAGCTTCGGGCCTTCGACAACGGCGCGCGCGATGGACGCGCTTTTCGAGGAAGTGAAAGAAATTTGCGCGCAATTTTCCACTTGATTTTTTTTTCACGATATGATACAATCCGCTAAAATCCACTGAAAATTCAGGGAAGGATATCGAGGCAAAATCGTTTTCGGAATTTTGTGGATGCAAGTCAAATCAGGAGAGAAAAATGGGAATTCGAGGAGAACTCTACACTACGCAGACCACGCTTGCGAACCGCTCGTATTTTTTCAACGTGAAGGAAAACCGCACGGGCGACGTTTTCTTGCAGATTGTCGAAAGCAAGAACCGCGACGGCGCGGACTTCGACCGCCACCAAATCGCTATTTTCGAAGAGGACATGCAGAAATTTTTGGGCGGGCTTGACGACGCCTTGCGCTTCATCAAAAAGAACAGAAAGGAAATCGAAAGAATCCGCGCGGAAAAGAAAGCCGCGAAGGAAGCGAAATACGGCGGAGGAGCGAGCGACGGCATAAAAAGAATCGTCCGAAAAAAGCGCGGCGAAGAAGACGAGGATTTCCGCCCGCAAGACCCGAACGCTCCGAAAAAGACAGGCCGCGTTCACGTTGTTTCAAAAATTCAAAAATAAAATTTTCACCGCATTCACAATTTGAAAGTAAGCCGCTGAATCGGGCTTGGACCGAAACGGCGGCAGGCTTCTTTGTGCGCCTGTGTCGGGTAGCCCTTGTGCCGAGCGTAGCCGTATTCAGGATAGAGCGCGTCGTATTCTCGCATGAGCCTGTCGCGCCCGACTTTTGCGATAATGCTCGCGGCCATGACCTGCGGAAATTTCGAATCGGCCTTGACTTCTGCGCGGCATTCGATCGGAACTTCGGGACAAAAATTGCCGTCGGAAATTCCTTGCAAATTCTCGAACGCGAAAACGCTTTTTCCGAAGCCGCGCGAATCGCAAAAAGCGTCAAGCCGCGAAAGCATGTCGTCGAACGCAAGGCGCATCGCAAGGAGGCTTGCCTGCAAAATATTTATCCTGTCGATTGTCGCGTGATCCACGGTGGCGAATCCCCAAAGAGCCTTTTCCTTTATGACGGCTTCCGCCTTTTCGCGGCGGGCTTCACTCATTTTTTTTGAGTCGTTTAAAATGTCAAGCGGAAAGCCGTCCGGCAAGACAACCGCGCCCGCGCTCACAGGTCCTGCGAGAGGTCCTCTTCCCGCCTCGTCGAATCCGACTATGATTTTTCCTTGAAGCATCGCGATTCCTTCTATTGCGTCATTAACATGCGTCACTTGCCGCCCTGAAAAATATTTCCCGCATTTTTTTTGAATCGCGTATTGCCGGTTTTGTAGAGCAATTCGTCCTCGGCTTTCCGCGAAGAATTCCCCACGGAAAAAATATTGTTCTCAAGCGAAGCGAGCGTGTCGATGAGCTCCGCGATTCGCGACATTCGGGCGGACATTTCCACGAACGTGTTCGACAGTTCGAAAAATCCGCCGTTCACCGAAAACGCCACGCCGATATCGGAAATGCACAAAAAGCGCGAATCCGAAATTCCTATCTTGGAAGAAAGCGAGCACACGGCGGAAGAATAGTTCTGCGAGTTGTTCACGATGACGGACTTGTTCAGGCTCAAGGCGGACGACGACAAATTGAACACAGTGCCGTCGCCTGCGAAATTCGCGAGCAGCTCGCAATTGTTCATCGTGACGGCGGAATTCTCGATTATGAACATGTTCGTCAAAGCCGCCGCCGCGCCGCGCATTTTTTTCGAGGGAGAGCTTTTCAGCGATTTTTCGAAAATTATGTTCTGCGCGAAAAGCCCCGCGTTCTTCATCACGATGGCGCAATTTTCGGGCATCCGGATTTTCGCCTCGCCCGTTCCGAGCAGTTCGACGTTCGACGCGACGCTAATCTCGCCCGACGGAAGCGCGGCCTCCCCCTTTATGAAAAAGCGCGAGAATTCGTTCGAGTTCGCGATTTTCGAGAATCTCGACAAATCCTTGAAAGGCGCGAACGGCGTTCCGTCCTGCCCTTCATTTTGGGAAGAAGCGTCCACATAGTAATTGTACTTGTCAACAATCACAGAATACGAAGCGGTCTGACTTTTCACGCCGAGCGAATCTTCGCTGTAAAACAAAATCTTGTACGCGAGGATTTTCTCCGTGTCCGCGAAAAGCGTGATCACGTCTCCGCCGTATGGCGAAAAAGTCGGCTCGTCAAATTCCAGCTCATTCAAATTGCGCATTTCGAAAGAAAGCGGAATTTCGACCGGCTTGCACACGCCCGCGAAAAGTTTCAAATCTTTTTTCGCGCTCGCAGACACTTCGACATTTTCGCGCGAATAAAAACTTTTCGCGCTGCTTTCAATCAAAGGAATGTTCGGGGCGGTGCGGTTCAACGAAACCTGCGCGAAAAGCGTTCCCTGATAAACGTCGTCGCAGTACACGTCCAAAGGGATATTTCCTTCGATTTTGTCGGCTTGGAAAGTGTCCAAAAGGATTTCCGAATGCAGCCCGGCGGAAACAAGCAGAGCCGGCGAAAGCGGCGACGCGGCAAGCTCGCAAGTGTGCGCATCCGATTCGGAATCCCGCGCGACGGAAATCTTTATCTCGCCTCCGAATTGCCGCTCGACCTTCAATTCCGATTTCGGTGGCAGAACGATTCTCGTGACAGGATTTTCGGGCGAATAGTCCGCGCTTTGATAGTAAACCGTGTTCTCGACGCTCCTGTCAATCGAAACGAATTCGTTCGCGCTGTGCCACCACGAGCCGTCAAGCGAATAAATCTTTTTTTGATCGGTGAATACGAGCGTCGTCCAGTCCACGATTTCAAACGGCACTTCGCGGCGCGAAAGTTTCCCGAATCCGGATGGCATTATGTGGACGACATAACGCCATTCGCTCGAGCCGCTTCGCAACGAAATCGGCAAAAAGCGTTCGACCGTGGCATTCTTTGAAATCGAGACTTCCCTGCCCCTTTCAAAAATCCTGTTCGAGCCGAAAGCATATTCCAGCGTAAACGGAATCGAAATTTTCTCGCCGGCGACATATTCGAAAATCGGGACGCTCTCAAACGCCGAAAGGAATTCGGCGTGCTCGGGATTTTTCGTTTCGGCGGGCGAAACCGCATATCGAATCACTATTTCGCTATGGGAAAGTTCCTTCGAGATGACGGCGACGCGCAATTCCACGTTGCCCGTAACATCGAGCAGCACAGGGCCGTCATACGCGAAGCCCGAGGCGAGAGGATCAGTGCCCGAAAAAGAATAGTAGATTTCCTCGCCGTCGTTCGCCTCGATTACCAAAGTCTGCGCGTTCGCGAAATTTCCCGGAACGGGATTCACCACAGTAACTTCCGCAAAAAGCGCGGCGGCAAAAAAAGAGAAAAATGAAATTGCGAAAAAAATATTTTTCTTCACCTCACGCTTCCTGCATCACATCAAAACAACGCTCTTTCCAAAACCGGGCGCAGTTCCGCGTCTTCCTTGAAATAATGCTCTTCCAAATCTTCGCGCGAAAGCCCGACAAGCTCGTGGCTCATATAGTGAATCCATCGGTCTTCATCGGGATTCGATATTTCGAATTTGCGGCAAAAATAATCGGGAACAATCGGCTGCTGTTCCTTGTACGTAAAATGCTTGAAATCGTGCACGACGATTTTCAAATCCTCGCGCGGCACTCCGCGATTCAAAAGAATTTCCGCGAGCGCGTTTATCGTGTTGCCAGTGTCGAAAATGTCGTCAACGAGCATCACCTTGTCGCCAGGGCGCAGGCGTTCGGGCGGATAAGTCCAACCATCGATGAGAACCCGGCTGTTGCATTTTGAATCCTGTGAAGTGCGAACGTCGGTGTAGCTCCGCGCGACCACGGCGGCATACATCACAGGCCTTGAGCCTTTTCGCACAATTTTAAAATATTCGCTTATCACGTTCGCCATGTACGCGCCGCCCCGAAGCGAGCAATAAAGCACATCGGGCACGAAGCCTTCCGAATATATTTTGTGGGCAAGCTTGAGCGCGTTGTTGCGAACCACATCATACGGCAGAAATTCTTTCGTCATTCTTCCATTATAACTTTGTTAAGAAAAATTTGCAATAATAAAAAAAAAGATTTGACAAAATTCCAAAGCACATTTACAATAAATATGTGCGAAAGATTCGCACGGCAATTTTTCTTCAGGAGGCACATGAAGTGAAAAAATTTTTGGCATTGTTCCTGCTCTTCGCGCTCTCGTTCGGAGTGGCTGCGGCGCAGGAATTCAAAAAGGCAGGCGATTTCACATGCACGGGAAATCCCGAGCAGTGGCTCACACCAGCCGAAGCGAAGGCGATGGTCGGCAATGCGTCCACGCTCACGCTCAAGGCAACGGTGAACGCCGCCACAAAAGAATGGGCTTGGTTTCAGACGCTCACCGACTTCAAGAAAGGCGGCGCATGGAACGGCATCGTAAAAATCATCGACGAAAAAACCACGAGCAATGGAAAGGTCTACACCGCAACCATTTCCGCGAATTCCGCCACGCCGCTTTCCGCGTACCTTGAAAAAGGCATACTGCTTGCGGGCACGAACGGAATGAAAGTGAAGCTTGAATACGCGGTCAAATAGACGGCCGCTCAAAACAATGCGACTGCACGGCAAAGGCACTGCCCTGCAATCGCAGAAGGCACGGCGGATTGCGAAGCAAATCTCGCCCTGCATAATTTTATTTTAGCGCGAAGCAAGACGCTTTCAGCGCACACTAAAAAGCCACTCGCGAAACTGTACCGGCAAAAAATTTATGACAAAAATCGCTCCCGCTTTTTAGAACAGGAGGCAAATATGAAAAAGAACATTGGTAAGAAATTCCATCTCATGGCGATGCTCGCATCGTTGACATTGGTATGCTGGGGGG
>CAMWWZ010000115.1 GCA_947178095.1 uncultured Treponema sp.
ATTGTGCAGCGAAGCGTTTTCGCAACAAGCGCGTAGCGCGAAGTTTCCAGCGAAAATCGCAATAAATACGCGAGTTTCTGCAAGAAACTCGGCATTAACATTAGCGACGCAATTTCAGTCGCTGATGTTAATTGCTGATTTTCGGGCGATTTATCCTGCATTTATGGAAGACGTTCTATCATGTAAATGTTAGATTTTCTTTCACGTACGTGTTAGAGGTCCTTTCACGTACGTGTTGGATAGTCTTTCATTACAGTGTCAGAGGTTCTTTCATTTAAATGTTAGAAGGTCTTTAATGCAAATTTTGGAGTGTCTTTAACGTACGTTTTGGAATGTCTTTAATTGCAATTAAAGAGTGTCTTTAACGTACGTTTTGGATGGTCTTTAACCGCGATTAAAGGGTGTCTTAAATGTAAATGTTGGAAGATGTGACAAATTATGGAAAAATGTGCCACATGGAGCAATTTTTCGCGCTTTTTTCGAATTTATTTCCGCAAATACGTGCGAGTATTTCGGGAAATATGCACACGTTTTTCCGCAAATATTTTTACGTATTTCCGCAAATAAATTTTGCGCAGACTTGAAAAAGCGGCGTTTTGTCCGTGGCAGGGACGGTTTTGCGTTTAGTCCCTGTCGGGGACATGTACACGTCCCTGGCAGGGACTAAAGCGTGTCCGCGTTGGGGATTTTCTCGCGCACCGTGCTCGGACATGGGCATGTTACAGCCGCGGACGCGGAAAGATTTATGCGCGTCCGCTCAAAACGCTACGTCCATACATCTCAATCCTTGTCAGATTTCCTTTTCCTTACAATCACAAGAATAATTGGAAGCAAGACAATAATGAAGATGATTCCGAAGCCCACTTGAATAAACGGAAAGACAAAATCGTCATTTTTCTCTTTCTTGTTCATCTTTACAGCGGAATTCACTTTGCGTTCATCTTTTGTCGCAACCGAATCTGGAAGGAATTCCGTGGGCTTCGCATGTTCCGTTGCGAGCGCGACCGCCGGTTTTGTCATTATGCCGTTTTCGTCCTCGTAATCGCAACTTCCGTCCGCGTGGCGAGGCCAATTAACTTTGGAGAAATCTGATATTTTTTCATTAGAAAAGATTTCTCGTTTCAAATCTACAATGATATTATCCTGTTCCTTTGAAACAAAAACCAAAGTTGCATCCGGGCTGGTTTTTATTTCGTCTAAATAAACCAACAGATAATCTCCGTCACATTTTAAATATAAATCATATTGCCTGTTTGGTCTTATTTTGCTTAATAATAATCCTTCTGTAGAATCGCTGTTGTTATGCGAATATAGAGAAAGTTTTATATATTCATTTTCAAACTGGCTTTTGTATATAAAAAATCCTTGTCTTGAATTATCATAACAATAGATATAAAAATAATCGGAAGCTAAATAATACATATTGTTTTTTATTGAATTTGAAAGAGAGTCTTCTGCCATTATGGGAGCAAAGTCGTTTTTCCAATACGGTTCGTGTTTATCCAAAACATCACAAGATGCTGACCTGATTATGTCAAAGTTATAGGAATCAATCCAATATCCGTTTTTATCTTTGTTTAATTTTTGCGAAATCAAAATATCTTCATCCGTTTGCTTCAAATCCTCTACGTTTACAAAACCCTCGCTTCCATCTTCCAGCTTTACTTGAATAGTGTTTATTCCGCCGCCAAAAGGAAGAATTGCGTATTTATTTTTTATGTCAAAAATAAGATTTGTACCAGACGGAATTTTCCTTCCTTGCTTAGCAAAGTCTATTGAAGCATACACAAGTCCAGATTCAAAAAGAAAAGAATCTGATTTCAAGACAAAATCAATCTCCTGGGCATAGATTTTACAAGAGAAAAACATAAACACAAGGTATGCAAATTTCATCTTTTTATTCATCAGTTATAACCTCTCTTATGATCGCACGTATTTGCCACTCCGCCATTTTGATGACAACACCGCCACTACTAACGGCGCACAACGACTGTGGCATCTAAAACGAATTTGCGTTCCTAGCTGGATTTCCTTCTCTTTGCCGCAAGCAGAACCACGGCGAGCAGGATAACCAAAGCCGCGCCGCCCGCCGCAATCGGCACGATGGGCAGGGCGGAAGATTCCTTCGCGTCCGCCGCTTCTTCGTTTGCCTTTTCGCTTTCGGTGGATTCAGTCTCGGAGAGATAGCCGCCGAAAAGCCAGCCTTTTGTGCCCGCTTCTATCGCGTTGCCGTCCTTGTCATTCGCGCCGCCGAGCACGCTCACCTGCACCCAGTTTGACGTGATGCCGTCTATCGTGTATTCCCTGCCGGGTGCGAGGACTTTCACGCGCGTTCCGGCGGCAAGCGTCGCGACGACTTCCGCCATTGTCTTGTCGTCCGTGCGTAGGCGCAGGTTTTCGGTGACGGTCGCTGTTTTTCCAACGGCGGGCGCAGGCTTTAGGATGGCAGCTTCCGCAGGCGCATTTTCCGATTCCATGCCTTGATTCTCGCCCGATGCCGTATTGCCTTTTGCGTCCTCGTAGTCGCAAGTGCCGTCCGCGTGGCGCGGCCATGTTACTTTTATGTCATTCCAAACATTCGTCTTGACGCATTCCCTTAATAATGCAATATCTTCTTCATACATTTTACAGAACGTGCAGAATTTTTTATCAATATCATTTGCATAAACATTTATATAATCGCCGTCGAATTCCAAATAGAATGTGCAGTCATCGCTTGTGTCGCTTATGAAATTCCAATCCAAAACATCGTCTTTCAAGGATTGTCTTGTATACGCTAGTATTTTTGTTTCGACTTTTAACAATTCTGAGGTTATCTCTTCGACATTTTCGATAACAAAAAGTGGTCCATTGAAAACCAGTAGCTCTTTATTTTTGTCAATCCCTATGCCCAAATCTTTTATACGAATTATTTCATACCACTCAAAATATCTGTCAAAGGCGGTCTCCCAAAAACCCGTATTGACAAAATTCGGCATCACGCTTGTCAAATAATTTCTATCCCTATGTTTAAATGTCTCATAGTATTCTTCTAATACATAAAAATACTCATTCTTGTAGCGATTGGCCAAGTCGTAAGAAAATATTTCCATCTTGCCTTTCCAATCATAAGAGAAAAGTTTTACCGCATATAATAATATCAGGATTAAAAATATTGCTTTCTTCATTTCGCGCCCTTCCATTCTTCACTGTCGAAAATCAAAGAGTAATTTCCTTTCATTTTCCTGCATTTTTTCGCATTTGATTATTTCAGTGAAAATGAATTCATTTGAAGTCGGATAGTGAAAATAATCCCCTGCCATGTCGCACTCTTGTTTATCAAAGTCACGGTGCGTAATTTTTGTTTTATGACTTCTTTCAAATGAATCATACGATTCTTTCATAATGATTTCTTTTCCAGTCCGCTTTGTAACTTCCAAAGAATAATCCACGCCGCCAAATTTAGGACTTTCGCAGCAAAACGCCATCGATTTCAAATTGTCTTTTTCGTCGTATTCGTAAGCGCATGCGTGTTTTAATATCGTGCCCGAAAAAGGATCTTGCACAAAAAAGATGCCGTTCAGGATTTTATATCGCTCGATATTGCAAAACAAATCATAGGGCATTTGCGGAAGATGTCCATCGATCAGAAAATACGGCGTCATGGAAAAGAAGCCGAAAATTGTGTCGATGCTTATGCTGCAATACTCCGGCTTTTTAATTGTGTCTGAATACAATCTGTCATAGCTTTCCTTTTCCAAAAAATACACGTCATCGTTTATGGCTATCAAATTGTCTCCCATGAATTCTATTTTATAAAGCGAGCATATTTCATTGTCATGCGCAATCATGACTAGAAGCGAATTTCTTTTATACCGAAAAGTTTGAATTTCAATTTTTTTTGAAATCCTGCCATTTTCGCTGCAATATTTTTTCAGTGTGCCATAATACTTCATAAAATAATATGTGCTTTCGCGAGTTTCATTCGTCCGATTGCCTTTCCCAGTATACGTGCTCGACACTTTATAAGTGTAGTTAAAGAAAATATCGGATTCTTCATAGGAAAACAAAACATCATCCAGTTGGTATATGAGTTTATCATTAATTTCATTCATATCGATCAAGCCGTTCATTCGAATCATTTTCGTTTCAAAATCCTGCACTTCGGCAAATCTGTCAACACGGCTCTCTTCGTAATTATTCAATAAAAGTTTCCCCGCAGAATATTCAAAACGAAGGACAGAAACTACAATGTATCTGCTATCACCGAAACTTTGTTGTATACAAAGCAAATTATTCTCTTGTTTTATAAATTGGAAACTTTCGCCTATATTGAAATCTGCCAGACGAATTGATTCCATCTTTGCGATTAAAACCGAATCCTTTTCCACTTCGATAATCTTCGTGCCAATGTTGATATCAGTTCGAGGCTGCCCCTCGCTGACTTCGATTTCAAGGACGACTTCATCATCGTTTTCGGAAAAAGAAAATGAATGGCGTTCGATTACTTTTTTAGAAGCATGGCAATTTGCCGATACAATCAGAAGAATCGTTGCCGCAATGAATGTCGATTTTATTTTCATTTTTCCATTTCCTTTTTTCGCCTTTGCGCGTTTTTCCGAAGCCTTTATGGAAGCGAAAATTTATATTGAAATTATATCAGATTTTTCATAGAATATCTAGGAAATATGAAAACGAATTATCACACGCATACGAATTTTTGCGACGGAAAGAATTCTGTCGAAGAAATGATTTTGGCGGCAATCGAAAAGAATTTCACGATTCTCGGATTTTCATCGCACAGCATGTTTCCGCACGCCGATTCGTGGCAAATGCCCGCCGCGCGGCACGAAGAATATTTTTCCTGCGTCCGCTCGCTCGCAAAAAAATATTCCGGCAAAATAAAAATTTATTGCGGGCTTGAAGCCGATTTCGTCCCAAACCTTTCGTCGGATTTTGCGTGGCAGTTCGAGCGTTTTTCGCCGGACTATCTCATCGGCTCCGTGCACTACATTTTGGGAAACGGCGCGTTTTTCACAGTGGACGACAAGGCGCAAAAGGTCGCCGAAGGCTTGCAGCGAGTTTTCAAGGGCGACGGAAAAAAAGCCGTCTGCGAATATTTTTCGCTTCAGCGCGAAATGCTCCGAACGCAAAAATTTCTAATTCTAGGACATGCCGACGTAATCCGAGTGAGAAACGGCGAATTGAAATTTTTTTCGGAAAGCGAAAGCTGGTACAAAAAAGAATTGAAAGCCACGGCGAAAGAAGCCGCGCGGCAAGGCGTAATCGTTGAAATCAACACGGGAGGAATCGCGCGCGGCACGCTCGACGATGTTTATCCTTCGGCGGAATTCCTTGACATTCTGCACCAAGAAAATGTTCCGATAACTTTTTCGAGCGACGCGCATTCGTGCAAAGATTTGGACTGCGCGTTCGACAGGGCGGAACTCGCGGCAATCCGAGCCGGATATTTGGAGGCGGCGTATTTCGAGGACGGCGAAATCAAATTCCGCCCGCTCGACGGAAGACTTAAATTCTAGGAAAGCGCAAATCTTCCGCCGCCTCATTCGCGCGTCGGGCACGCCGATTCGCTAGCGTTTCTTTTTTTCGGCCTTGGTCTGGCAGTCGATGCACATGAAAGCATAAGGCAAAGCCTCGAGGCGGCTTTCGGGAATCTGCTTTCCGCAGGCAAGGCAAAGTCCGTACTTGCCCTGCTGGATTCTCGTGAGCGCGTTGTTGATAAGCTGCAAGCGGTTCGCGTCCTGCACTCCGAGAGAATCAATCATGTTGCGATCGACGGCATCGCTTGCCACATCGATTTCGTCGCCGGATTCCACCTTGGAAACCAATTCCTTGAATTCCACATTGCGCGAAGCCAACGCCTCAAGAATTTGATTGCGCTGTTCAATCAGATTTTCCTTCATTTTATTGATAAAAGACTGTTTCAATTTTTTTCTCCATCTTGACAAAAGTCGTTTTATATAAGATACTAACATATCGCCCAAAAAATCAAGTTTTTTTTGGACTTTTTTTATTTTTTTTTTGCGAATTTGTCGCGCACAAAAAAAGGAGTAATTGTGGCAAAAGAAGAAGCGATCGAAGTGGAAGGCCTCGTAAAAGAAGCCCTGCCAAACACGATGTTCCGCGTGGAACTCAAAAACGGACATGTAATCATGGCGCACCTTTCGGGAAAAATGCGGAAGCATTACATCAGAATCGTGCCCGGCGACAGCGTGAAAGTCGCGCTTTCTCCCTACGATTTGGACAAAGGAAGAATTATTTTCCGCCAACGCTAGCGCAGCCTAATTTTTTCCTTTCGCGAAAAGCGCGCGGAGTCCTTTGCCAATTCCGGAAAATCCATTCGCGATTGCGGCGAGGCTCAGTATCGGCCCGATTGGGAAAATAATCCACGAAAATTGAAGCGACCAAATTCCCAAGATTGCGACGAACGCTTTTCCAAAAATCATTCCCAAGGCTTGGCCGCGCGAAATTGGCTCGTCGTATTTGCTTTGGCTCGAATACGAATAAGTTTTTTGCCAGCCGGAATTCGCCCATTCAGAAAATGGGTCGTAAGATTCGCCGTTCGTTCCGTTGGCGGAGCCGCCTCGATAATATCCTCCAAATCCGCCGAACGGATTGTAGTTGCCGTAACCTTGACTTTGCGCGCCCGCGTTTCCGTTGTACATGCCTGAATCATATTGCGCGCGCTTTGAAGAATCGCTCAAAACTGAATACGCTTCGTTAATCTTTTTGAAATTCTCTTCCGCAGATTTGTCGCCAGGATTTTTGTCGGGATGATATTTGAATGCGAGATTGCGATACGCTTTCTTTATTTCGTCTTCGGTTGCGTTCTTTTGAATTCCAAGCGTCGCGTAAAAATCGTCCATATATTTATAATAACGAATTTGCGGCGAAAAAGCAACAAAAAAATTAACAACAAGCGAAAAAGTAGTCAAACTACTTTCCCGCTTGGAAGCGGCGAACTTTCTTGGAGGGAGACAACCCCTCTACTCGGAAGCGGGGGTTTTCTCCCTCCAAACC
>CAMWWZ010000116.1 GCA_947178095.1 uncultured Treponema sp.
CCGCTAGTCCGCGCAGAAATTTTCGAAAACGAGATTTTCTTGAAATCGATTTCAGGCCAAAGGCTCACGGTTCGCACGAAGCCGTAAGGCACGCGCCCTTCCGCGCCCAAACGCGCCATCGCTTCGAAAATCAATTCCTGTCGAATCGCGAGCGGAAGCCCTGAAAATTTTTCGGCGGAAAAACAAATTTCTTTTTGCGGAACTTTCGAAATTTCCGCAGGAAAAAAATCGTCCTTGCATTTCAAAGCGAAATCTTCGATTGCGGCATTTTGCAAAGAAAGCTTTTCGCCGCCGCGCAAAACCGCGTTTTCAAAGCCCGCGAAATTTTCTTTTAAAAACGGAATCAGTTTCAAACGGATTTTATTGCGCAGATATTTTTCGCAAGCGTTCGTAGAATCCGTGCGCCACGCGATTTTTTTTTCGCGCAAATATTCTTCTATTTTTTCACGCTCAATTTGCAAAAGCGGGCGCAAATATCTTCCCCGGACAGGCGAAATTCCCGCCGCCGCCGAGCCTTGCAAAAATCGCATCAAAAGCGTTTCAAGCGCGTCGTTTTTGTTGTGCGCAAGGCAGACGAATTCCGCGCCAGCGTGCGCCGCCGCTTCCTCGAACGCCTCGTAGCGCAAAAAACGCGCCGCTTCCTCGATTCCGCGCGCGCGCGCCGCCGCCGCCTTGAAAACTTCGCCTTCGGGAATTTTTTTTGCCACGCAGCGAACGCCGATTTTTTCGCAGAAATTTTTTACGAAATCCGCATCGGCGGCTCCTTCGTCATTCGGTCGAATCGAATGATCCACCGTGATGCAGACTAATTTTTTTGAAATGTCGCAAGAATTTTCAAAGCCGCTTGCGAGCGCGCTCAAAAGGCAAACCGAATCCGCGCCGCCAGAAACCGCCACGCCGATGCAATTCATATCGTCAAGGCTTCGCGAGCATTGCATGAGAAGATTTTTTAAAGAATCGCAAACGGATTTTTCAAACGCCGCTACGTCGAAATTCATCAAACAAATTTATGCCGCGCATTCCAAAAATAAATTTTGCAAAACGCGCGGCACTTAAATCCGCGATTATCTTGAAGGAACGACGCTCGCAAGTTTTGAGTCGGGGCTTTCGATAATCGCAACGCCCTCGCCCAATTTCAAGTCTTTTACGCAGAAACTTTCGCCGATATTGATTGCGGAAATGTCCGCCTCGACGCGCGCGGGAATTTTTTTTGCGACGGCCTTCACCGTAATTTGCGGAAGCCTCTTCAAAAGGAAGCCGCCTTTGAGAACGCCCGCAGGAGTTCCCACGCAATGCACGGGCAACCTGAACACGACAGCTTTGTCCGCCACCGGCTCGTAGAAATCCGCGTGCAAAACCTTGTCATTGCGGATATTGTATTCGGTGTCCTTGATGAACACGTCATGGTTTGTGCCGTCCAAATTCAACGTGACGAGCGTGGAAGAAGTGATGCTTCGCCACACTTTGTTGAATTCGACTTCGTTCACTTGAACCATGAACGACTTTCCTTCAGAATTGTACAAAACAGCGGGCAAAATACCCTGTTTGCGCATCCTTTTCGCCTCCGCCTTTCCCGTCGTCGTGCGGGCTTTCGCGTTAATCACAAGTTGTTCCATTTTAGGCTCCTCTAAAAAAGATTCGTAGAATAACTTTAAACTACTTTATCCGCCGTCTTGGTAAAAAACGGCAAAACTGGGACACCAGGATTCGAACCTGGGGAATGACGGCACCAAAAGCCGTTGGCTTACCACTTGCCGATGTCCCAAAGAATTACAATTTAAAAACGGAGGCTCAAAAAGCCTCCATCAAAAGCGCTCACTCCGCGGAGGAAGACGCTTCCATTACATGTCCCGCGTTGTATTCGTCCAAAATCTTGTTTTGGATTTCAGCGCGGAATTCGGGACTGATTGGATGCGCGACATCCTTGTACTCACCGTTCGCAGTTTTTTTGCTGGGCATCGCCACGAACAATCCATCTTTCCCTTCGATAATTTTTACATTATGTACAACAAAGCAGTTATCGAATGTAATTGTTACATAGGCGCGGAGTTTTCCTTCGCCTGTAACCTTGCGTATGCGCAACTCTGTAATTTGCATAAGCTTCTCCTTACAAAGATACTGTTTTCCATTTGCCGGACAACTGCTGATTTGCCGCCCAAAGATGCGACGCATCTTCGTACACGCCAAAAACCGTAGAGCCCGAGCCTGACATATCGCAAAACAAAGCACCCGTGGACTTAACGTCATCCAGCGCGCGCCTTATTTCCTGATATTCTTCGGCCACTACAGAAGTAAAATCATTCGAAAACTTCCAGTCTTTGATAGGCCTCCTATAAATTTTTTCTAAATCGCAAGCCTCAAAATCTATCGCATTTCTATCTATATCGTCATTTTTTTCGCAGGCGCGCTTTTCGTCGATTCGAGCGTAAGCCCGAGGCGTCGAAGAGGAAACCCTTGGAAAAACCAAAATCCAACGCAAGTCATCGCGAGGCAAAATTGGCTCAACAATTTCTCCCCTGCCCTGAACCAAAGCCGCGAAATTTTCGCGACCTTCGCATTTCAAGAAAAAAAACACGTCGCTTCCGACTTTCGATGCAATTTTATACGCCGCGTCCTCCGAAATCCCAACGTCAAGCCTTTTCAGCGCGAAAATTAAAGCCGCCGCATCCGAAGAGCCGCCGCCCAATCCGCCGCCAGACGGAATGCGCTTTTCAAGCGTCACTTCCACGCCGGGAACGTCTCCGCCAAAAACCTCCGCGCACGCCTCGTAAGCCGCGCTCAAAGTGTTTTTCTCTGGAAGCACCATCTGCGCACAATTTATGCGGCAGACGTTTTTTTCAGAAAGCGGCGTTACGAAAAGTTCGTCGCACAAACCGACAGTCTGAAAAATACTTTGAATGCCGTGGAAACCGTCGCGCCTTTTTTCGAGGACGCGCAAGCCCAAATTGATTTTGGCCGGCGCAGCAACAGAAATTCCATCCGACATATCTTTATTAATTATAATGGGATTTTATTTTTTGTCAAGTGGTTTAAAAAAGATTTATTTGGAACAAGCGAAAAAGAGCCGGCGCGGACAATGTGGCTTGACCAAAAGGCGAATTTTCCTTAAAATTGACTTATGGATTCTCCGAAAATTTTTACCGACGAGGCGGACTTGACGGGCGACATTTTCACCGACTTTGAGGATGATGAAAGCGTCGAGAATTTCGCGGATTTTGAAATTAAAATCGACGAGTAAAATTCAAAACGAGGAAATTATGGAAAAAACAGAAGAATTGGCAAGAAAAATCGCGCAGCTCGTGCAAGACGGAAAAGGCGCGGACACCGTTCTCATAAATGTTTCAGAACTCAACAGCTGGACCGACTATTTTGTGATTGCGACTGTGAACTCGAGCGCGCATTGGCAGGGAATTTTCAGGCAGGTGAACGAATTCGCAAAAGAAAACGGGCTTGAAACGCGCCAGTCGAACAAAAAGCTGCCTTCGGGCGACGACTGGAACTTGATTGACTTGGGCGCGATCGTCGTGCACCTTATGTCAAAGGAAGCGCGCACTTTCTACGACTTGGAAAAGCTTTGGAAGGCCGGAAAAATTCTCGAAATCGACTCGCAAGACGAATGACTCATTGCTGACCGTGCACCCAACGGCCGTCGAAGTCGCTTCCCAAAATCAATATGAAGTCGTAATTGGGAACATCGACATCCTTGTCATCTTGCGCCACGGACATTTCCGTGATTTTCGTGCAACGGATGAAATCGCCGATGGCCTTGGCCGCGTCCGGATTTCCAATCAAGTCGATGATTTCCGTTTCCCCATAGTCATCGCGAGGGGCGTTCGTTGCGTTTATCACGTCGAAGCCCGCGCCTTGCAGCAGAATCTGAGTGTTGTGGGCAAGCCCGCGCACCAAAGTTCCGTTTTGGATTTCTATCGAATAAGTGCGGTCGTTCGACATATCCGTCGAAGAAATTATCGACGTCGCGGCGCGGCGCACAACTTCTTTTATGAAATCGCCGTTTCGGAACGGATAAAGGAGAATCTTTCCGTCCACGTTTTGGTTAAGCCCCGTAACTTCAAGCAGCGTGATTTGCTCGTAGCCAATAGTTGTGATTATGTCGAAAAATTCCACAAAATATTTTTTGCTCAGATTCGTTGAAAAGCAGGATGAGAATTCATCGAAATTGTCTTTTCGCATGATAACTGACTTGTTTTCCCGAAGCGCGGAAAGCAAAGCCACGACCATCGCCTTTCGCCTTTCGCGCACGGAAGAATCGTCCTCGTCTTCCAAACGATAAGTCATGTAAACGCGCACTTTTCCGCCCAAAAGCCGCACCGAGCCGCTCGGCAAAAGCCAAATCTGTCCGTCGGCTCCGCGCTCGTCAATCGGAGATGGAATGAACACCGTGAGCCCGCCCAAAAGGTCGGAAAGCTTTTGGAAATCGTCGATGGAAATTTTCATCGTAAAATTGATTTTCATATCGATGAGCTTTTCCACTTCATTTTTGAACGCTTCAAGTCCTTTTTCTTTGTAGACCGAATCGATTCTGTCTATGCGTCCAAGCGAATTGTATATTCCGCCGGTATTTTCAGGAATCGTAACCAAAGCCCCGCGTCCTGATTCGGGATAGCACAGGAACACTCCTGCAAAAAATAAGTCGCCCTGCTCTTCCACCAAAATAAGCGATTTTATGACTGGATCGACTTTCAAGCTGTCGTGAATGGAATCTGCCCGCATATACAGATAGACCGACAAAATCATAGCGACTACTATGATCGCAATCAGGACGAGAAAAATCATGCCTTTGTGTTCACGTTTTATGCGCATTTATCTTTTATCATTTTCCTTTCAAACTTTTGTAAAGAGCCTTAGTCTGCGGACTCACGCTCTTTCCTTTGCCTTTGAGATAATCCATGCTTTCTTTTATGACAGTCCGAATCATCTCGTTCAAATCCATTTTCAAAAGCCGCTTCATATATTCTTCGGTCATGTGCTCGCGCCCAGGCTCGATTTTGTCGGCGACATAGAGAATCTTCGCCAAATCGCACATTCCGACTTTTCCGAACGTATGGTTCGCGACGGCTTCGAGCACGCACTCATCGGAGACGCCCCAATCTTCGCGCAACTTCACGGCAGCGGCGCGTCCATGCAAAAGCGCGGGCCTTTCCATTTCAAACGCATCGATTTCGCATCCATCGCGCGAAGCGATTTTCAAAAGAACGTCACCTTCCATATTTTTGCAAATGTCGTGCGCGATTCCGCAAAAATAGCCGATATTTTCGTCAAGGCCATAGCGTCGGCACAATTTTGCGCAAGTTTCTGCGACGCGGACGCTGTGCCTGTAGCGGCTTTCGCTCACGGCGGCCAAGGCGTACTTTCTTACGCTTTCGGTAGTTTCCGCCAAGTCGCTTTTATTGCTTGTATCCATAAAGCCTGTTCGATACAATGTATTCGTAGACAGCGGGCGGCATCAAATACCTCCAGCCTTTTCCCGAAGCGATTCGCGCGCGCACTTCGCTTGAAGAAACCGGAACTATGAAATTGTCAAACAAAATATGCGGCCATTTGAACGAATCGCCCACATCCATAAAACTTCCGCTGGCATCGAGCCCGCCAAGATAGTCGCCGCGAGGCTTGTTCTGCGCGATGGCGCGGCGGTCGTTCAAGATTCTTCGCCTTCCGATTATTATGTCGCAAAGTTCAGCCACTTCGTCAGGGCTTTTCCACTTTCCGAATTCCGCCGCGATTTCCTGTCCCAAAATCAGGCCGAACTTTCCTTCCAATTTTCCTTCGTATTTTTTTATAAGGAATTTCACAGTGTCGATTGTGTATGAAATTCCTCCGCGCTGGATTTCGCACGGCTCGATTTCGAATTTGTCGTTGCCCGCGATCGCAGCCTCAAGCATTGTCATGCGGCTAATCGGTGAAACGGAAGCCAAAAATCGCTTGTGCGGCGGGATAAAAGTCGGCACGAAAAGAATTTTGTCGTAGTTCAAGGTCGTGGCGACGTCATCCGCCAAAGACAAGTGTCCAACGTGAATCGGATTGAAACTTCCGCCATAAATCGCTATTCTCAATTTTCGCTCCCCGGATATTGGACATCCGCATCATCGTCAATTGATTCGCGTTCCGCCAAAAACGTGCTCGCCTTTTTCACGGAAGGAGAATCTCCCCTGTCCGCGAGGGCGATGATCGCGTCTTTCGCGCTTTTCATTCCATAATTTTCCTGCACGGAAACAGGAATCACTTGGATTCCGCTGTCTGCCGCGCGAAGCTTTTTCGCGATTTCGTCGGCGCGAGCCTTTGCGCCTTCCACATCGATTTTGTTGCAAAGGACGAGGCGCGGCTTTTTCGCAAGTTCCTCGGAATACGCGGAAACTTCGTTTACGAGCGTATCGTATGCGGTAAGGGAATTTTCGTCCGAAGCGTCAATCATAAAAAGAAGGCACTGCGTGCGCGAAATGTGCTTGAGAAATTTCGTGCCAAGCCCCACGCCTTCGCTCGCACCTTCGATGATGCCAGGAATGTCCGCGATTATTATGTCGCGCTCGTCGTCCACGCGCAACACTCCGAGATTCGGAATTTTCGTCGTAAAAGGATAAGGCGCGATTTTAGGGCGAGCATTCGTGAACGCGGTCAAAAGCGAAGACTTTCCGGCGTTCGGAAAACCGACCAAGCCGACATCCGCCATGATGCTCAGTTCGACGCGAAGCCTTCGCGTTTCGCCTGGCGCGCCGCGATTTGCGATTCTCGGCGCTTGGTTCGTCGGGGTTTTGAAATGCATGTTGCCCCAGCCGCCGTTTCCGCCCTTCAAAAAAACGAAGCGTTCGTCTTCCGCCTGCGTAGTGAATTCAAAAATAAGCTCTTCGGTTTCCGCGTCGCGAATCTTTGTCCCCGGCGGCACAAAAACGACCAAATCCTCGCCGTTTTTTCCGTGCTTGTTCCAGCTCATTCCGTCCGAGCCGTTTTTCGCGCGAGAAATAGGATTGCGGCG
>CAMWWZ010000117.1 GCA_947178095.1 uncultured Treponema sp.
AAGGAAAAGTGAAGGACGGCGAGTGCGTGGAAATTTTTTCGAGCGCGGGCGGATTTTTGGGAAGCGGCATTTTCAATTCGAAGTCGAAAATTGCCGTGCGCATTGTGAGCGATTCTCACGCCGACAAAATTTTCGAGGACAAGGCGGGATTCATTTTCAAGAAAATTTGCGACGCGTACAATTTGCGGCGAATTCATTTTTCCGATGAAGATTCGTTCCGCGTTTGCTTTGACGAGGCGGACTTGCTTCCCGGCCTCACTGTGGAACGCTATTTTTCGGAAGACAAAAAAATTTATCTTGTCGTGCAATTTTTGGCTTTGGCCGCCGAAGTCTTTCGCAACGAAATTCTTTCCGCTCTGGAAAAAGTTTTGAAGCCTTTCGCAATTTACGAGCGGAGCGATGCGGACGTGCGCGAAAAGGAAGGCCTTGAAAAAAAGAGCGGCTGGCTTGGTCGTCGCGGAAAAGAAGAAATCGTGATTTTGGAAAACGGCGTTCGCATTTCGGTGGATTTGGCGCGCGGCCAGAAAACAGGATATTTCCTCGACCAAAAATTGAACCGCGCGGAAATCGCGCGATATTGCCACGGAAAAAATGTTTTGGACACGTTCTGTCACACGGGCGCGTTCGGCTTGAACGCTTTCAAGGCCGGAGCGAAATCCGTAATTTGCGCCGACATTTCTTCGGACGCGGTTGAAATCGCGAAAAAAAATATCGAGCTGAACGGCGCGGAAAAAATCGTGAAAACCGTTTGCGCCGACGTTTTCGAGCTTTTGCGCCAATACGAATCCGACGGAAAAAAATTCGACGTCATCATTCTTGATCCGCCCGCGTTCACGAAAAGCGCGCGCGCCGTGAAAAAGGCTTATGGCGGCTACAAGGAAATCAACTTGCGCGCGATGCGCATTTTGAATCCCGGCGGAATTTTGGTGACATGCTCGTGCTCGTATTTTTTCGATCCGAACGCTTTTTATTCGATGCTCGCGAACGCCGCAGCGGACAGTCATCGCCGAGTGCAGGTTTTGCAAAAGCGCGGCGCGGCGTTTGATCATCCAGTCCTGCTCGGCTATCCGAGGAGCGAGTATCTTTGCTGCGCGATTTGCAAAGTTTTTTGAAAATGGCTTCACTTCAATCTTCGTACAATTGTGTCGTTCTCTTGGGACCCACCGCCGTGGGAAAAACCGCGCTTGGCGTGCGAATTGCGGATTATCTCGAAGGCGAAATCGTTTCGGCGGATTCGCGCCAAGTCTACAAAGGGCTTGACATCGGAAGCGGAAAGGATTTGGCGGAATACGAATTTCGCGGGCGCGCCGTTCCGTATCATTTGATCGACATCGCGGACCTTTCCTGCGAATATTCAGTTTTTTTGTACCAGCAGGATTTTTACAAGGCTTTCAAATCGATTTTGGAAAAAGGAAAAATTCCTGTGATCGTGGGCGGCACCGGAATGTACCTTGACGCTGTGATTCGCAATTACGATTTGATTCCCGTTCCTGAAAACAAGGAATTTCGCGAATGGGCGAAAAACGTTCCGCTTGAGGAATTGGGAAAAATGCTTTTGGAGCTCAAGGGCGGCTCGCTTCATGTGATGCGTGATTTGCTCGAGCGCGAGCGCGTCATAAAGGCGATCGAAATCGAAAAATTCATCCAAAGCCCTGAATGCGAGGAATTCAAAAAAAGCCTTGAAGCGCGCCCTGAAATTCGTCCGCTTGTTTTGGGCACGACTTTGGAACGCGCGACTCTCCGCGCCAATATAAGAAGGCGGCTTTTCGAGCGGCTCGATTCCGGAATGATTGAGGAAGTGGAGCGATTGCATTCGGAAGGCGCGTCTTGGGAAAGGCTTGAAAAGCTCGGGCTTGAGTATCGTTTCGTCTCGGAATTTCTAGAAGGAAAATTTTCAAGCAAGGAAGAAATGGCTGAAAAACTCAACATCGCGATTGGCCAGTTCGCGAAGCGGCAGGAAACTTGGTTTCGCGGAATGGAAAAAAACGGCGTGAAAATAAATTGGCTTCCGAAAATTCCCGATTTGGACGCGAGGTTCGCAGCCGCGCGGAAATTTTTGGAAGACGCAAATTTTTCGTGAGGAATCGCAGTCTACGCGCTCAATGCTTCCGCTTCCACCGCGTTCTCGATTTTCGTAAGGTAGCCCGTGCGGATGCAGCTTTCAAAAAGAGATTTGCTTATGTAATCTGTCTTTACTTCGTTGTATCCGTCTTGGTCGCGGACAATTCGCACGACATAGCCGTCGTCCACTTCGCGCAGGACGGTCATGTAGTCGCTTGCCTTGCCAATGCTTTTTAAAGTATAGGTTTCCATAGTGCCTCCTCACGCCGCTAGCCATTGCAAATTCCTGCGGCATATATTATTATTTTCGGAAAGCGAAAATAAAATATTAGCGTTTTTTGAGCGCGCTTTGCGCTTGGAGGAAATTTGGAATTCGATTTTTGCGACGCGCATTTTCATTTGATTCCGTTCTTGGAAATTTCGGGCGGAAATAATTTTGAAAATTTTTCGAAAAATTCAGGCGATTTTTTTCCTCCGAAAAAAAATCATTATTTTTGTACCTGCGCTCATTCCAAGGAAGAATTTTCAAGGCAGGAAGAATTTTTGAATTCGTATTTTTTTTGCCGAGAAAAAATCGCGCGCGCGTTCGGCATTCATCCGCAGGATCCGATTTTGGAAAACGCAGATTTTTTGGAAGGACTTTTGAAGGAAGGAAAAATCGGCGCGGTGGGGGAAGCGGGCTTCGATTTTTTTTCCGACGAGTTCAAGGGAAACGCCGCAGCTCAGGAAGATGCGTGGAACGTTCAGCTGCAACTTGCGCAAGAATATGGCGCGGCCTTGGTGGTGCACGCGCGGCGGGCGGCGCACAAAATTTTTGAATACACGCCGAAATTGAAAAAATTGCGCGCGGTGGTTTTCCATTCGTTCGCAGGAAGCGCGGCTGATGCGCGCTCGATTTTGCGCCGAGGAGTGAACGCATATTTTTCTTTCGGGAAGCCGATTTTGAACGGCGCGAAAAAGGCGATTTTCTGCGTGAAATTTTTGCCAGCGGAAAACTTGCTTTTCGAGACGGATGCGCCGTTCCAGACCTTGCGCTGGGAACTCGCGACAGCGCCGTCCGACATAGCGCGCGTATACCAATGCGCGTTCGAAATGCGATGCCTCGCAGGGCGGCGCGGCGGAATTGGCGAAAAGGATTTTTCGTTCGCGGAATTCTGCGCGCGTGTTCGCAAGAATTTTTCGGCCGCGTTCGGGATTTGATTGCGCTCTTTATCTCTATGTTGATAGCTTTTAAAAGAGTGGTCAGTGACGACAATAAATGAGCGAACGCAAGAAGAAGTTTTAGCGAAGCGAGTGCAGGGGCTTGGGGCGGCAGTCCCAAATTAAGCAATGCAAACCCTTGTGATGTTTGGCAAGGAAAATTCCCGCAATAAAAAACATTTGCGAGTTTTCGAAGAAAACTCGGTAAGCAGCGCATCGCGCTGCGACGGTTTCCTCCCTCCAAATATTTCGCGCTGTAGACGGAATCGATTTTTTTTGATAAAATAGAAAAATGCATATTTTGAAAATTTTCATTTTGCTTGACTTCGTTTCGGCCGCGCTTTTTTCCGTGGCGAACGTTTCGTTTCATGCCGACATTGCGGCTTTGGCGTTTTTCGTTTCGGCCGCTTTCAACGGAATTCTTTTTTATGTAGTTCTCGCGCATCTTTTGAAAAACCAGTCGCGCATGGGATTTGTGGCGACGAAAAAATTGCTTCAATACCAGCCGTTCGTGCATTTGATTTCGTTCATATTGAGGCGTGCTGGGCAGAACGGAACGAGCCGCGCTTTTGACGCGGTGAGCGTCGCGCTTTGGATTTTGAGCTTCGCATTTTCTCTCGCAACACTTTTTTATTTTTCCGAAAAGCGCGTCGCGAAAATAAATCCTTCGTGGGAGGAATTTTCCAAGAAAAAAAAGCGGCGCGGACTTGCGTGGCTTTCGTTCGAGATTTTGGACTGGGCGGACGCGCTCGTGCAGGCCGTCTTCATGGTGCTGCTTTTTCAGATTTTTTTCTTCCAGTTCTACAAGATTCCTTCGGAATCGATGGTCCCCTCCCTTTTGATAAGCGACCGCCTCATGGTTTCGAAAATCACGAGCGGCCCGAAATTTCCTTTGAGCGACATCGGCGTTCCGCAGATTAAAAAGTACAATCGCGGCGACATCGTTGTATTCAGAAATCCGCATTACGAAAGCGGGCGCAAGGCGGAAGTGAAGTCCGTGGTTTCGGAACTCGTCTACATGCTCACTTTCACGATGCTGAATCTGAACGTTGACGAAAAGGGGGAGGTAAAGGCCGATCCTCTCGTAAAAAGGATTACGGGAATTCCCGGCGAACAGCTTATGATGCTCGACGGAATTCTCTATTCGCGCACGCAATCTTCTCCGCAATTTTCGCCCGTCGCCGAGGACGCGCAATGGGCGGCGTACAATTTGAACGAACTTCCGAAAAGTTTGAAAGAAAAGGTGCGCGATTTTCCGATAAGCGGCGAAGGCTTTTCGAAAATGGAAGAATTGGAAGCGCGGCGCAATTCGCTCGATGTGAATTCCGCGAAAGAAGAATGCGAGAATTTGGCGAAAACTTTCTTTTCGCTTTGCGAGCGCGAAAATCAAAGGCTTTTGCGAAGCGATTTTGAAAATCTCGTTTCGCAATCTTCGCTTTTCATCTATAATGTTTTCCGCGAAAATTACACGCTCACGACGAAGCTTCTTTCTTCGGACGAAGGCTGCCTTTGGTTCAACGCTTTCATGACGGACTGGATTTCATCGTGCGACGAAAAAATGCGCGAAGGGCTTTTCGAAGGCAACCTTTACGACGATTCGAATTTCCGCCTGAATCTGATGGCGAAAATTTTGATCGGAAAATTCATCGTTCGAAACGCGCAGCTCATTCGCGCAGGAATCTCGACTTCGGAATTTCCTCGCGACGAAATCCTTTCGCAATGCTGGCGCGAGGCCGAGGAAATTTTCAACTACACGCTTTATTTGGACAGGCGCAACATGCCGGTTTTTCCCGCGAACGCGCCGGACGGAAGCGCGCGCTACATTCCCGAGGGCTGCTATTTTATGATGGGCGACAACCGCTTCAATTCGCTTGACATGCGGCATTCATACGACGAGCGGCTGGAAAAGCTTTGCGCCGCCGACAAATTTTCGGTTTTGTACTACACGAACATCGCGCCGCAATACGTGATCCAAAGCCGCATTTTGGGCACGACCGTTTTCCGCTTTTGGCCGAAGGGCAGGATCGGAAAAGTGGGGCGATAGTTTCGACACGTTCAAGTCGCAAATCAAAGATTTGCTAACGAGTTTGTGTTTGCTCGCAATGCTCGCATTTTGTCGCAGTGCTACGCACTGCTTACCGAGTTTTCTTCGAAAACTCGAGAAACTTTTGTGAAAACTGCAAAAACTCGCGTAAATTTTATATAGAAAAATTCTCTTTACAAAAACGGATTTTTACCGTAATATATAGTATGTAACATTTGAAATTGTCGCAAAAAATGCGCGGCACGGAGGAACACAATGCAAACCAAAAAATCAATCTCATTTAAATACAAGGCAATCCTCATAATGCTCGCGACCGCGATTCTCGCTTCGTGCGAAAATCTCATTTCAAGAACTCCCCAAGAAATTACGGGGGGGGGTACGGCGAGGTAGAAAATTCTGAAAGCGGCTCGCTGACCGTCACCGCCCGCGTCTCGAACGGCTCTTCGCGCTACGCGATGCCTTCGATGCCCGAACTCGTCTACGCCGCGCTACTTTATAAAGACGACGAATCTTCTGCAAACGAAAATTTCGTCGAAGGAGAAGTGGACGGCGACAAGTTAAAATTTTCATTTCAAAAGCCCGATGACATGAGCGGAACATTCACGCTTGAAATATTTGCGTTTGCGAAAAAAACGGACGATGAAGAGGGCACGGCGGATTTTTCAAAAGACAAAGCGCTGCTTTCAGGAAGCAAAACAGGGCTTTCGATAGTTGGTGACACAATCGAAATAGACGGCACAATCGCGCTTGCGATTTCGTCCACAGAGCCCGGCACTGTGAGCCTGAAAATAAAAGTGCCCGATGGATGCTCGCTTGAAATCAAAGAACTAAAAAGCGATGGCACAGCCGAAAGCGACGTGCATTTTGCCATAACAGGCACTTCGCCTAATTTTACCGTCACGCAAAAGGACGCAAACGGAATTTCCTCCGGCGCGTACCAAGTGACTTTCACCGTAAAAAAAGGCGCAGAAATTATCCACATTTTTTCCGAATACATAAATGTCATAAATGGATTCTGCACCGACACTTGGAGCGGTGCGGAAAAAGGCGCGGCGAAGGAAATTACGCCGGGCATGATTTCTTCTACGGTGTACGTGCGTGGCTCGGGCGGCTATTACGATACTTCGCCTTATAACGCAACAGCAGTAGCGAACGATGGCAATTCTGGAAGCCTCCTTTCGCCGCTTGAAACGATTCAAAAGGCAATCGACAAAATCATCGCCATAAACGACGGCACAAGCGCATACACGATTTACGTGGACGGAACGCTGAACGGCACGACTGCCACGGCGGGCGCGAACGGCATGGCGGACTTCTCCAAGCTTTCCAAAAATCTCAATCTCACGATAAAGGCACTTTCCGTCACAGCTACGCTAGACGGCGGCGCACGATTTGATAGCAAAGGAACTGCCACCGCCGAGGGCATCGAAAAACGCGTCATATACGTATATCCCAAAAGTGGCATACTCAACCTCACGCTCGAAAATCTCACTATAACGGGCGGAAATACTAAAAACAGCAGTGGCGGCGGCATTTATTTCTACTCGGCTGGCGGCACGCTCAAAATCAGTGATGGCACGACAATCAGCGGCAATAAAGCGAGCGCATATGGTGGCGGCGTTTGCGTTATTGGCAGTGAAAGCAGGTTCACGATGAC
>CAMWWZ010000118.1 GCA_947178095.1 uncultured Treponema sp.
CCGCTTTGAGCGGTTCACATTTCAAGCCACCACCTTTGGTGGTGGTTAATGACTCCTACACAAAAACTTCAAACAGCGCAGGAAAAGATTCAGGCACAGTGCAAGAACTATGAACTTAAAGTCGAAATTTTTCAATAGAGTTGAACAAGGTCTTTGAGAATGAGGATATAAAAAACGAAACTGAACAAGTTCTCTCTCAATGCGATGAATATACACAAGAATATACGATGCTTCTCGATGAATTCCTTGCAAATGGTGCTTCCAACAACAAAATAAAGATTCTCGTTGGAAAAATCAAGAACTGGCATCTTACGCGCTGGCCGAAACTTTGGTATAAAATCGTATCGATTCTTGCCGCGGTGGTCTTTACAGTCTTGCTTGCTTTCGGAATTCTCGTTGGAGTTGCCTCGGCAATCACTGTGCATGAATTTAAAAAGTCATTCAACGAATGGACAGTCATAATTGACAAAGAAACAAAAGAGCCGAAAGGAACAAGAAGAAGATTCTTGACAGGAGACTCAAGCTACCGATATGTCATGTTTGAAATTATAACTGAAGATAGGGCAAAGGAAATTTCCGCAAGTTATGAGGAAGAAAATGAAAGCCGCTTCATTCCATTCACAGATGAACTTGACGCATGGTTTAAGGAAGTTCTTAAAGATGAATTTCCAAAAGAGACAAAATCTATAATATCTCTATATACGTGTGATGAGTCCGGCAGCGCACTTTCAAAGACTAAAAGCAATTCTGGAGTGGGAGTTTTTGAAATAACGGTACTTGAGGATGGTTCAGTTTCAGAAATAAAGGATTTAAGTGGACATGGATTCTTAAAAAGAAGGTTTAGTGCAAGGTGATAAAAATGTCAAGTTCTGAATATAATTAGACTTTGGCAGATGTTGTAGCGAGAAATGCTACGAGGAATCAGTACAGGCATAGCAGGACGCAAAACATTCTGCTACATAATTCTGTACGGAATTTCCGTTGGATTGTGTCTCTTTTGCTGGAATTCTTACGATAGAAGTCACAATGTTTTGACAGGCGTATTTCAAATACGCCTGTCATATTTTTATCAGAAGACTTGAATACCGTAAAGAAAGTTAGAACATGCTTTTTCTCCGCAATGCGCAGGGTCGGCATAGCTCGCGAACCTCTCTCGCATTCTTCCAATTCCGCGCCTTACTTCCGCCGCACCGCAAACCGCGTCTTTGGTGTTTTGTTCCGTTCGTTGCGGGCTTTGTATTCTTCGTACAAAATCTTTTGTGCGCGGCGCGGCTCTTCGCCTGGCTTTGGGCGCAACGCTTTCCACGCGCCTGTGTTTTGCAGCTCGAAAATGTTCGTGTTCGCGTCGAAATAGATTTCCAAAATGTGCTTGATTTCTGCGAAAACTTCATCGCTTAAAATCGGGAACATCAGCTCGATTCTGCGGTCAAGGTTTCGCGGCATCCAGTCTGCGCTCGCCAAATAAATTTCGGGCGACACTCCGTTTTGGAAATAAAAAATTCTCGCGTGCTCCAAATACCTGTCAACGATTGAGACGACTTTGATGTTCTCGCTCATTCCTTTTACGCCGGGAAGAAGCATGCAGATTCCGCGAATGTTCAGCATCACGCGAACGCCGGCGCGATTCGCGCGGTACAATGCGGATATGACTTGCTCGTCGGCGAGGCTGTTCATTTTCGCCATGATGAGGCCCGGAGTTTCCGGCGTGGAAAGTTCGATTTCGCGCTGAATCATCATCAGCAATTTCGATTTCAAATCCACCGGCGCCATCGAAAGATATTTCATCGTTTGCAGCGCGGAATATCCTGTGACGATGTTGAAGAATTTCGTCGCGTCGTTTGCGATTTCGTGGTTGGAAGTGAAAAGCGAAATGTCGCTGTAAAGCCGCGCGGTTTTCGGATTGTAGTTTCCCGTGGACAAATGAATGTAGCGTTTGAACGTGTCTTGTTCGCGCCGAATCACCATCATGATTTTCGCATGCACTTTCAGATTGACAAGACCGTAGACTACGATGACACCCGCACGTTCCAATTCTTCCGCCCACGCAATATTTAGTTCCTCGTCGAAACGCGCCTTGAGTTCCACGAGCGCGGTCACTTGCTTTCCGTTGCGCGCGGCTTTTTTCAATGCCGTGATGATTGGCGAAGAACGCCCCGTTCGATAAAGCGTCATTTTTATCGAAAGCACGTCGGCATCTTCCGCCGCGTCTTCCAAAAATTTCACCACGCTTTGATACGATTCGTAAGGAACATGCAAAATCACGTCGCGCTGTTTGAGCGTGTCCCAATACGCGCCTTCTTGCGGCAGCGCGGCGTTTTCGAAATGCTGCCATTTTTCGTTTTTGAGCCGCGCCGTATCTTCCGCGTCGGAAATTTCGCAGAGCGTCGCCGCGTCCACCAAGCCTTCGAATGCGTAGACATCTTGCGTCGTCAAATTCAATTTGTTCGCCAAAAATTTTTGCAATTCCGAACTCGTCTTGTTGCAGACGATTCGCACGGCAAACGAAGATTGTCGCTGCACCAAAATTTCCTGCATCGCCTGAACGAAGTTTTCGCCCGAATCTTCGTCCACCGCAAAATCCGCGTCGCGCGCCACGTTGAACAAAAGCGACTGCTTCACTTCGAATCCCGCGAAAAGCCAAGTGCCGTATTTTATCACCAAATCGGCGAGCGTCGCGAATTCTTTGACATTCGGCTTTTCGCCCGGAAGCCAAATCAAATTCGGAATCGTGTCGGGAATCTGCACGAGCGCGACAAGCGGAACGCCCGGCTTTGCCTCGAACGCTTCGTTCATCGTGCGAATGTTTGCGATGGGCTTGAGCAAAAACGCCGCGTGGTATTTTAAATTCACGATTTGCGGAAATTGTTCGGTGTCCGTCCGAAGCGGAGTGAGAAGCGGCAAAACTTGATTTTTGAAAAAATCTTCGGTGAATTCTTTTTGCGCCGCGCTGAAATTTTCGGGACGCTTGTACACAAATCCTTCTTTCGCCAAAGCCGGCAGGATTTGCGTTTTGAGGCATTCTTGCTGCGCCGCCATCACTTCGTGCGCACGTTCGGAAATCGCGCGGAGCTGCTGTTTTGGTGTGAGGCCTGAAATGTCTTTTGCGCCGGGCGCGTTTTTCAAAAGCCGCTTTATCGAAGCCACGCGCACTTGAAAAAATTCATTGAAATTGCTTGTCACTATCGAAAGAAATGTGAGCCGCTCCAAAAGCGGAACGTCGGCGCGCAATCCTTCGTGCAAAACTCGCGCGTTGAATTCGATCCAAGAAAGTTCGCGGTTTAAAAATTTGTCAGATGAAATTTTCGCAGTAGCCATATTTCTCCTATTTAAAATATTTTACAAAATATAAGCGTCTTCGCTCGCCGAAATTAAATCAAGTCAAAATCACTTTGTAGCCGAAAACCGATTCGAACATTTCGCCTTTTTCGCCGAGCGCGCGCCTTTCCAAAACCGTGTTGTGCCTGTTTCCCGTGTAGATGACAAACGAATCTTTTTGCCTGCTGAATTTTAGCTGCTCGAATTTTTGCGTGTGCCCGCGATCCAGCGCGTCCGCGATTCGGATTATCGAAGTGAGCTTTAAAATCATCATTCGTTCGGCGCGCGGCAACATTTGGAATTGCTCGTCGTCTTGCGGATTTGCGTTGCCGCGATGATATTTCGCGATTTCGGAAATTATCGTGATTTCGTTTTTTCCAAGCCCGAAAAATTCCGAATTGGAAATTATGTACGCGCTGTGCAAATGGTGATTTTCCATTCGCACGAAAATTCCGATGTCGTGGAGCATCGCCGCCGCCTCGAGCAAAACTCGCGCGTGTTTGTCGAGCGCGCTTTCGTCTTTGAGTTCGTCAAAAATTTCAAGCGACGTTTTCGCGACGTAAGATGCGTGGCTTTCATCGCCATGATATTTTCGAAGCAGATTCAACGCGCCTGCGGAAATCTGCTTGTAGAATTCCTGCTGCAATTCTTCGTCCGGAGAATCGATTTTGCTGATGAGAATTCCTTCGCGCAAATTCGTTTCCGGCACGATGATTGTTTTCGCGTCGCTCAATTCGAAAAAAGTTTCGTAAATGAAAAAGCCCGTGTGCATTTGCGCCGCGTCATTGTACGAAATTTTAAAACGCGCCATGCATTCTTCCACGGAATAATTTTGAATTTCATTTGCGAATTCGAAAAATTTTTCGCGCGGAATTTCCCACAAAAAAGTGGAAATCGGCTTGCCGACATAAAGCGCGGCGATTTGCGGAATTTTTCCCACGGCGATAAAACTTTTCACTTTGAGATTTTTCAATTCTTCGTTGAGCGAATTTTTTGAATTCAAAATGAATTGCCGCACATAACGCTGCGTCGTGTCGGTCGCGCCCACTTGCCCAAGCCGACGTTCCACGCGAGCCGCGCCAAGCCTGAAAGAATGCGCTCCGACAATGCTGCCTTTTTTTAGCAACGTGAGTTCGGTGGAGCCGCCGCCCGCTTCCAAAATTATAAAATCGTCGTCCGCCAAATTTATCGGACTGTTTTTGAAACATTCGCGCACGGCAATGTACATCAGGCGGCTTTCTTCAAGGCCGTCAATTATTCGAACGGTGAATCCGGTGCGCACGAAAATTCTGTCGATGATGGAATCGCGGTCGTGAGATTCGCGCAACGCGCTTGTGGCGATGACCGTGGCATCTTGAGGAGCAAGTCCCCATGAAGCGAGCTGCTCTTTGTAACGCGCAAGAATTTGAATGCATTGCGAAATCGAACTTTGCTTGATTTGGCCAGTGGCGAAAACTTCCGCGCCGAATGCGATCGGAATGTTGCTCCTGTCGAGCGTGTTCCAAAAAACGCTCCGCGAGTTTTCGCCTTCCGAATTTCCGTCCGCGGCTTTTTGTGAGACAACTTCAACTATTGAAAGCCGCACGCCGGTGGAAGCGATTTCAATCACCGCTTCGGGTTTGGCGCACAGTTTTCGCGCTTCGATTTTTTTCCTTGCCATAATTATAAAAAATGAAATTCCGTAAAAATTTCAACAACAAAAGTTCCAGCTTTCTACAATTTGTCAATCAACATTGAGCAACGGCCCGAAGGAATCGGCAGCGTCTTTTTCTTTTGCTCCAAAATGTTGATCGTAAAATAATAAAGCTTTTCGCTTTCCATTTGAATTTCCCAGCCGCGATTGCTTTTGTTCGAAAGAATCGTGATGAGATTGCGCTTGAGCGAAAGATTTTCGATTCCCATGATTTCAAGGTTTGGAATAATCCAATCGACGGTTTTTCGCGGAAGACTTATCAAAAGCCCCACGACATTTTCAATCATAAGCGCGATTGTGGAAAGCGCCGTGGTTTGCAAAAAATGCGCGCGCGGAAAATTCGGCTTGTTTTTGAGCTGCGCCTTGCCTTCTTTGCACGGAAGATAGGCTTCGTACAAATCGCCTTTTTGTTTGGAATCTTCGGGCGTGAGTGCTTCCAAAATGTAATACAAATGCCGAATCGCGCATTCTCGCGCCAAATCATAACGCTGATATTTTTCCAAGCCTTTTATCACCATGAAATTCATCGCCGGAAAAACGCTGCCTTTCCACGCCTCGCCGCTTTCGTGGAATTCTTCGTGATCCGCGCTGAGCGAAGGAAAAGGATGATCCGTGCCAAAAGTTTTTGGATTGCTCAAATGTGCGATGAGAGTTTCGGCGCGGTCGGCGTTCGGAACTTCCGCCAAAAGCGGCCAAAATCCCGCGATCGTCTTTGTCGGCAGAATGTTCGCGTCTTTGTCGAGGTCGTGGTAAAATCCTGTTTCCTCGTTCCACATCATCGAATTTATTCTGGTTTTCAGAGAAAAATACGCTTTTTTGTAAGTGAAGCTCAAATCCTTGTCGTTCAAAATGTCGCCGAGCGAAGACATGTGAAGCGCGTTTATTGCCATCGCCGCGTTGAAGTCAATCGGATAATGCACTTTTTCGCGCGGAGAATTGAACATTCCGCTCGAAGCCACAGGCGCGGCGTAAAGTCCGTTCGGCTTTTTGTATTTTTTGTCAATCCATTCGACATATTTTTGCAAATACGGCAAGACTTCCTTTATGCGCCTTTTGTTCGCCGCCTTGTGATAAAGATTGAATTCCGCCCACGCCAAAAGCGGCAAACTTATGCCTTCGGGATTGTTTTTTTCGGGAACGGGCTTGTTCGTCTTCAAATCATATTTTGAGCGAATCGCGCCGTCTTTTTCCTGCCGCGCGTACAAATAGTCCAAATTTCGGCTGGCGGGAAAATTCCTGTTGGAATAAACCAAAAAGAACGAGGAGAAAATCGAGTCCGACATTGAAAGGAAAAGCGAATCGTCCTCGGGATAAATGAAATATCCGTCGTTGGATTTCACGCCTTTTTTCGGGTCAATCCAATATTCCGAAATCCAATTCCAAGTCTTGTTGTAAATATCGACAAAATCCTGATCATAAAAATGGATTTTGGGAAAATCTCTTCTGTTCATCTTGCTCCCAAATTTTGTGAATATACACCTATTATATCACAGAATTTCAAAAATCGAGAAAAAAATTTAGAATTTTTCGAATTTTTTAACGAAATTCAGGATTCGGAAGCGGCATTTTGCACAGGGCTCGGGGCGGCTTGAGTTGCGGGGCGTTCTGGCGCATTTCCATAGTAAAGCCCAACAATTTCGTGTTGATCTCGGTGGCGCGATTTAAAAAGAAGAATTTTCAAATAATTTATATAAATATAACCCTAAGAAGTGTATTTTTCAAAG
>CAMWWZ010000119.1 GCA_947178095.1 uncultured Treponema sp.
CAAACTCTCCATCATTCACCATCGCCCTCGCGGGCAATGAATTATCCTGTGTAATTTGGCACGCCGTTTATTTTATGACCCCGGCCATCCAAAATTAGGTCTATTTCCGTCGTCCATCGCGGGTCGCCCCGCGTTTTTTCCCTTCCCTGTCTATATCAATGAACACGCTCTTTTTCTCAAGCGGTAAAAGGAAGTCTAGCATATAATTCAAAAACTGTCAAGCGTTTTTTTTAAAATTTTTTTATTTTTTTTAAATTTTTTTTGCGCGAATTTTCGCTCCCGCTAAGTCGCAAAACAAAGCCGAACTAACAAGTTTCGCTTCCCTTGGAAATAGCGGCTGCACCGTTTCGCTTCCGTAAGGGGCTCCAAAAAATTCTTGTTTCTACTATTGATTTTTTTGAAAAAAGCGTTATCATATTTTTAAATTCATTCCACAGGAGGAAATTATGAATCTGAAAGGCTCAAAAACTGAAGCGAATTTGCAGGCGGCGTTCGCGGGAGAATCTCAGGCGCGCAACAAGTACACTTATTTTGCAAGCAAGGCAAAAAAGGAAGGTTTCGAGCAGATTGCCGCGATTTTTTTGGAAACTGCCGAAAACGAAAAAGAGCACGCCAAGATGTGGTACAAATTGTTGAATGGCGGCGAAATAAATTCAACGGCGGAAAATCTCAAGGACGCGGCGGCTGGCGAAAATTATGAATGGACGAACATGTACGCGGATTTCGCAAAAACTGCCCGAGAGGAAGGTTTCGAGGACATCGCGAAGAAATTCGAAGGCGTGGCGAAGATTGAAAAGGAGCATGAAGAACGCTACAAAAAATTGCTCGACAATGTGACGAAGGAATTGGTTTTCAGCAAGGACGGCGAAAAAATTTGGCAGTGCCGAAATTGCGGCCACATTTGCATTGGAAAGGAAGCTCCAGAAGTTTGCCCGGTTTGCGATCATCCAAAAGCGTACTTCCAGCTCAAGCCTGAAAATTATTGATTTCGAAAAATAATGAAGCCCGCGAAAATGCGGGCTTTTTTATTTTAGATGGTTTTATCCCAAAAAAGCTTTGCCGTGATCATCCACTGCCAAAACCGACTTGCATTCTGAACAACGGAATCTTCCGGAGCGAAGTGCCTTTAAATTTTTTTTGCAAACTGGACATGGAAACACAATTGGAAAAGTTTGAGCGTCAATCGTCGAAGTGGAATTGAAATAAGCGATGGCTTCATTGTCCGTGTTTTTAATATTGAAAAATTGCGAAAAACCCAAAAGCCTGAAAGCGTCAAAAACTTTTTGCTGAACTCCGAACAATACGATGTCGCCGCTTTTTGATTTTACTATTTTCAGCAAATTGGTCAAAGAGCCAATTCCCGTAGACGAAACGTAATTTAGGGAAGTGCAATTGAGAATCAATTTTGAAAAACCAGCCTCGATGATTTTAGAAATGGACTTCTGAAAATAATTTGAATTATAAGTGTCCACATATCCATTCAAAACAACCAAAATACAATTCGCCACATTATCAATTTTGAAAAGAGTAAATTTCAAACTGTCATCACGCTCATCATCGAAACCTGGAACAATAGCGTTGTTGCTAATCATGACATCCTCACAAATATAGTCCTTAATGATTTTAGCATAAGTTTATGGAAATGTCAAGGTCGCCAGCCGCCGTCCATTTCAAGCAGAGTTCCGTTCAAGTTCGAATCGGAAAGCAAGAAAAGCGCGGCGCGCGCAATTTCGTCCGCGCGAATCATTTTTTTGCCGCACAAAAGTTTTTCGTATTCCGCGCGCGCTTTTTCTGAAACATATTCTGTTTGAACGAAGCCCGGAAAAATCGCCGCCGTGGAAATTCCGCATTCCGCGAATTCCAGCGCGAAAGATTTTGCGAGGCTCGCGATTCCGGTTTTCGCGGCGGCATAAGCGGCGTTGGTTTTGAAGCCGTTGATTTGATTTGTGCGCGTTCCGCCGAAAAATAAAATTCGCCCGAAGCCGCGCCTTTTCATAAAACGCGCCGCGTAGCCCGCCAAAATTCCCGGCAACGCCAAATTTAATTTTGCCATCCAAAGCCATTCTTGCGCGGAAGTTTGCGCGATTTTTTTTTGCAAAAAAGGTCCGTAGCAAATGCAAAGAATTTCAGATTTTTTCAGCGCGGATTTTAAATTTTCGAGCGAAGAAATTTCGCAGGAATTTTTTTCGGAAATTTTTTCTTCGCGAATTTTCTTGCCGCAATTTTTTTGAATTTTTTTCGCCGAATTTTCATCGACAAAATGCGCAGAATTTTTTTCGTCAAATTTTTCCAAATCAATTTTCGCAAAATCCAAAATAATCTGCCGATGTTTTTGCGTTTGAAATTCTGAATTGGAAATCGAATTCATTTCGCGCAAAAGCAAGTCGAATTTTTCACTTGCATGTCCGCCGTGCACAGTGACGTTCGCGCCGGATTTTGCGAGCATGAGCGAAATTGATTTTCCGATGCCGCCCGAGCCGCCGACGACGAGCGCGTTTTTTTTGCAAAAAAAATTATCGAAAGAATTCATAAAAAAATCCTAGCACAAAAAACGAAAAATAGATATAGTAAAAAAATGAATTTGAAAAATGTTTGCATAATTCTCGCGCACCCGGAAGAAAGCCGCAACATTGGCTCGGCGTGTCGCGCGATGGCGAATTGCGGAATTGAGTGTTTGCGAATTGTCGGCTGCCGTTCGGATTACGACGACGAGCGCGTGAAAATTCTTGCGATTCATGCGGCAGAAATTTGGGAACGCGCCAAATTTTTTTCCGACATAAAATCCGCCACGGCCGATTGTGTTTTGAGCGCGGCCACCACGCGCAGGCGCGGAAAAAAACGCAAAGGCAAACTTTTTCTTCCCGAAGAATTTTGCGAGTTCGCAAAAAATTCTTCCGACGGAAAAATCGCAATCGTTTTCGGAAATGAGCGCGCGGGACTTTCCGACGAAGAAGTCGCTTCGTGTACGGTCGGCGTTACGATTCCTTCGAGCGAAAATTTTCCTTCGCTGAATTTGTCGCACGCCGTGCAAATAATTTGCTACGAATTATTTCGCGCGCAAAATCCGAACGAAAAAGGTTTTACGCCGATTGATTTGAATCGCTTGGAAAAAACGATTTTTAAAATCAGCCAAAGTTTGGAAAAAATCGGATTTTTCAAACTCGCCGGAAAAAGCGACATGGAAAATTTTTGGCGCGGAATTTTGTCGCGGGCAATTTTGTCGGAAAGCGAAGCGAAATACATCGAAAAAATTTTCACGAAAGCCGCAGGGCTTGCCTCGAAAAATTTTCTTTCGAAGCCGCAAGAATTGCCGCTTGATTCAGCGGCTAAAAAATAATCGCTTCTTGATCGATGATTCCAGTATGGCGCGAAAGGATTCCTGCTTGCATGAGACAAGTTCTAAATTGTCGAAAATTTCCAGGCCATTCGCCCGAACACAATTTTTTCAGCGCGGCATTCGTGATTTTAAAATCCGTGTTCAAAGTGATTTTCATTTCGTTTAAAATGCTTTTCGTCAACTCAGGAATATCTTCCGCGCGTTCTCGCAAGGGCGGCACTTCGATTGGAAATCCAAAAATCCGCCAGAACAAATCTTCGCGGAAAGTGCCTTGTTTTACCATCTGTTTTAAATTCGCATTCGTCGCGAAAATCAAACGCACGTCAGTTCGAATTTCTTCATCAGAACCAAGCGGACGAAAAATGCCAGTTTCAATTACGCGCAAAAGTTTTGCCTGCGCGTCCAGCGGAAGATTCGCAATTTCGTCCATGAAAAGCGTGCCGCCGTCCGCAGCTTTGAAAAGTCCGTCGCGTGGCTTTGCGTCAGTGAACGCTCCGCGCACAGTTCCAAATAAAACGCTTTCCAACAATTCTTTGTTTCCATTGCCCATATTTGCGACGACAAAAGGCTTGTCCTTGCGCCGCGAAATTTTGTGCACGATTTGAGCCGTTACAGTTTTTCCAGTTCCGCTTTCGCCGAAAAAAATCAGAGGCACATCAATATCCGCCACCAAAAGAATTTTTTGTTTTATCTCGATCACCTTTTTGGAATTTCCGATAAGCCGGCGAAATTCAGGAGGATGAGGAAAAACATCTTCTGAATTTAAAACCGAATTTCTTTTCTGCGATTTGTTTTTGTTCAAAGTCAAAGAAACGGTTTTGTCCGTAAAAGGATAAGGCAAAATATCAACGCAATTCGCAGATTCGGCTTGAAAATTATAGACGTCATTTTGCGTAGCCAAAATAAAAATCTTGTTTTGCAATCCTTGAAAAAAGGAATCCCAAATTCCTTTTTGTTTCATTCGCTCCACGCTTTGCGTATCTATAAAAATATAATTGAAAGTTTCGAGCTTCGTTAAAAAAGAATTAAATTCCGAAGACAAAAATAATTCTACATTAAAATTTTCTGCAAGAACCAATTCGCAAAATACAAGAATATCGCCATCTTCTGCGACAACCGCAATTGAATGAGCACTTAAATTTTGGAGCATTCTTTAACTGCTACTTTTTCAATATTCTATGCCAGACAAGTAACATTTTAAAGTATAAATATGGAAAAATCAAGAAAATTTTCAAAGGATTTTTCAAAATTTCGTTCCAAATTTCGTGCCCCGCATTGAACGTGGATTCTTTTACGCGGCGAACTTGATCTGAAAATATTCCGATTGCATCGCGATAATAAATGAAAATGCTCGATGAAAATCGATTGTATCTGTTAAAAGCCCAGCAATCTTTTTCCTTTACGCCTTCGCTCAAAAGCACAAGGGAGGGGGAAGCCTTGTAGATTGCCTGGACGATATTGTCTTCTTGATTTTTCGGATAATAGCCGACATACCGCCCAACGATTTGCAAATCTTGAAAAGTCTTCCTGACATTTCCATAAGCTTTTTGCAATGACTTTTTTTTGCCGCCCAAAATATAAAATGTCTTGCGATGCGAATCCAAAACCGTAAGAATATTTATTAGCGCGGTGAAAGGATTGTAACGGACAGGAACATTCAGCTTCAAAAATGAGGCGGCTTTTAAAATGCTCTTTGAAACAGGAATTACGATGTCCGCCTTTTTCACGCATTCTGCAAAATCATTTTTTCTTCGCGCCTTCAAAAGTCCCCACACCGAAAGAAACACGATTTGCTTTGTGCCGGGCTTTATGAGAAGTTCCAAAATTTCCGTTTCGAGATTTTCTTCCGGGCAAATGTCCACGGGCACGCCCAAAATTTCAATTCGTTCTATGCTCATTTTCTTTCCTTAAAATTTCAAGCATTGAAAAAAGTCTCAATTTTTTTCAATGCTTGAAAACGCGATTTTGCAGCGAAGCGAAAAATCGCAGTATATAAGCGAGTTTTATCGCAGCCCTTTCTGACTGCTTACCGAGTTTTCCTATGGAAAACTCGCGTGTGTTTTAGTCGGCATTCAAATCAGCAACGATATTTTAGTTGCTGATTTGAATTTTTCCTTGCATAAAGCGCGACAGATTTTGGTCACGAATTCCTTCGCCGCCTATTTTTTCTTGAAAACCAAAAGCGAATAAAAATTCGAGCCTAAATTGTGATGCGCGGTTTTCAGTTCAAATCCGCCGGCGGAAATCGCTTCCACGAGTTCGCCGTAACGATACATTTTGCTGTTGCCGTTCGCCATGCAAGTGAAATAAAGCGAAGTCGCTTGGAGCGCGTAGGATTCCGCTTCGAATTTTTGTTTGTCCCAAAGCGGCTCCAAAACATAAACCAAAGTTTTTTTCGTTGCCACCGAATGAATTTTTTTCAAGATTTTCGTGATTTGACGGAGCGAAAAGCAATCCAAAAATTGGCTCATCCAAACCGCGTCGGGCGCGGCCGGAAGTTCGGTGCTTTCGTCCAAAATGTTTCCGCTGTAAAAATCGATTCTGTCGGAAAATCCTGCGGCTTCGGCATTTTTTTTCGCCACCACAGTTTGTCCCGGCAAATCGATAATCGTGACATTGACATCCGCGTCAAACTTGCAGCTTGCTATCGCCCATTTCGCCGTGTTTCCGCCGATGTCGAAAAGTCGCTTTGGCTTTTCGGCGTAGACAATCGGCAAAGCTTGCGGAAAAGCGATGTCGGAATAAAAATGGTCGAAATCAAACCAAGATTTTTTTCGCGCTCGGGAAGCGAGGAAAGCGCCTCGTATATCGTCGTCCAATTTTCGCCGAAAACTTTCAAGCCTTCGGGCTTTTGGTTTTTCACTGAATCCGCCAAATCGAACGCGCCTTTGTAGCAAATGTCGTTGGCAAAATTGAAATTGACTTTTGTCAAATTGTCTTCCAACAAGAAAAATCCGATTTTTCCCAAAAAAAATCGTTCTTCATTCTGCACGGTTTT
This sequence comes from uncultured Treponema sp., assembly GCA_947178095.1. Taxonomy (GTDB): domain Bacteria; phylum Spirochaetota; class Spirochaetia; order Treponematales; family Treponemataceae; genus Treponema_D. The sequence continues at coordinate 6,336 of CAMWWZ010000119.1, forward strand.
CAGTTTGAGAACGTTCATTCCGACAGCCATTTCGCAGAGAACTTTTATTCCGTAATCCGAAATTCCGGTTGCGAGCGAAAGTTCTTTCGCCGAAATTCCGTCGTCGCCCGAATCGCTGATTTTTTTCATCACGCCCAATTCGAGCAACGCGCGAATTGCCTGAAAAGTGAACGGCGCGACCGCGATGTTTTG
>CAMWWZ010000120.1 GCA_947178095.1 uncultured Treponema sp.
GGAAACAAAGCCGGCGTGAACGCGCAGTTCTCGCTGGAAACGGAACGGCTTGCGTTCGCGGTGCGCCCGGAACTGGGAGAAGAAGACGGCTTTGTCATATACCCCTCCCCCGATGCAAAGGTGGTGGAAAAATTACGAAAAGCAAAAACGCGGACGGAACTTTGGGGGATGCTGCCGGAGGAATTGGGGTACGCAAAATAGCGTTGCCGGTTGTAAAAAACAGTGCTAAAAGTTTCGATGTATAACATTGAAAAATCTGCACTAAAATATTGAGCGAATTTTTAATCTGGTTTTATTTTGCCACTCTGTATTCTTCCGGAGTTTTTCCAGTCTGCTCTTTGAATGATTTCGAAAAATAGCTCATATCGTTAAAGCCACATTCCGATGCTATCGAAGAAATTTTTTCGTTTGTGGAAGAAAGCATTTGGCACGATTTTTCTATGCGGATTATTTTTACATATTGGAGCGGCGAAGTTTTCAGCGCGGATTTAAAATCACGCAAGACAACACTTTTGCTCACGGCGGCAAAATTCGCGATTTGTCCCAATGTGATTTCCGATGAATAATTTTCTTCGATGAACAAAATTATTTTTTTAACGCGCTCATTTTGAATGGCCTCAAAGTGATTGTCGCTTTTTGAAGAATTTTTGAGCTTGCATTTTGCAATCAAAAGATAAAAAATCTTCGTCAACAAATAACGACTGTCATTTTGAAATTCAGGACTCTCAATTTTTGCCTTGTTCCAAATTATTTTCGCAAAATTCACACATCGCCTTTGCCAAAGAATTTGAGGACGCATTTTGAAAAATGAAAATCCGCTGTTATGCAAAAAAGGAAAAATCAAATTGTGATTGAAAAAACTTTCGCTTGTACCCGAAATTATTTTTGAATTGAACACAAGCGAATTTATTTCTCCAAATGATTTTTCCAAAGAATGAATAGCGCGAGAATTTATAAAAACTGCCTCATTTCGTTTTAACGTGATTTTGTTTTGCGCCACATTCACAATCGCTTTTCCTGAAATGCAAAAAATTATTTCAAACTCATCGTGCCAGTGCCATGGAATTTGACTTTCGAGCAAATCATCGTGATAGCACGCAAGCGGAAATTGAATTGTTCCGTGCGTGGCAAGTTCTTTCTTTGTATCATTTGTAACAACATTGCATTTTGAAATCATGTCCGTTCCTCAATTTTTATTAAAAGGAAAAAGCTTTAAACACTCCATTTTCGTATTATGATAAAATCACTTTATACGACTATTTTATCATATAAAAAAGCGATTTTTTACTAGAAAATCATCTTTAATGACGATATAATCATATTATAGTTTTTACAAATAAATTTCAATAAGCAGGAGAAAATATGCTTTCGTTTTTGTTGCCGATAATTTATGTCGCGTTTATTTCACTTGGTTTGCCTGACGCGCTTTTAGGAGCGGCTTGGCCTGTGATGCGCAATGAGTTCAATGTGCCGCTTTCTTACGCTGGAATCGTTTCCATGATAATCGCGTTGGGAACAGTTTTTTCAAGTTTGAGAAGCGACGCGCTCAACATAAAATTTGGCACTGGAAAAATTACGGCGGCAAGCGTCGGAATGACGGCGATCGCACTTTTCGGATTTTCAGTTTCCACACAATTTTGGCAGATTTGCATTTGGGCGATTCCCTACGGACTTGGCGCGGGCAGTGTTGATGCGGCTTTGAACAACTACGTCGCGCTTCATTACGAAAGCCGCCACATGAGTTGGCTTCATTGTTTTTGGGGCGTGGGCGCGACGCTCGGTCCGTACATCATGGGCGCGGTTTTGACACGCGGCGGAATTTGGAATGGCGGCTACAGGATCATTTCGATTATGCAAATTGCGCTCACAGCGATTTTGATTTTTTCGTTGCCGCTTTGGAAAAAGAATGAAGAAATTTCTTCGCAAAAAAATTCTTCCGCAAAATCTTCGGAAGAAAAATCAGAGCGCAAACCTCTTTCTTTAAAAGAAATTTTTAAAATTCCCGGCGCGAAAGAAATTTTCATTTGCTTTTTTTGTTATTCGGCAGTGGAGCAAACTTCGGGATTATGGGCGGCGAGTTTTCTCACGATTTGCAAAAACGTCCAGCCCGAAACTGCGGCGACATTCGCTTCGCTTTTTTATTTTGGAATTATGATTGGTCGTGCGGCAAGCGGATTCATCACTTTCAAATTGAACGACACGCAAATGATTCGCCTTGGATTGGCAATAATTTTTTTGGGCGTGATTTGCGTCGTGCTTCCGTTCGAAAAAATTTTTTCACTCGCAGGGCTCGTCCTGATTGGGCTTGGATGCGCTCCAATTTATCCGAGCATAATTCATTCCACGCCAGCGCATTTCGGCACGGAAAAATCCCAGGCGATAATCGGCGTGCAAATGGCAAGCGCGTACATCGGAACAAGCTTTATGCCGCCGCTTTTCGGCTTACTCGCAAACCATGTGAGCATCGCGCTTTTTCCGGCATTCCTTGGACTCGCGTTGATTTTGATGGTGGCGATGCATCATGCTTTGGAGGTAAAGACGAAAAATGCAAAAACGCTCTAGACAAAAATTTGTTTTTGTGAAATAATAAATTATCTTTGTGTTTTTTGATGAGTCCAGGTGCTATGCAAGGTATCGTCGCAAAACCCCGCTAGAGCCGGAAGGCAGCAACGGTATGCGGATGGTGCTTGTGCCGTAGATTACCTGGACTCTTCAAAATTTTGCGAGAATCCAGTTTGCGAAAAAAAATGTTATTTTTCGCGCTTCATTTTCCCACGCAAAAATTTGCAAAAATATTTTCCAAAATATCGTCGCTCGTAACTTCGCCCGTGATTTCACCGAGCGCATCGAGCGCGTCTTCCAAATCTTGAACGACAGCATCAAGCGAAAAATCTTCGCTCACCAAAAGCGCGTGGCTCACATTTTCAAGCACGTTTTGCACGAGATGCTTTTGACGCGCACTGCCAAGCCCAGCCTGCGTTCGCTCGGTTTGCGCGCCGCCAAGCAAAACTGATTTTATTTTTTGAATCAAATCTTTTATGCCTTCGCCGTTTTTCGCGCTGACGAAAATTTCTCCGCAGAAATTTTTTATTTTCGATTTGTCTTCGTCCGAAAGCGAAATTCTCTTTTGCAAATCAGTCTTGTCGATTTTATTCCAAACGAAAATAATTTTTTCGTTTCGTGCGCGAATGAATTCAAAATCAATTTTTCCTTCGGCAAGCGAATTGTCGGCGAGGTACAAAATCAAATCCGCGTCCGCGCTCAATTCGCGCGTGGCTTCCAAACCGCGCAATTCCACTTTGTCGCTCGTTTGTCGCAAGCCCGCCGTGTCGAAAAGCCGCGCGGGAATTCCATCGATGCTAATCCAGCTTTCAATCCAGTCGCGCGTCGTGCCTTCCAAATCGCTCACAATCGCGCGTTCCTCTTTTAAAAGCGCGTTGAACAGGCTCGATTTTCCGGCGTTGGTTTTTCCGCACAAAACAATCCGCGCGCCTTCTTGAAAAAGTTTTTCGCTTTGCCAGCTTGCATTTAAAATTTCGAGAGCGCGCTTTGCTTCAAGCAATTTTTCTTTGTCGAACGCATCGGCAATCGTTTCTTCGTCTTCGGGATATTCGATTTCGACTTCGATTTGCGCGAGCGTTTCCACGAGCAATTTTTTTATGCGCGAAATTTCTTCGAACAAATTTCCTGCAAGCCGACCGGCGGCTTTTTGGCTTGAAATATTCGTGCGGCTTTCGATGATTTCGCGAACGGCTTCGGCTTTCGTCAAATCCGTTTTTCCGTTGATGTAAGCGCGAAAAGTGAACTCGCCGCGTTCGGCTTTGCGAAATCCATTTTGCAAAAGCAAATCGAAAATTTTCATAACGATTGCCGTTCCGCCGTGGCAAGAAATTTCCGCCATTTCTTCGCCGGTAAAACTTTTGGGCGCACGAAAAACCGAAATCAAAACTTCATCAATTTTTTCAACAGATTTTTTTTCTATACTCATACCCGGTATAGGTATATCATTTTTACTTGGCTCGATAATCCATCCGTAAACAATTGAATTGCCTTGCGCAGATTTAAGTGCTTCGGGGCGCGAAAAAATTTTTGAAACAAGTTCGATTGTGTTCTTGCCAGAAGCGCGAATGATTCCCAAAGCCGCCGGCGCAAGTGAAGTCGCGATTGCGGCGATGGGTTCTTCGGGAGCGTAGCCAGTCGTGTCCATAATTTAAAATGTATCGCTTCTGCGCCCAAAATATTCGCCGAAAACTTTGCGAGTTTGCAAAGTAAACTTATCGAACGCGCTCGCCTGCGACTTTTGGTTCAAGACAGAATCCAAAATGCTCAAATTATTTTTATCCGGCAAACTCGCGTTTTCTTGCACTTCGTCGATGTAAAACGAAAGCGGCTGAGTCTTCGGACCAATCGCGGGCTTGCGAAAATTTTTCGCCGCTTCATAAGATGGACCTGTGTATTCCGCCTCGCCCGGGTCGGGAGAAAGTTTTGTGTAGTTGCCCGAATTGTTCCAAAACATATAGCCTCGGTCAACGCTATCGCGAACGCCGTACACTTCTTTCAAAACATATTCTTTGTCATAGTAAGTGCGGTCGTAAGGCACGTTCAGGAAAAACGCCTGCACCCACGGACGCACCACAACTTTGTCGCGAGCGATGACGGTGTTACGATAAGTTCCATAATAATAAATTCTGTACGGCCGTTCCTCATACGGCTTGTAGTTCATGAATTTATTTTCAAAATGGCTCGGATAAAACATCGGGCAAATCACATCGACATATTGCGCAAGAGTTTCCACATCCTGGCCAGTGCGAGTGCCGCTGCGATACCATCCGTTCGCGCCGTAAATGTCGATGCCGATTGGAGCGGAAATATTTTCGCGGGCATAGGAAAGGAAACTTCGCAATGCCCCCTCCTTGTCCATATCGTGACTTTGCCAGCGATAATTCGCGTTGTACAAATTCGTGCCGTCCGTCGGAAAGCGAATGTAGTCGAATTGAATTTCATCGAATCCACGCGCGATCAATTCTTTCGCAATCGCGACATTGTATTCCCACACTTTTGGACAAAACGGATCCACCCACGCTTCGTCGTAATAATTTGTCTGCGTCGTTCCGTCTTCCAAAGTTTCAGTGTTTTTGATTCCGCGCCACGCGCGTCCAGTGCGTTTGTCCCAAATCGCATACGCGCCGTTGTTGTATTCCGAAAGATTCCTGTCTTTGAAAACGACAATTCGCGCGATGAGATAAATGTTATCGTCCTTAAAAGTCTTGACGAAATTTTCCAAATTGAGCGCGTACTTGCTCACCACGCCTTTTTGCAAAACAAGCTCGTCTTGCGAATCGTAGCGCAAAAGTCCATAGTCGTCTTTCATGTCGATGACGAGCGAATTCAATTTGTTGTCCAAAATTATTTTTTTGAATTTTTCAGGACCGCCCGCCAAATGCGCCTGATAGCACGGAACGTACAAACTTTTTTGTCCATCGATTTTCGCGGCGTAAGGCTAAAGAATTTTTCCGCTTTCCAAAAGCCAAAGTTCGTTCAACAAAATGTCGCCGCCGATTTTTTTCGCCGCGGAATTTTCAGCGGGAATCCAAGCCGCGTTCACCAAAAATTCGTTTTGAGTGAATTGCGGAAAATAAACGGAAAGGTCGTTGTTCAAATCCGAGACTTCGCCCGAAAGCAAATTGTACGAGCCGACTTTTCCCGGCGACATAAACGCGAGCGAAGAGCCAGTTTGCCAAAGCGCGTCGATCGTGTCGCAAGGCTCGCTTCCTTTGTAAACGCAAGCGGATTTTTTTGCTGCCAAATCAAAATGATAAATTCGCGGAAGGAAAGTTTGCGACAAATAAATTTCGCAATGCAAAAATCCGTTTTCATCTTTTGCGACGATTGGCAAAATATCCGCAATTTCATCCGCGCCGTTGCTCGGATCGCTCGAAGCAAGTCCTTCCCGCGCTTCAAACCAATCAGGCTTTGCCGCGTCCGCGCGATAATAATAAAGTCCCAAAATCGAATGCGCTTCGAACACGACAGTTTCGTTGCGCGCGTTTTCGCCCGAGCCAGTTTTCATCGAAGCAATTGCCACCGATTTTATTCCGTTCGTGCGCAAACTCGCCGAGCCAATGTTCTTCCAAGAAATTCCGCCGTCGCGCGAAAGGAAAACTCGTTCCTTTGTGGCGCAAACCATTTCCAAAGGATTGAGCGGATTGTAAGCCAAATCCTTCAAATCCTGAACATGAGTTTCGTAAGCGACATTTTCGCCATCAACTTTTTTCATTACAAAATTCGGCAAGCCGGAATTTCGTGTTTCGAAATTTTCCAAATCCTGCGAAAATAAAATTCCTTTGTCCGTTATGAAATAAAAATTTTGCGAAGATTTTTCCAAATCTGAATTTTGCGCGCTGGACACAAAATTTTTTACAGGAAGAATTTGCCGAACCGCGCCTTCGCTCCAAAGTGCTGCGCGGCTTCCATTGTTCGTAATTTTAAAAA
>CAMWWZ010000121.1 GCA_947178095.1 uncultured Treponema sp.
AAGCGGGGGTTTTCTCCCTCCAAACCACCCACTTTCCCCAGCACCGCTTGGGGCTCTGCCGCCCCAAGACCCCGCATTCACTTCGCCAAAACTCGTTAGCAAGCCATAAGGTTTGCGTATAGAGGGGTTCCCCTCTCCCAAATAAAGTCGAGCGGTTTGTTTCTTTTTTCAACAAAGCAATTTTCGCGCGGAAAAACGCGGCGCAAAAAAGCGAAAAATATTGACTAGCGAAAAAAAATAATTTATTCTGAAGCCGCGCCACGAAATTTCGTGGCGAATTGACTTTTCATAAAAAATCAGGAGGAAAAAATGAAAAGAACGACAATTGCACTGGCGGCGGCCGGCGCGATTTTGCTGGCATCATGCGCACGGACGGGGGGGGGTAAAGGACAAGTAAAAATCCGCTACCTCAATTTCAAGCCGGAAGTCGCAAGCTATTATCAAGAATTGGCGGACGAATACGAAAAACAGACTGGCGTAAAAGTCATCGTGGAAACTGCGGCGAACAACGCCTACGAATCCACTCTCACTTCAAAAATGGCGACAAAAGAAGCGCCCACGCTTTTCCAAATCAACGGACCGCGCGGCTACGCGAATTGGGCGGATTATTGCGCCGACCTTTCACAGACTGAAATCTACAAGCACCTTTCCGACAAGTCGCTCGCCGTTACGCAGGGCGGAAAAGTCTACGGAATTCCGTATGTCGTTGAAGGCTACGGAATCATCTACAACAAGGCGCTCACCGACAAATATTTCGCGCTTCCTTCAAAAGCAACTCCATATTCCAGCATGGACGAAATCGACAATTTCCAAAAATTGAAGGCGATTTGCGACGACATGCAGAAGAACGCTTCCGCGCTCGGAATCGAAGGAGTTTTCGCGAGCACTTCTCTCAAATCCGGCGAAGACTGGCGATGGCAGACGCACTTGGCGAACCTTCCGGTTTACTGGGAATTCAAGACGAACAATGTGGATCTCGCTTCCGATGCCACGAAGGAAATCAAATTCCAGTACGGCGACCAGTTCCGCAACATCTTCGACCTTTATCTGAACGATTCCACGGTGGACAGAAAAACTGTCGGCACGAAAACCGTCACTGATTCAATGGCAGAATTCGCGCTCGAAAAATGCGTGATGGTACAAAACGGAAACTGGGCTTGGGGACAGATCGCCGACGTTGCGGGAAACAAAGTTTTGCCCGAAAACGTAAAGTACCTTCCGATTTACACGGGAGTGCCGGGCGAAGAAAGCCAGGGACTTTGCATCGGAACGGAAAATTTCTACAGCATCAATTCGCAGAGTTCCGCCGAAGAGCAGAAAGCCGCCGCGGATTTCGTTTACTGGCTCTACTCAAGCGACTTCGGAAAGAACTATGTCACGAACAAGCTTGGATTCATCGCGCCATTCGACACGTTTGGTCCAGCCGAGCGTCCGACAGATCCGCTTGCGAAGGAAATTCTCGCATGGATGGAAAAGGACGGAATCACTTCGGTTTCTTGGAATTTCACGCTCTTCCCCTCCCAGAAATTCAAGGACGATTTCGGTTCGGCGCTTTTGCAATACGCGCAAGGCCAAAAGACTTGGGACGCGGTGAGCTCCGAAGTTGTCACGAATTGGAAAAAAGAATCCAATATGTAAATGGCACCGGATTTCCGGCGGTTTTTCCATTATTTTAGAAAAAGAAAGCGGCGCAAAAATGTCGCGTCGCTTTCTTTTTTTCAAGTTCGCGCTTTGCTTGAACTTGAATTTAGTTTGCGACTATCGCACAACACCAAAAAGCCACTTATTTGGAGAAAATAATTTTATGGAAAAAAGCATAAAAAAAAGAGGCTCGCTTGGCAAGTATTTTCCGGTTTTCGTGCTTCCCACGCTGCTCGCCTTCGCGCTGTTTTTCATCGTGCCGTTTTTGATGGGAATCGGACTTTCGTTCACGAAATTCACCACAATCACGAACGCGAAATGGGTCGGCATCGAAAATTATGTCAAGGCGTTCACGACGGACGGAGAATTTTTGCACGCGCTCGGATTCACTTCGCTTTTTACGATTGTTTCTATTATAACCGTAAACGTTTTCGCGTTTTCGCTCGCGCTCGCGCTCACGATGGGATTGAAGGGCACGAACCTTTTCCGCTCGGTTTTCTTCATGCCGAATCTTATAGGCGGAATCGTGTTGGGCTACATTTGGAATCTGCTGATAAACGGCGTGCTTCAAAAACTTGTCGGCGTGGACATTTCGTTCAAAACCGAATACGGATTTTGGGGACTCGTAATCCTCACGAACTGGCAGCTCATCGGATACATGATGATAATCTACATCGCGGGCTTGCAGAACATTCCGGGCGACTTGCTCGAGGCGGCGGCGATTGACGGAGCGTCTCCTGCGCGAGTTTTGTTCAAGATAAAAATTCCGATGGTAATGCCTTCGATCACAATCTGCATGTTCCTCACGCTCACGAACACTTTCAAAATGTTCGACCAAAACCTCGCGCTCACCGCAGGCGCGCCCGCGCGTTCTACGGAAATGCTCGCGCTCAACATATACAACACATTCTACGGAAGGACAGGCTGGCAGGGCGTTGGCCAGGCAAAGGCAGTCGTGTTCTTCGTAATAGTCGCAATCATTGCGTTCGCGCAACTCAAGGCGACCACGCGAAAGGAGACAGAACAATGACACACAATCTCTACAGGCAAAAGCAGGCGACAAAACAAATCGCTTTTTTCGCGATGGTCGTGCTCACGGCGATTTTCCTCGTGCCGATTTTTCTTGTGCTCGTGAACTCGTTCAAATCGCGGCTGTACATTTCCAGCGCGCCGTTTTCGCTTCCGAACGAAGAGACGTTCGTCGGCTTCCAAAACTACATCGCGGGGCTTTCCACGGCGGGATTTTTCGCGGCGTTCCTGCGCTCGCTTTTCATAACCGTATTTTCCACAGTAATCATAATCGTATGCACGTCGATGACATCGTGGTTTATGGTGCGCGTGAAAAACAAATTGACGGGCGCGCTCTACTATCTTTTCGCGTTCAGCATGATCGTTCCGTTCCAAATGGTAATGTACACGATGACGTTTGTCGTGAACAGAATGAATTTCGACAACATCTTCGGAGTCGTGTTCGTGTACCTCGGATTCGGCGCGGGACTTTCGGTTTTCATGTTCACGGGATTTGTCAAGGCGATTCCGCTTGAGCTTGAAGAGGCGGCGGAAATCGACGGATGCAATCCGCTCCAAACTTTTTTCCTCGTCGTCTTTCCGGTCTTGAAGCCCACGGCGATCACAGTCGCAATTTTGAATTCGATGTGGATTTGGAACGACTACCTTTTGCCATACCTTGTGCTCGGCACGGACAACAAGACAGTTCCGGTGGCGATTCAAATCGCGATGCAAGGCGCGTACGGCGCGACCGACTACGGTGGGTTCATGGCGATGCTCGTTCTCGCAATAATTCCGATCGTGATTTTCTACATTTCGGCGCAGAAATACATAATCAAGGGCGTGATTTCGGGAGCGGTCAAAGGCTGACGCTTTCGCACGAAACGCGCTTTGTGCTAAAGCCGCCTGATTTAGGCGCAGCGCATTGTGCGAAAGCCCGCACCGCAACAAGGCCTAACGCGGGCGAAATTGAACTTTTGAAAACCGCCGTTTTCAAAAGTTCAATTTATGAAACGGCTTTCTTTTTGAAAGGATAACATAACTTTTTGCGCGGGTCAAAGGCACGTTGGCCCGCGCATTTTTTTGCACAAGGCGATTTTGCAGCGCGGGAATGTTACAAGCCGCAACATTTCGTTGTTATGATTTGTGGAAAAAACAAACTTTACAAGAAGCCCTTGTCTTTCCTTGTATATTTTAATGCAAAAATACTCCGAGTATTTTGTCAATTTCTTTGTTGATGCGTTCTGTCGATGCTATGTTATCGCGAAGAACATTGCCCCTGCAAATGCTTGGGAATTCAGACACAAACGAGAATTTTTTTTCAGCACGACGCTCAAGATGCGCGCGCAATCTTTCGGGAGAATACATTTTGATTTCAGGAATAGAAAGCCCTGTCATTTTTGAAATCTTGCCTTCTACGACATTCTTTGCAATTGAAAAAGCCATTTTTCCTCCTAAACGAAACGCGCTTATTGCATTGCCCGCGCCACAACAAATTGCCAACACAGACGAAATTAATTCGTAAAAAACAAATGTTTTTTACGAATTAATTTTTTATAACAATATCATTTTAGCATGACGAATGAGGAAATGTCAAGCATGTTTTTTCGCACAAAAAAATCCGCGCAAGAATGCCGCGCGGATTTTCTGACAAGGAATGCTTTGCAATGCGTTTGCGCTAAACAATACTTTTCGCTGCGCAGGAAAAGTGCCTTTTATTGTTTTGAGCGATTTCATATAAATAATTTTCAAGATTAGCTTTATCAAAGTCTGATAAACTTTCCCAGACATCTTTATAAGTTTCTTTTGCAGTTTTGTTAAATTTATACTCATAGTTATTTTCAAAATAATTTCCAAAATCTTCAAACTCCTTTAAAGATCTAGTATTTTTGGCACCTATTACAGAGTTAGTTACGTTCTCATTATAACTTTCACCATTAACTCTATCATTTCCCAAATAAGCATTAAAAAATCCTGCAGAAGTATCTGGATGTTTTGAAAACTTATAACAAAGTTTATTGACTTCTGTTTGGTTATTTTTAATAGAGATAAAATCCTTACTAAAATAAATCGCATGTGCATTTTGGTGGTTTGCAAGAATACCATAACCACCATCATTTTCATAATTTTTATAGTTATAAGATTCTATAGTAGTTTTGTCAACACCTCTAACATCAAGAACACCAAATCTACGATCAAAAGCAACTCCGAAATTATTATAAGATACCCCATCTAAACTATCTAATTTTAATAATCCATTGACCGATTGACCAGGTTCAGACTTACTTCTATCAATATTATTATATGGTTTATCTTCAAAATATACAATACCTGTTAAACTTCTACTTTTTGTCTGTTTAATATTACTCATATCACCTTCAAACACCATATTTGTTAAAATCCAATCTACTTTAATTTGTTCTTTTGAGTCGCCAGATATTATCATATTAACAAACTTGTTAATACTTAATTGTTCATACATTTGAATTAATACATCAATAGTAAGTGATTTTATTGTATCATTATCTGATTTTTTAACTGTGTTTTCATCTTCTTCAAATAAAGTATAATTATTATCTCCACTTATTTTTTTACCATCTATTATATACTCTTTAAAATCTCCTTTTATGTTAAGCTTACCTAAATCATCAGAATAGGTTTTATATAAGTCATATACAGAACGTTCTGATACATTATATTCTGGTGTATAATATCTTACATTATCATCATTCTTTTCAAATGATAATGTTGGTTTGGAATCACCTCTTATATTATTAATTTTATCAAGAAATATACTTTCTCCATCATTTGTTAGTGTTGCATTTGTAAAATCTCCCTTACCATTATTGGCTGGTAAAGAAATTTCACTAAGATTAAATGTACCTGTAAATTTGACATTCGCTTTGTAGGTGACGACGTATTTTTTTGCAAATGCATTGATTTCCGCTTCGGAAAAATTCCATGGATATTTCAGATAGTCATCATAGTCATCAGGATATATCGGCTCAAACCTGACCGCCACTTCGCCCTGCGCTTGAGCAACAAAAGCTTCCTTGTTTTGCAAAATTGCGGCGGCGTTCTCCACGTCTTTTGCTTCCTTGCCGCTTTCCGCGTCTTTTTCAAGGGAGGGGAAAATGTCGCCCACCGCCTTTATCTTTTCCGCCGTCAATGCCAAGCCTCCTGCCGCCACTTCCGCCGAAATCGCGTCGTAGTCGGATTCCCCGATGATTTCTTTCAGCAAAGCGGCGATCATTTTGAGCACTTTCGAATAATCGTAATTGCCGTTTTTCAGCGTCCTTTCAAATTTTGATTCTCCGCCGTGCCAAATCTCGAACGCAACATTTTCTTGCCCACTTGGGAATTCATATTCGCCGTCGCGCTCCACGTCGCCTTTCTCTGTCACTTCAATGAAGCGGATTTCATTCCTGATTTCCTCCGGAAAATTTTCATAAGAGGCATGCCATCCTTGATAGATTTCGCCCGTGCTCGCCGTCAGCACATAGTCAAACGCCAGCGCACCCAGGATTTCCGACACGCTCTTCGGCGAAATGCTTTCGTTCGACATGGAAACAGATGTGATCTCGCATGAATATTCCGAAGGCGGAACGACAATTTCGCTTCCGGGATTCTCGCCGCCGCCGGGCTGTTCTTCGTCTTGTCCTGGCGTTTGTTCGCCGCCAGCATTTCCGTCCGAGCCGGGATTTTGCACGCCGCCTTGTGTTCCGCCTTGGCTTGGGATTTCTGCCAAGCCGTTGTCGCCGCCCGACGAGCATCCGAAAAGCAATGCCAGCGACAACGCCGCCGCGAAA
>CAMWWZ010000122.1 GCA_947178095.1 uncultured Treponema sp.
GCATTTCACTCTTCAATTTCCAATTCAATCGGGCAATGATCGCTTCCCATCACGTCCGCCAAAATTTTCGAGGATTTTATGCGCGGCAAAAATTCTTCGTTCACGCAATGATAGTCGATTCGCCATCCGACATTTTTTTCGCGGGCGTGGAATCGGTAGCTCCACCAAGTGTATTGTTTTTCCTCTTGGCAAAAATGCCGGAACGTGTCAACGAATCCGCCTTGCGTGAACTTGTCCATCCATGCGCGCTCTTCGGGCAAAAATCCAGCATTGCCTTCGTTCGACTTTGGGTTCGCCAAATCGATTGGCTTGTGCGCGATGTTGTAGTCGCCGCAAAGGACGACGTTTTTTTTCTGCGCCACCAAATTTTTGCAATACGAAAAAATCGCATCGCAAAACGAAAGCTTGTATTCCAGCCGCTTTCCGCCGTCCTGACTGTTCGGAAAATACGCGCTCACAATTGCGATGTCGCCGTAGAATGCGCAAGTCACGCGGCCTTCGTCATCGAAAAGCGCGTTTCCCAAATTTTCGATTTTGTCGGGAGCGGATTTCGAATAAATCGCCGTTCCTGAATATCCTGGCTTTTTCGCCGAATTGAAAAATGACTTGTATTGCGTACCGCTCAAATCTTTCGGCTGCAAAAGTTCGTCGTCGAGCTGCGAGGGGGAGGCCTTCGTTTCCTGAATGCACACAACGTCCGCTCCGCAATTTAAAAGCCACGGCGCAAATCCTTTTTTTTGTGCCGCCCGAATTCCGTTTACGTTCCAAGAAATTATTTTCATAATTTCATTTTAATTCAAATCAAACGATTGTCAATAGCAGGCAAAACCGCTACAATGAATTATGCGAATTGAACAATTGAAGCTGAATCGGCTTTTTGACGGAGCGTATGTTTTTGCAGGCTCGACGAATGTCGGAGTGATTGCGATTGAAAATCGCGGCGCGTTCGAAATTTATTTTATCGACTCTGGCGAGACGGCGGAATACGCGCAGAAAATTTTTTGCGAATGCGAACGAGTCTTCAAAAAATTTTTTGTGAAAGCAATCATCGCGACGCACGGACACGCGGATCATGTCGGCGGGAATTCATGGCTCGTTGAAAAAACCGGATGCCAAGTTTGGGCGACGCAAAAAGAAAAATCAATAATGGAAACTCCAGAAATTCCCGGCGCGATTTCAGCAGGCGGATTTCCGCTTCCCGAATTCCATTCGCCGTATCACCGCGCGGAAGCTTCGTTCGCGGACAGAATTATTTCCGGCGGAGAAAAAATTTCGCTTGGCGGCGGATTTGAATTTGAGTTCGTTCCGCTTCCAGGGCATTACATGGAAATGGTCGGCGTTCTCGCGAAAAGCCCGAACGGAAAAAGCGCGTTTTTTGCTGGCGACGGAATTTTCGGGCGCGAAATGCTCGCGCGATATTGGATGCCTTTTTTGTACGACGTGAAGCAGTTCAAACTTTCGCTCGAAAAAATCGGCGCGACAAAGGCTGACTTTTACGTTCCGAGCCACGGCGGAGTTTATGAAGAAATTTCGGAATTGGTGGAATTCAATTTGCTTTCCACGATTTCAAATGAAAAGTCGCTCGAGCGCATTTTGAAAAAGCCGCGCACTTGGGAAGAAGTCCTCAAGGAATTCGCGGACGAAAATGAAATCCCGCTGCGCTTGAGCCAATACACGCTCGTGGGCAGCACCGTCCGCTCGTACCTTTCATATTTGTACAGCGAAGGCAGAATAAAGTGGCACTTCGAAAATAATTTTATGCTGTGGAAGGCCGTGGAAAGCGTGGATGAAACGAAGGCGGAAAAAGAATAAACTCATCGCAATGCGGCATTGGGAATTCGCGCCTTCGCAAGGCTCACCAATTCTTCCACCTGCGTCTCCGTATACGGCGGGATTTTTTCGGCTTCGCGCGAAAGGCAGCTTTCGTTTTGAAACTGCGCGAAAAACCATGAAGCGTCTTTCGGCAAAAGGCGCGCGATGCATTCCACTTCGCGCTTTCCCAAAATCGGAGGATACAAAACCGTGCGGAATTCCCGACGTTCGCATGGAAGCGCGGAAACGATTTTTATCGAGCGCGAAATCTTTTCGCACAAGTCTTTGGATTTCGCGCCAAGCTCCGCGTAGCGTTCGGGCGAAGTCTTCACGTCGAGCGCGATGTAATCAGGCAGAAGGCTTTCGTCTGAAATGAGTTCTTCCAAGCGTTCGGGAAAAGTTCCGTTCGTGTCAAGCTTGATTTTGTAGCCGAGCGCGCGCGCGTTCAAAATAAGATTTTTGGCAAGCGGAAAATCGCAAAGAGCCTCGCCGCCGCTCAAGACAAAGCCCGTCAAAACTTTGCGCCGTCTTTCCAAATGCGCCACGACTTCCGAAGCGGAAACAAATTGCGGCGGAGATTCGCCTCGCCCCGAAAAATTTTCTTTAAAATTTTCTTCGACCAAAGGCGCGTTGTAGCAATACGGGCAGCGCAAATCGCAGCCGCAAACAAAGCACGCCGCCGCGACCCTTCCCGGAAAATCAAGCAAAGTCGTTTTTACAAGGACGCATTTTTTTTCGTCCGCGAAGTCGCTCACGCCGTAACCGCAGAAAGGATTTCTTCGATGTCAGGAACGTTGTGCGCCCGCGAAACTTCCTTGCCGCGCTCGTCGTAGAAAATCACAGTGGGCGCGGAAAAAACTCCCTTGACCGCGGCTTCGGAAAATCCTTCTTCCGTGTCCACATCGACGACGTTTCCTTGAAGCGAAAGCCCGAGAAGGAAATCTTTTACGGGCGGACAATTCGGGCAAGTGCGCCTTGCGAAAAGCTCGTATGATGAAATTCTTTGGGGTGACGCGGTGTCATAAAAAATTTCGGACTGCTCAATTTCAGTTTCAGGCTGCGCATTTTCTGCGGAATTCGTGGAAATCGCGTACAGAGCCGAATCGCGGAGATCCAATTCCTTTTGCGGGCTTTCCGAAAGACTTTCGGCGGACAATTTCGGACGCTGCGAAACGGCATCGGGACGCTCGTCGCAATTCAGCTCGAACATCTTTCTTTTTTTGAATTCGTCCGCCTTGCCTTTATTCCAGTTGCGCACGGCGCGGTAGTAGCCGACGATTCGCGCGTAGACTTCGGTCTGCGTTCCGTGAACGTTTTCAAGTTCCGAGCGGACTTGCGCAATCCGCTCGTCAAGTTCTTTCAATTTTGTCTCGTTATTCATCTTATCCCCCAAAAAAATCCTTATTTACAAACTCGCGGCATTCTCAAACGCCAGCGTCCAACTTTGCCAACTCCTCGCGTTCCGCCAAAAGCGCGGAAAGTTTCGCGCGCAATTCGGCTTCTTTCTGCGCCTTGCACTTCGGACACTCGAAATGCTCGCCCGAAATGTAGCCGTGCACCGGGCAAATCGAATATGTCGGCGAAATCGTCAAATACGGAATCCTGTAATTTTCCATAATCGATCTCACCAAGTCGCGGCAAGCCTTCCAGTCCTTGACGCGCTCGCCCATGAACGTGTGGAAAACAGTTCCGCCGGTATATTTCGTCTGCAAACTTTCCTGATGGTCGAGGGCCTCGAAAATGTCGCTCGTAAAATCCACTGGAAGCTGCGTCGAATTCGTATAGAAAGGATCGTCCGTGCCGCTCGTGATGATTTCGGGAAAACGCTCCTTGTCGTGCTTTGCCAAACGGTAACTCGTGCTTTCAGCGGGCGTGGCCTCGAGGTTGAAAAGCTCGCCAGTTTCCTCCTGGAAATCCTGCATCTTGTTCCGCATGTGGTCGAGGACGCGCCGCGCGAAATCCTGCCCTTCTGCGGAAGTGATGTCCTTGCCCAAAAAGTTCAGGCAGCATTCGTTCATTCCGCAAAGACCTATCGTGTTGAAATGGTTTCCGAGAGTCTTCAAATATCGCTTCGTGTACGGGAAAAGCCCCGAATCGTAAAGCCGCTGGATGACCTTGCGCTTCACGCAAAGGCTTTGCTTCGCCAAATCCATAAGATAGTCCAGCCGCTTGAAAAACTGAGATTCGGTCTTGCAAAGAAATCCGATTTGCGGAAGGTTTATCGTGACGACTCCGAGGCTTCCCGTGAATTCGTCGCTTCCGAAAAGCCCGCCCCCGCGCTTCCGCAGCTCGCGCTTGTCAAGGCGAAGGCGGCAGCACATCGAGCGCACGTCGGACGGATTCAAGTCGGAATTGACGAAGTTCTGGAAATAAGGCGTTCCGTAAAGCGAAGTCATCTCGAAAAGAAGCCGCGCGTTTTCGCTCGTCCAGTCGAAATCCTTGGTGATGTTGTACGTGGGAATCGGATAGGCGAAGCCCCGCCCGTCCGCGTCGCCCTCAAGCATGATCTTGATGAACTGCCTGTTTATCAAGTCCATTTCCTTTTGGCACTCGCCGTAGGTGAAATCCTGCTCCACGCCGCCGACAATCGCCTTCTTGTCCTTCAAGTCGTCGGGGCAAACCCAGTCCAAAGTGATGTTAGAGAACGGAGCCTGGCTTCCCCAGCGGCTCGGAGTGTTCACGCCGTAAACGTAGCTTTGGATGCACTGGCGCACCTGCTTTTCCGAAAGCGCGTCAATCTTGACGAACGGCGCAAGGTACGTGTCGAACGAGCTGAACGCCTGCGCGCCCGCCCATTCGTTCTGCATTATTCCCAAGAAATTCACGATTTGATTCACGAGCGTGGAAAGGTGCGATGCGGGCTTCGAATTGATCTTGTCCTTCACGCCGCCCAATCCTTCCGCGATGAGCTGGCGCAGCGACCAGCCCGCGCAATATCCCGAGAACATCGAAAGGTCGTGGATGTGGAACGCCGCCGACTTGTGCGCCTCGGCGATTTCCTTGGAATAAATGTTGTTGAGCCAATAGTTCGCGGTGACCGTGCCCGAATTGTGCAAAATAAGTCCGCCGAGCGAGAAATTGACGTTGGCGTTCTCGTTCACGCGCCAGTCGCTTTGCGCGAGATAGCCGTCCATCGTCTGGTTTATGTCGAGCATGAGGCTCTGCGCGTCCCGCACGGCATCGTGGCGCGCGCGGTAAAGGATGTACGCCTTCGCCACTTCCACCTGCTTTTCTTCGATGAGCGCGCTTTCCACCAAATCCTGAATCTCCTCGATCGCGGGAATGGAATGGGCGCGCCGCCCCGCAAGCAAAAGGCGCAGCTTTTCTTCCACGGAATCGGTGATTTTCGCCGCGCGCTCGGGGTCGGGATATTTTTCCACGGCGCAAATCGCCTTTCCGATCGCGCTTTCGATTTTCGCTCGGTTATACGGAACGACATCGCCCGAACGCTTCACGACGCTCTTTATGAACAATGCCGTCTCCTCTTCGCCGCTTTTTCCAAGAAAACTCTTCCACTCGGGAAAGAACGATTCTTCACTCATTTGTTTCTCCCACTCCGTCGATTGACTTCACTTCGCTTATGAACTCTTCCAGATTCTCAAAATGCTTGTACACCGAGGCAAATCTTATGTAGGCGACCTTGTCGATTTCGTTGAGCCGCTCGAGCACGAGCGCGCCCAAGTCCGCCGTGGAAATCTCGCGGCTCGCCTTCGCGCGCATCACCGCAGCGTCCTCGATTTCCGTGACAAGGTTCTCAAGCATCGAAGTGGAAATCGGACGCTTTTCAAGCGCGCGCGCGATGCCCTTTTCGAGCTTTTTCGCGTCGTAAGGCTGCCTTCTTCCGTTGCGCTTCACCACCATCAGCGGCTTTTCCTCGATCCGCTCGTAGCTCGTGAAGCGGTAGCCGCAGGAAGTGCATTCCCTGCGACGGCGGATGTTGTCGCCGTTCGCCATCGTGCGAGATTCGATCACCTTGTCGTCAAGAGAGCCGCAATACGGACAGCGCATTTTCCCTCCCAAAAAGGCGCGGCAAAACAGGAAATTCAATTCCGGCGGATTTTTCACGAAATTCCCGCCAAAAAACCGCCGTTTTCCATCCCACCTAAAAAGATTTCATTATTATATCACAGACGGCGCGGATTTGCAAGGAAAAAAGTCAATTTATCAAACAAAAATTTTACACACAAAAAGCCTTGACAGCTACTTATATCTGCGTTATAATATACATACATTTTTTATTATAGAGGTAAATTTATGAAGAACCGATTACCCCCCCCACAATAGTAAGGCTTTAGTCAAAGTCATTTATGCAACCTTTGCGATATTAATGGCATTTACACTTTTTACTTGTGACAACAGTTCTAGCACAGATGCAGGACCATGCAACCATATTTGGAATGATGGAGTTATAACACAGAATGCCAACTGTATAAAAGAAGGTTTAAAAACCTACACTTGCACAATTTGTAAAGAAAGAAAAACAGAACCCATTGAGAAATCCGAGCATTCTTGGGATAATGGAATTGTCACAAAAGAACCGACGGAAGAAGCCGATGGCGAAA
>CAMWWZ010000123.1 GCA_947178095.1 uncultured Treponema sp.
TTGTAGGGCTAGAATGAAAACATCAAGTGTACACCTTATCGCATATTGACGACAGTGGCTTGTGCAGCAGAATTCAAGTCCGTTAGGGAATTTACTCAAAACATACAGTGTTTTGAACAATTCTTCAAAACTCGCGTCGCAGCCCTTTCGGTCTGCTTACCGAGTTTCGCTTCGCGAAACTCGCAGGTGCTTTTACAAAGTGCGAAAAAATTCTCTTTACAAAAACTTTTTTCTGCCGTAATATATAGTATGTAACACTTGAAATTGTCGCAAAAAAATCGCGCGGGCATTTTGCAAAGCGCGGCACGGAGGAAAACAATGCAAATCAAAAAATCAATCTCATTTAAATACAAAGCAATCCTCATAATGCTCGCCGCCGCGCTGCTTTCCTCGTGCGAAAACCTCATTTCAAGAACTCCGAGCGGAATTACGTGGGGGGGGGTACGACGAGGTAGGAAATTCCGAAAGCGGCGCGCTGACTGTAACCGCCCGCGTATCGAACGGCTCTTCACGTTATGCGATGCCTTCAATGCCCAAACTCGTATACGCCGCGTTGCTTTATAAGGACGGCGATTCTCCCGAAAATCCACCGTACACAAATTTCATCCAAGGAACTTCGACAGAAAATGCTGGTGAAACAAAACTGAATTTTTCATTCCAAAAGCCCGATGACACGAACGGAACATTCACGCTCGAAATATTCGCGTTTGAGAAAACCTCGGACGAAGATGCAAGCGAGGCGAGCGAGAAAACGCCGCAATTTTCGAAGGAAACCGCGCTGCTTTCAGGAAGCAAAACGGGGCTTTCGATAGTTGGCGACACAATCGAAATAGACGGCACAATCGCGCTTGCGATTTCGTCTACAGAGCCTGGCACAGTCAGCTTGAAAATAAAAGTGCCCGAAGGATGCTCGCTTGAAATCGACGACACAACGAATTTTGATTACAAAAAAGATGATTCCGCTTCCGATACATACACAGTCAGCGCGAGCGGAATTTCCACCGGCGCGTATCAAATGAAATTCACTGTAAAAAAGAAGGTCGGCGAGAGTGAAGAAATCGTCCATATATTTTCCGAATACATAAACGTCATCAATGGATTTTGCACCGACACGTGGGGCGGATTGGAAAAAGGCGCGGCGAAGGAAATTACGCCGGGCATGATTTCTTCTACGGTGTACGTGCGTGGCTCGGGCGGCTGGTACGACAAGACCGAGCCTTACAAAAATACTGCCACGGCGAGCGACAGCAACTCGGGAAGCTTCCTTTCGCCGCTTGAAACTATTCAAAAGGCAATCGACAAAATCATTGCCATAAACGACGGCGCGAGCGAATACACAATCTACGTTGACGGAACTTTCACCGCCACATCTACAACCGCGCTTGCGGATTTTAATGGCGTTTCTCAAACACTTTCGGTAAAGGTTGCCAGTCTTTCCGCATCCGAATCCGAAAAGGCAGTCCTCAATGGAAACAACACGGCTAAATGTGTTTATGTGGGAAGGCTTGAAAAAAAAGATTTGAACCTCACACTTGAAAACCTCGTCATCAAAAACGGAAACTCTCCTGGCAGCAATGGCGGCGGAATTTTTTTTAACGGCAAAACGCTTGAAATGACAAGCTGTGAAGTTATCGGATGCGAAGCGAGCAATGGCGGAGGGGTTTATATTTATAACGGCACATTCAAAATGGAAGGCGGAACGATTTCCGACTGCACAGCGAAAAACAATGGCGGAGGCGTGTGCATTGACTCGTCAGCAACGTTCGAAATGTCGGGAACGGCGAAAATTGCAGACTGCAAGACGACATCGACAAATAGCGACAGAGGAGGAGGCGGAATCTACAGTCTTGGAACGCTCACCGTTACAAACGGCACGATTTCCAAAAATACTAGCGTAACTGCTGGCGGAGTGTATGTCGCTAGCGGCACATTCACGATGGAAGGCGGAACGATAAGCGAAAACAAAGCGACGACTGTTGATGACACTACGACCACAAGAGGAGGCGGAGTTTATGTTAGTAGCAATGGCAAGTTTGAGATGTCTGGCGGCACTATTTCGGACAATACGTCAAGCGCATACGGTGGTGGAGTGTATACGCTTGCGGGATTAAGCTTGAGCGGCGACGGCGAAATTTCTAACAACAAGGCAAACTATGGTGGCGGTGTATATGTCAGTAACAATACGTTTACAATGAGCGGCAACAGCACAATTTTAAATAACGAAGCGACAAAAAACGGCGGCGGTGTGTTTGTGAATGGGTTTATTGACAAAACTACGGGTGCTATAAACAAGGCGGAATTTGAAATGAGCGGCGGCATGATTTCCGGCAACAAGGCAGTCCAAAATGGCAGAGGCGTATATGTTTGCAGTGACACTAATAACGGAGTTACTGCAATCGGCACGTTCATGATGAGCGGCATGGCGAAAGTCGCGGAAGACAACGATGTTCGTCTTTATGCCAGTGGCTCGGCCATTCCCACAATCACCGTCGCGGGCGATCTCACCGCTTCAAGCCCTGTCGCCACCATCACGCCTTCCGCTTATACGGCGAACAGGCAGGTTTTGAGCGCGGGCGATGGCGTAACGCTAAACGGCAGCATTTGCGACAAATTCACGGTAACGCCACAAGCCGACGGCACGGAATGGCGAGTCGCGCTCGACGGTGCGGCGGGCGTGCTGATTAGAAAATACGAAATGGGCGACACGGGACCTGGCGGCGGATATGTATTCCATTATTCTGCGGATGGCTTTACTGTAAACGGCAAGACCTGCCACTATCTTGAATGCTCGAAAGAGCAATTGGGAAAGATGACATGGTGTCCGTGTTTTAACTGCGAAGTGAGTACTTCCAGTGTCATCGGAGCAGGATACGCGAACACGCAGGCAATCCTCAATCATCCAAACCATGCCAGCGCAACGGCAACAAACTGCGCGGCAAAGGCGTGTGCGGAATACAGCACAAGCACAACGACGGCTGGCGAGTGGTTTTTGCCGACCACCAGCGAGTTGTCTCGTATAGTACAAAATCTTGTAAAAGGCAGTGAAAAACTCGGAACATTTAACGGGCACGTATGGTCATCGTTAAATTATAGTAATGCTCAGGCAAATGTGAGGAGTTACAGCACCTTCATAAATGTTATAACTCAAGACAACAAGAATGTCTCTGATCATGTTTGGGCGGCGCGGGCGTTCTAGGCGAGCGAGCACTTTGCCCCGCAAAGCATGTTTGCCGCTAAATTAGCCCGCCGAACGGAATGTGAAAATTTTCGCAAAGCGATTCATATTCGCGCCTGTCGGCGTTGCCTTTGAGCGCAGTAACAAAAAACGACATATCCAGAGATGACGCAAATTCTTCCGCTTCCTCGCTTTTTTGTTCGGCGGAAATTTCGGGCAAAACGCGCAACGCTTGCTTTGAGACTCCTTCGCGGCTGTCAACGACGAAAATTTTTTTCCAACTTTTTCGCGCGAATGAATTTTCAATTTCACGCGCCAAATGTGTAAAATGCGTGCATCCCAAAATTATTGTGTCGCAATCGCGCTCGCAAAAAAAATCGACGGCAGGAGAAACGGCAGCCATTTTTTCATCGTCGCTCGCGGTGAAAAGTTTGTGCTCAATAAACGCCACCAAATCAGGATCGCCCCGCCCAAAGACTTGGCAATCGCTCGCATAGTCTTCAACCAACTTTTTGCAATATGGATGATTTATCGTGGCGTTTGTGGCAAGCAGCCCGATTTTTTTGTTGCGCGTGACTTTTGCCGCAAGGCGCACAGCGGGCACAGTTCCGACAATCGGCTGGCGAGGAAAAAGCGCGCGCAGATTTTCCAAAGCCGTCACGCTGATTGTGTTGCAAGCGATGACGATGCAACGAGGATTCCATTTCTGCACCATTGACTTTATCGCAACCGAGGCAGAATCCGTAACTTGCTGAATCGATTTTTCTCCATAAGGAAAATGAATCGTGTCGCCCAAATAGACGCAAGTGCTTTGAGGAGATTTTTCTTTCAGCAAAAGCATATAAGGAATGCCGCCAGTGCCGCTGTCCAAAAACGCAAAATCCACCGCCATAAATCCCATCCAATTTCAAGAAAAAAGCGCGTCAAACGCAGAACGAGCCGCCTGTTTTTCGCTCGCATTTTTTTCCGAACTAATTTTGTTCGCCGAAGCGGAATTTTTTCCCGCCATAAAATGTTCGCAGAAATTCGCGCGATCCTTTTCTTTTACAAAATCTTCGACGCTTTCGCGGCAGTCAAAATGATTTCCTTGGGAATAGAATTTGCATCCTCTGCAACAATGCAAGTCCGCGCCGCAAACAGGACAAGTGGAATTCCTGTAAACGCCGTTTGACAAATCTATTTCTTCGCCACATTTCCAACACATATTTTTATTGTAAACGTTTGACAAATTTCATTCAAGTGCTTAAAATATAATTATGTTCCAACAAAACAAATGTCAGCAAGACGGCTGCGAAAAAATGGCTCTCACTGTTTTTAACTATTATGGCGAAATCGCCGAAGGAAAAAATTTTTGTCTCGAACATTCTCCGAATCCTGAAAAAGCGAAAGAAGAAATTTACAATTACATAAATCAGCATAAAAAAATCATCGGGCTCAACGCTTCCGGCCTCACATTCGAAAACATCGATTTAACCGACAAGCGTTTTTACGGATGCAATTTTCAGCATTGCAAATTCGTTAATCTGCAATCGACAAAATTTCGCAGCAGGATGAGCATGTTCGACTATTCAATTTTCGCCGACTGCAATATGCTCGAATGCAACATGCAATTCACTTCGTTCGGCGGATGCATTTTTTCGCACATTCTTTTTACGGGCAGCAATATAATTCACGATAATTTTTGCGGAGCGCAAGCGTACCAATCTTCATTCGACGATTCGGATTTGTACAATTCGCGTTTCGTTCACGCCAAGCTGGTCGATACTTCGTTTAGAAATTGCAACATAAAAAACACGATGTTCGTAAATATCGAAAAGGAAAATGTTTTGTTCAAGTCGTCGAATTTGCGCGAAGCAATTCTCGATGAACAAGGCAAAGAATTGTTTTGAAAAATTCGCAATGGCGAGGAAAATGCGAAATGAAAATTTATTCACATTTAAATCTTTCAGGTTTCTCAAATTGCTACGTAATCGTGAACGAAAAAATTCACGAAGCAATCATTGTCGATCCTGGAAAAATCACCACTTCGGTTATCGACACAATCGAAAAAGGCGGACATAAATTGGTGGGCATTCTCGTTTCGCACAACCACGGAAGTCATGTTCAAGGACTCGCTTCGCTTCGCAAAATCTACACGCCGAAAATTTACGCCGCCGATTGGGAAGTGGCAAAAAACGAAACGAACATTCTCAAAGATGACGGCGTTTTCAAAGCCGCCGATTTTGACATCGAATATTTTTCAATTCCCGGACACACGGCGGATTCCGTGGTCTACAAAATCGGAAGCGTGATTTTTACGGGCGACTGCCTTTTCGCAGGAACAATCGGCTCGTCGAACACGAAATTTTCCAGGCGAACTTTGATAAACAATATCAAGGCGAAAATTCTTTCGCAGTCCGATGAAACCGTAATAATGCCGGGGCATGGGCCGCCAACGACTGTCGAAACTGAACGCCAATTCAACGCGTATCTTAAAGATAATTGAAAAATAATGACGCGAGTTTCGCAAAGCGAAACTCGGTAAGCAACCCCAAAGGCTTGCGACAAAACTCGCTTATTGCATTGCGATTTCTCACTTTGTTACGAAATCGCGCTTTCAGCAATTTAAAAGTCGAAACTTTTTTCATTGCTGAAAAAATATGGACAATAGAAATTGAACGCGATAGAATTGAATCCATCCCAAACGTTGCGCCTCGTAAAAGAACGCGACATTTTTTTTGAAGGGCGGAACGCGCGGCGCGATGAATCCGAAAAAATATTTTTCACTGCGCCGCTGATTTTTCCGCTTGAAGAAAATTTTACGCGCGAAAATTTTCTTGCGATAAAAAATTTTTCGATTTATAAAATTCAAAAAAACGCCACCACATTTTTTTTCCCATGCAAAATCGAATTGCGCCAAAATTCAATCTTTCATATTTTGCCATGCGCGGCATGCCTCGCCGAAAAAAAATTCAACTTAAACGAATTTTTCCTTGAAGCAAAATCTTTCGCAAAAAATTTGAATCGCGATTTTTTCGATGAAAAAAATTTTTTGTTTCGCGCGACATCCTTTAAATTTTTCCGCGCGGAAATCACAGAAAATTCCTGGAATTTTTTCGATGAAATTTGGAAAAAAATTTAATTG
>CAMWWZ010000124.1 GCA_947178095.1 uncultured Treponema sp.
GTCTCATTTAAATTTCCGAAAATATCAAAAATTTCAATTTTCGTTTTGTGCTGGCGAAGAATTTTTTTCGGAAAGCGCGTCGGCGGCTTCCGCTTCTTCCTGCAATTCTTTGAGCGTCTTTGTGCTCCTCACGAGTTTTTTGAAATTTCCTTCGCGCAAAATTTCCAACGCCGCATTCAACTGCACGTCAAAATCCAAATCGTAAAGCTGCGGCTCTTTCGTGCGTCCCACTTCAATTCGAATGAGCCTTCGCAAAAGTCGCAAATCCAAGCCGAAATCTTTTTGCAATTCCGAAGCGTAATTCGCAATTTCTTTTTCGTCCATGTCCGGATGCGATTCAACATATTTTCGAATCGTTTCTTCCTCGGACAATTTTATCAAAGCCTTTGTTTGCTCGTCGGTATACTGCGGGCTCAGCGCGACTTCCTTGTCCGGCGGAATTCCGATTTTGTCGATGTTCGTGTCGCTGGGAGTGTAGTAACGCGCCACCGTGATTTTTATGCCATCGCCGTGATTGAGCGGCATCACTTGCTGGACGCTTCCTTTTCCGTAAGTGCGCTCGCCAACGAGATATGCCAAATGATTGTCCTTTAATGCGCCGCTCAAAATTTCGGACGCGCTCGCGCTTCCGCGATTTATCAAAACAACGATCGGAATATTTTTTACCACCGTGTTTTTTTCGCTCGCATTGATTGAACGCGATTCATAAGGAAGGCGACTTTTCGTGCTGACAATCGGACCTGCATCGATGAACTTGTCGGCGATTTTCGCTGCGCTGTCCAAAAGTCCGCCGGGATTGTTTCGCAAGTCAATTACAAGACCTTTGTATTTTTTTTCGTCAAAAAAATCGATTGCGTCCTGAACGCGCAAAACAGTTTCCGGCGTGAACTGAATCAATTTCATGTAACCGTAATTGCCAATCATTCCGTATTCCACGGTGGGCACTTCAATCAAATCGCGAATCAAAGTTCTTTTGAACGTAACGCTTTTTCCGCGCAAAACCGTCACTTCCACGCCTTCGCCTTTTGGTCCGCGCAATTTCGAAAGAACAGTTTCCATCGACATTTCGGGAGTCGGCTCGCCATTGATTTCAATCAATTTGTCGCCAGCTTGAATTCCGGCTTTAAATCCAGGCGTTCCTTGAATCGGCGAAACCACGTCCACATATGCGGGATTTTCCGGCGTGGAATTGTTGCGCTTGGAAATAGAAAGTCCCACGCCGTAGAACGCGCCTTCGGTCGTGTCGTTGAGCGAGCGCATGTCCTGAACATCAAGGTAAACCGTGTAAGGATCGCCGAGCGAATCCATCATTCCTTTGAGCGCGCCTTTGTACAAAACTTCGGGATCAACTTCTTCGACATAGCGATTTTGAAGCGTGTAGAAAATCTGCGCGAAAGTGCGGATGTATTCGTTCGAAAGTTCCTGCTTGGAACGCGAGTCAGGCTGCGAAGATTGCGCGAAACATTTTGAAACAAAAAATCCCGAAACGAAAAAACAAAGCGCGAACGCCGCCGCCCTGAAAAATTTTATTTTGTTCAAAGAATGATTTTCCATATCAGAATATTTTATAACAAACGCGACAAGAAATCAAGATGAAAATCGTTCCTTAAAAATTGAACTTTTGAAAAACTTCAGATTTTCAAAAGTTCAATTTCATCCGCGTTAAGCAACTTGTTGCGACGCGGATGGTTCAATAAGCGAGTTTTTGAAAAAAAACTCGAAGTTAAAATTGTCGCGCTATTTTAGCGACAATTTTAAACGTTCGTAAATTCAAGTTTCAAACTCGCACATACGTTAGCCCCTGACAGGGACAAAGCAATCTTCGGCAGGAACTTTTAGTCGCGCGTCCGCATTCACTTTCTGCGCTTGACGGGAAGCCAGATTTCGCTTAAATAACCGGGACTGTTGGTGTCGCCGTTGCTGTACCATTCGATGGTGTACTGACCGGCGGCTTCCCAGTCGGGGTTGCCGGGAAGCCATTCCTTGAAGACGCGCGTGTTCACTGCCTGAAGTGCGCCGGGAAGCGGTCCGATTGCGCGGAACTTCGCCCAGTCGCCGGCGGGAACGTCGAACGTCGTCATGCCTTCAGGGACATCGCCGCCCTTATACGCGCCTGCAATCATATAGCGAAATTTGTCGCTGCCAGTGCTGTCAATGCAGATGCCGAATTCGCCGATGCCGTTTTCCAAAATCGCCATTTCCTGCGGCGTTTCGGGAACGTTTCCGCCCCAAAGTTTTTTGAAATACTGTCCGCGCATTTCGTCCCAAAATTGTGGCAGGGTTGTGTAAGAATCTCCAAACGGAAATTCCCGTTCAAACCCGATGAGAGTAAAGCCTTTGACGATCATCACTTCGTAATCCATTTTGTTGCCTCCTGTAACATGGATTGAAATTGTCACTGGCAGAAAAGGAGTAATTGGAAGTACAGATTTTTTTGCGCCCGCGCTGCGGACTTGGCTCGGCGTGCTTCCGTGAAATCGGCTGAACGCCTTTGTAAAGCTTTCCGCCGTTTCGTACTGGAAGTCAAGCGCGATGTCGAGGATGCTGCGTTCTGTGTTCGCGACCTCAAGTGCCGCGCAGTACAGCCTGCGATTCCTGACGTACTCGCCGAGCGAAAATCCCGTGATAATCCGGAATCCCCGCTGCAAGTGGAACGCCGAAATGCCCGCCGCTTTCGCCAAATCCGCCACCGCAAGCCGTTCCCGCAAATGCGCCTCGGCAAATGCGATCGTCCTGTTCAGTGCCTCCGTCCATTCCATTGCATGCCTCCCATAAAAAGTCAAGAAGAAAGTTGGAACTTTCGATTGACTTTTTACGCACATTCGCAACGCAGTGTGAATGTGCATTAAATATGCAAGTTTCCAACGGAAACTTGACATGATAAAAGTGCCGCGCGAGTTTTTAACGTAGTGAAAAACTCGGTAGCAAGCATTCGATTTACAATGTAAATAAAAAGCTTGCGTTCCATTTGTGCGGTGTTTTTATCATACCTCCTTTTCTGCCTGTTTTAGGAAAGGATATACTAGCGCGAAAGAAAAGTCTTGTCATTTTGTGCTTTTTTTTGTCGGAATATTTGGGGAATTTTTGCTTACCGTCTGCCTTCGCGTTGTGCATAGCGGAGTGAAAAAATTTTTGTTTGACGATTTATTAAAAAGTAAAAAAAACGGCCTCCGCGAAAATTGCGAAAGCCGTTTCAATGAAATTCAAGTTTCAAACTCGCGCATCAATTTTAATGCGAATTTAAAACAAAATTATTTGACGGACTCGTATTCCTTATGATCATAGGTATAAAGACCCCATGCGCCCAAAGTTACAGAATATTTTGTGATGTAATAATCTCCAGGGTCTTCGCTGTTGTTGGGATTGTAGGGAACATATGTTCTATTTGATTTGCGCACAGTTCCTTTTACAGTCTTTTCTTCAACTGTTACTGTTATCGTGTCGCCATTTTCCACAGACTTTGTGCTTCCGCTACTATTTTCCCATGTTCCTTTGACTTTTGTGCTGTTGCTGTATCTTACAGCCTCCACACTGCCATTGGCTTGAAGCGTTAAACCTGCATATTCCTTGCTGCTATCTTTGGTTGAAAGTCCAATGACAAAACTACCTCCACCGAACATCGAGCCAACAAGTTCCCCCACGCTTACGCACGAAGCCATGCAAATAAGCCCAACCATAATGGCGCAAACCGCCACGCCTTTGCAAATTTTTTTCATGATTTGCCTCCTTGAAAATAAAAAATGATGCATTATTATACGTATAATGGGGGGGGGTATGTCAAGTGTGTTTTTGAAAAAATTTTGATTTTTTTTTGCGATTTTTTCAGAAGCCTTCGCGAGGATTTGACTTTGCGAGTTTCGCAAAGCGAAACTCGCATTCATCTTCACTTATTCGCCTTGCATTCTTGCACGAAATCCGCAATTTTATCAAGGGCGATTTTTATCTTGTCGGTTGCCGTCGCGTAGCAGCAGCGTATGTGGCCTTCTCCGCCCGCGCCGAAAACGCTTCCCGGAACAACGGCGACATTGTGCTTTTGAAAAAGTCCGGTCGCAAATTCTTCGCTGGAAAGTCCCGTCGAAGAAATGTCGGGGAACATATAAAATGCGCCTGTCGGCTCGGGCACGTCCAGTCCCATATCGCAAAAAGCCTTGTGCATTAGATTTCGGCGTTGCTGGTAACTTACGCGCATTTTTTCCACTTCGCTCCAGCCGCTTCGCAATCCTTCCGCCGCCGCGTACTGACTGAAAATCGGAGCGCAAATTGTGTTATATCCGTGGAGTTTTACGATTTGAGCCAAAAGTTCCGCCGGAGCCGCAATGTATCCGATTCGCCAGCCGGTCATCGCAAACGATTTTGAAAATCCGTTCAAAATAATTGTATAATCTTTCATTCCGGGAAACGAGCCGATCGAAACATGCTCCGCGCCGTCATAAGCAAGTTCGCAATAAATTTCATCGCTGATTACCCACATTTGATTCTTCTTCACAACTTCCGCGATTTTTTCCAATTCGGACGCAGGAATCATTGTTCCTGTGGGATTGTTCGGAGAGCAAAGCATTACGGCTTTCGTCCGTGGAGTGACGAGGTTTTCAATCTGCTGAGCCGTAGGATAAAATCCGTTTTTGCTTGTGTCAAGCGGAACGATTTTCGCGGCGCATAATTCGGCAAGCGGCGTGTAATTCACATAGCAAGGCTGGCACACAATTATTTCGTCGCCAGGATTCAGGATGGCACGCAAAGAAGCGTCCACGCCTTCGCTCGCACCGACGGTGATAAGAATCTCGTTTTGCGGATTGTATTGCATTCCATATTTTTGCATGTAACGCGCAATTTCTTCACGAAGTTCGAGAAGCCCCCAGTTCGACGTGTAGCTTGTGTGCCCTTTTTCGAGATGATAAAACGCCTCTTCGCGGATGCACCACGGAGTCGGGAAATCAGGCTCTCCCACAGAAAGCGAAATCACGTCATCATGCCCGATGAGCATTTCGAAAAACTTGCGGATTCCGCTTGGTGGAGTCCGAAGCATTGACGAGCTGAATTTGTCTTGCCGTGTGTTCATTGTTACGCCATCGCTCCTTCGCGCCTGTCTTTTTCGTCTTCCACGTAAATCACGTCGTTTTCTTTGTACGTCTTCAAAACGAACGAAGTTTTCGTGGAGCGGACACCTTCAATCGTGGAAAGTTTTTCGCTCACAAAAAGTCCCACTTCTTTGAGTGAATCGCCTTCAATCGTAACCATAAAATCATAGCCGCCGCTCATCAAATAGACGGACTTCACTTGCGGAAAACGATATATGCGGTCGGCGATTTTGTCGAAGCCGTGGCCGCGTTCGGGCGTGACTTGGATTTGAATCTGCACGCTAACTTTGTCTTTGGAATCCGAAAGCTTTTCTTTGTTGACAATGGCGGCGTACTTCAAAATGATTCCGTCGTCTTCCATCTGCTTTATGATTTGCGCCACTTGTTCGGGCGATTTTTTTGTCATCGCGGCGATGTCGTCCACGGAAAGCCGCGCGTTTTCGGCGAGCAAGTTCAAAATTTCTTCATTGTAATTCATAAGGAAATGATAGCAGATTTTAGAAATTATTTCAATAGAATTCTTGCAAGGCAATTTAAATTTGAAAAACATTGGATTTTAGATTTTTATAAAAACTCGACAAAAAAATTCGCGCAAATTAACAAATTGGCTTGCGATAAAATTTTGAAAATATCGCAATGAAATGCTTTCGCAAAAGTGCGAAGCTAAAAGCGAAAACGGCAATAAATTAATGAGTCTTAAATTTTTTATCGCAAGTGTTTTTACAATATTTTATATTTTGCGATAGAATTTTGAAAAATATCGCAAATTTATAAAAACGCGATTTTTAGTTTTAAAAATGCTATCGCAACTTTGCAATTCTGAAGTGATTTTATCGCAAAAATTTGACACACTTGCGATGAAAAAACGCAAAATATCGCAAATCGCTCGAAACTTGCGATAAAAAACTGGCAAAATATTGCAAGTCTTATCGCAAATTTGGTTTTATTTTGGCAAAGTTTCAATTTTTTTTATCGCAAAAATTTAACGCATTTGCGATAAAAAAACGCAAAATATCGCAAATCGCTTGAAACTTGCGATATTTTTTGTCGCTTTATCGCAAGTGTTTTTATTTTTGCAATTTGCGATAAAATTTTGGAAAATATCGCAAACTTTATCGCAATTTTTTTGCAAATTTATCGGGCAAATCAAATATTCTGCGATTTTATCGCAAATTTAGTT
>CAMWWZ010000125.1 GCA_947178095.1 uncultured Treponema sp.
ACACTCTGATGAATTTTGCTGAACAAAATCGCTCAAATTTGATAAGCCATCTTTTGTGAGTGTTGTTGTTGTACAACTTTGTGTTTTTCCTTTGTTCTTACCTTTTCTAAAAAGAAGAATGTTCGTGTCCACCGTCGCGTTTTCAAAAATTTTCACACCTGCAAAGTCCACAAGAAGTTTCGGGTCAACATTCTTTGCGAAATAGCTGCGGAGTTTCTCGCCGTAACCCGCACGCATCCATTTGTTGCTTGTAATGAAGCAAAGCGTTCCAGTCTCGTTCAGAAGACTTGCACCCTTTTCATAGAACAGGCAGTAAATGTCGCCAGCCTTGGCAAAACTCTCTAAGCCTTGCTTTTCGTAAAGGCTTGCAAGTTTCCCACCGTCATTTTGCAGCTGTACATACGGCGGATTACCAATCACAATGTCAAAGCCCGATTTCACGCCGCCCTGTTTTTGCGGTCGGCTGAAAACGTCATTGAACCATGTATGCCAAAGGAAAAAGTCGCTCGTACCATTCCAAATCTTTTCATGCAGGGCGAGCGCGCTTTCAGAATTCTGTTTCAGTCCGCACGTGGCGCAAACCAAATCGAATACACATGACTTGATTACGTCATTTTTCTTGCGCTTGTCTTCATGGCTGTTGTCGCCAAAATATTCGTCTATGTTTGTCTTTAGCAGCGTACGCAGTTCTTCGGTATAATCAAGCATGCCACGCTCCGGCTTTTCAAGCATGTGGCTCAAGTCGATTCCTTCAAAATTTTCAAGCAGACTGTTCCCTTGCATGATTTTGTAGTCAAGGTTTGGCAGGGGCAAAGGTTCTTCTTCGTCCACGATAATCGCAAGCCAAAAGCGTAGGCGGGCAATGTCCACAGCACCCTTTTCGATGTCCACGCCGTAGATATTGTTTTTTACTATATGTTTTTTAAGTTCCGCCCTTGATTTTGCTTCGCCTGTCAATGCCTGCGTACATGCCAAAAGCTCGTTCAGCATGCCCATAGGGAACGCGCCGCTTCCCACTGCCGGGTCGCAGACTTTCACATCAAGCAAAGCGTTCAAAACATCGGCTTTTTCTTTGCCGGTGAATGACGGCTCATGGGTGAGCACGAAATTCCTGACTTTTTCTTCCGCCGGAATTTTTTCCGACAAATACGCAATGAGACTCTCGCGGCACATATACTGCACGATTTCTTTTGGCGTGTAGAACGCACCCTTGTCCTTGTTGTCCTCAAGCAGGTTTTCAAAGATTTTCCCGAGCATCTCCGGGTCTACGCCGATTTCCGTATCGTCGGGGTCTGTCTCGTCAATCGTAAAATTGTACTGGTTGAAAAATTCAAACAGGGAAGAAAAATGTTCTTTTTTGAATTTCACTTTCTTCCTGTCAAGCTCGTCTTCTTCAAAAAGTCCGCCGTTTAAATAGGGGATTCTGATTGAAGAGCCGTAGATGTCGCAAAGTTTTTTTGGAGCGACTGCCTCGTCGTCACGGCTTGTGTTCAAGGTCTTAAAAAACAGCGTTTCCAACGCTTGCTCCAAGAAATCATCCTGAACATCTTTGCCTGCATTCTTAAAAAGATTCTCAAGAAAGTTCTTGTCTCCGCCTCCCCATTCATTTCCTGTCTTTACGCCAAGCCAGCCTTTTTTCTGCAAGAACTGGAGGAACACAAGACGACCCATCATCTTTTTTACAAAGTCGCGCACCGCCTTGTCATCGCCGTCAAAGGCATTCTTAAACAGGCCATTTGCATTTCTTGTCTTTTCCTCTACGAATTTCCCGCCCTTCTTGACAAACCGCTTTCCGCTTATGTATTCTACCAAGTCGGCATACTGTTCCCTGTATCTTTCAAAGAAATCTTTGCTCAATGGCTCCACGCTGAACGCTTCAATCATGTCTTCGTCTTTTATTGTGGCAAGCCCTTTAAGCGTTTCAAATCTTTCTGAAACCGTCCTGCATGCATGTTCAGGACCGCAAAGATAGGTATAGCGTTTTGCGCTGGTGCTGTTTCTGTTTGTTTCAGCGCGGTGCACGTAGCTTACGCGCCATTCTTTTGCGTTGTCCGTAAAGTGAAAGAAAATGATGGCGTTTGAATCATTTTCCATGACTTTTCGGACGCAGTTCTGAATGTTCACACGGCTTCTCTTCAAGGCAACGGTGTCTTGCAATTCAACATCCGCAAATACGATGGGAAAGCCTCCGCGCACTTGCGCAATGATGCTGAACGACTTTATCTGTTTTTTGTCGGCATCTGACAAGACTTGCTCGTCGGTAAGAAATGTGTCTTTTGCCTTTGAAAAAATAGGCTTTATGAGAGCCTCGAAAAGCCTTTCTTTTCCCGGATATTCGCTTTCAAACAATGTTCGCAAGTCCTGCATAATTTTCCTCCAATAAAAGATTATCTTGTAATGAACTGAATGGCTACATCCGCCTTGGCATCTTCCGAGCGGACGCTTGTATATCGGTACAGGACATCGATGTCGGCTTCCGTCTGAACAGTGCCAAGCCCGTCATTCTTAAAGTCCATTTCCATCACTTTATGAATGAGACTTAGGTTTTTGTCGCGGATTGCGTTCGATATTTCGTCGAGTTTTTCTTCATATCCTTCCGGCAAACCAAGCGCGTACAAATCCTTTATTTTTTCAATTGCCGCCTGCATTTCATGCGCGCCTTTTCTGATCGGGCTTCGCAGGGAAAGCGCGGCATTTTGCTTGTCGGCGGCATAGCAATTCAAAACAGCTGTCTCACATTTTTTCACAAGCGCGAAATCCGCATCTGCCTCTTTCAGGCTGACCAAAGGTCTTATCGTCTCAAAGAATTCAAGCTGGCTCACTTTGCGCGCGCTGCCGTCGCTACCTGCAATGTAGAGCGAAGAACAGACACGCCCATTGTTTTTGTCTGTTTCATGCAAGGCGGAAAATGCCTGCATTGTTTCCCCTCCGGCTGTCGAAACAATTTTTCCCGAAAGAACGGCGAGCCTTTTATATTCGGTTTCGTTATTTTTCTTAAATGCTTTCAGTTCCGCGATGAACGGCATAATCGGCGTTTCGCTTTCTTCCAAGTCATCATGCACCGTTTTTTCAAAATGCCTGACTTCTTCTTCGTCTGAATAAATTTGGCTGTCCTCGCCGAAGAGTTCGTGGAATGCCTGAAGTTTCACATACGTCCTGTTCTTCAGGTTGATTTGGTTGTCTCCCAGCGTTGAGGGGTAAAAATTGTAATTCCAGATTTCGTCAGCATCCGTTCCGATTCTGTTTATCCGCCCGAGCCGCTGCATAAGGCGCGTCGCGTTCCATGGCGAATCGTAATTCAAGATTGAGTTCGCACGGTGCAAGTTTACCCCTTCCGCAAGCACGTCCGTCGTGATGAGAATCTGATAATCGTCTTTTTTTGCTCCCTTGTAGTTCGCGTCAAAATTCGCGGCGATGACATCTTTCATGGCAGTGCGGTTTGCCGCCGTAATCGAAAGGACTTCGCAATCGGGAACAGGCATTTCGTTCAATTTTTTTACAAGGGCTTTCTGCGTTGCAATGCATTCGGTAAAAATGACCAGTTTTCTGCTTTTGTTGCGCGCCGGATTCAGAAAATCAGAAGCCGTTTTGCAAATAAACGCAGTCATTTTGGGGTCGTCTGTCTGCCTGTCCCATTTGTCGCAAAGCTTTTTTATGAGCCTTTCATCATTGTGCAAAAGGTCGATGTATATTCCGTCAAAATCTTCTTGCGCGTATTCCCTGTTCGCGCATTCCTCTTCTGACGCTGAATGCCGCTTGTTGGCGTTTTTCGCTTTTCGCGCGATAACGTCAAGGCAGTTTTCAAAGCTTCCGTTTTGCGCGATATGCTCGTCATTCAATTCTTTGTTCACGTCAATGTCCGGGCAGATGAAGATTCGGTTTGCTTCCCACATTCTTATCATGTTTTCCGTATAACGACGCAGATTGTGCAAGGATTCCTTGAATGCCGCCTGCGAGCTTTCGAGGCGTTTTACCAGGAGCAGTTCCATGATTTGCGCAAGCCGCTGGGAAGTCGCGCTTACCGTAAGGTTGTTAGCCTCGTAGTTTTTCCTGTCTTTTTCCGACTTAAGATATTCTATCGCACGGTATCTGAAATATCCGAGCGCGTCCTCTCCCGCCTTTGCGCCGAAATCCAGAACAGGCTCGCCGCTTTCGTCCGTGTCAATATGGCTGACTTGCGGGGCGATTATGTCTATCGTTTCGTTAAAAAGCTTTCCCAAATCATCTTTCATTTCATAAGGAATGGCGACGGGCTTTTGGATTTTCGGGAAGCGCAATTTTTGATTTGCCATGTCCTCGTTGTAGAATCTTTCTATGTCCGTCCTTGTACGGCGGATTACAAGCGGCTCTATTATTCGCTTTCTGATATCCTCGCTGTCCGCAATCAACGCCGCCTTGTCTTTTGCGCGCTCTTCTTTTGTTTTCGGGATTTTTTTGCCATCAATTCTTTTTTCTTTTCTTATGTACTCTTCGTAGTTTTGCTGTTTTTCCGCAAAATAACTTTCAAGCTTGTTTCCGAATGCTCCGAGGTTTTGCAGCGTCGCATTGTTATGATTGCGCTGAAACAAAAATATCTGATTCCGCAAGTCATACGGCGCGTTGTTCTGCGGCGTGGCTGAAACGAGAATGACATACGGCGGCTTTCCCAAGCGGGCGGTGATGTTCCCAATCAGTCCGTCCAGTTTTTGATACATGATTGTGCCGTCATTGCGGAAACGGTGGCTTTCGTCAATGACAATCATTCCATAATTGTCATCTTTGAATGCGCTATCAAAGCCATCCATAGCGACTTTTTCCGTGTTTTCATCACTTGAGAAGTCCGAATCGGCATCCAAACAGCCGATTGTCGTGAGCGTTATATGAGGGAGCAGTTTCCGGTTTTCCGCCTCGTCCTCGTCAAAAAAACTGATTGAGTCAATCCAGTTCTGCTTTATCGCAGGCGGAGTTATTATGAGGACGGGATGCTTGTATCCTGTTTCCAAAAGATGCCGCTTGACGACCATCAGGGCTGTATACGTTTTTCCAAGCCCCACCACATCGGAAAGGATAAAGCCACCGTGCCTTTTCAGTATGGCAACCCCTTGGTTCACGGCTTCAAGCTGATAGGTGAGCTTCTTGAAATTGCCCGACTTCGGCTTGGGAAGATAGTCGTCTTCCTTTATTTTCCCGTCGGAGGCGATTATTTCCGCAAACTGATCCTGCAAAAGTTTGATGTATGTTTCGCGGGGAGAAAGTACGGTGTAGCTTTCGTTTTTTCCTGCCGCCTTGCCGACGGGCGAATTTCTGATTTCCACGACGAATTCCTTTGTCCAGTCTTCCGAAAGCTCCCATTTTTCATTGAACCAAAAATAATGCCCTTTGCACGGACTGTATTCATTCGGAGTTGCTATGATATGAGTCGCGTCAACGTCAAGAAAATTGAGTTCGGAATTTCCTTCCAAACCTTTATGCGTCAAATTGCTGCTGCCGATGATGCCATACGATCCCCCAACGCCCTTAAAGATATAGCATTTGGCATGGAAAAACTGCCTTTCGTCGTTTTCATTCACATTGAACACATGCACTTCGATTTTAGGATTTTCCGCCGAGCAATAATCAACCAGCAGTTTCGCGGCTTCCTGATATGAGGGAACATTAAGCCGGACATTCTGCAAGTCGATTTTGATAAAATCCTGCGGATACTTTTTCGCGTTCCTGTAGGATTCGGCGGTCAAATCTTTTTGGCAGACATTCGGATCTTTTCCTATCAAAAGCCGGAGTTTCGTTCCGTCTTTTTGAAGAAACGTCTTCAAGGCATCCGCAATCAACGCCGTGCCCTTCAAATCCCAATAGCCCGTAGCAATGCAGATTTCTTCGACTTCCGGGAGCGTTATGATTTCGTTTAAGATATTTACGAGTTTCAGATGTTCTGAATTGTCGATGAGCGTGTTTCCATGCATATATGCGTTCCTTGTTTCTTTTTATCATACCACAAATTCGCAAAAATTTCAACACAAAACGCCCTGCGCCGCTCCATGCGCACATCTTTCCATCAAGTGTCACACTTTCTAACATTTACATGAAAGAACATCTTTCATTGTAATGAAAGACTCTCTAACACGTATGTGAAAGAACCTCTGACACGTACGTGAAAGACCTTCTGACACGTACGTGAAAGAACCTCTGACACGTACGTGAAAGAACCTCTGACACGTACGTGAAAGACCTTCTGACACGTACGTGAAAGAA
>CAMWWZ010000126.1 GCA_947178095.1 uncultured Treponema sp.
GCGTTCTCTGGTTGCACGTCGCTTGCCAGTGTGACGATTCCTGGTAGCGTTCAGACAATTGGCGAGTATGCGTTCTGTGGTTGCAACTCGCTTGCTGGCGTAACTATTTCGCGTGGCGTTCAGACAATCGGCGGGAGTGCGTTCTCTGGTTGCACGTCGCTTGCCAGTGTGACGATTCCTGGTAGCGTTCAGACAATTGGCGAGTATGCGTTCTGTGGTTGCAACTCGCTTGCTGGCGTAACTATTTCGCGTGGTGTTCAGACAATCGGCGAGAGAGCATTCTCTGTCTGCACGTCGCTTGCGAGCGTGACGATTCCTGATGGCGTGCAGACAATCGGCAAGCATGCGTTCTATGGCTGCAAGTTGCTTGCGAGCGTTACGATTCCTAGCAGCGTGAAGACAATCAGCGAAAGCGCGTTCGAAGACACGTCGCTTGTTAGAGTAACGATTCCTGACGGTGTTCAGACAATCGGTTGGGGTGCGTTCTGTGGCTGCAAGTCGCTTGCTAGCGTGACGATTTCTAGCAGCGTACAGAGAATCGGCGAGTATGCGTTCTGTGGTTGCAAATCACTTACTGGCGTGACAATTCCTGATAGTGTACAGACAATCGGCAAGGGGGCGTTTAAAGACTGCACGTTGTTTACTAGTGTGTCGATTCCTGATAGCGTGAATACAATAGATGAAAGCGCGTTCTATGGCTGTACGTCGCTTGCTAGTGTGACTATTTCGCGTGGCGTGAAGAGGATCGATAAGTTTGCGTTCTATAACTGCAAGTCGCTTGCAAGCGTGGTCATTCCGCGAAGTGTGACATATATTGATAGCTATGCGTTTACAAACTGTAACCCGAATCTAAAGATTCAATATGACGGCACAAAGGCGCAGTGGAACGCAATCAGCGGCGACAAGCCGAAAGCGACCATACAATGCTCAGACGGCGAGGTTGTTGTAAAATAATGGGCAATTATACTATAATCTGCACGGACGGAACTATCGCAAAACAGTAGGCGTTCCCTCAAACAAAGCCGCTCTTTCTACAGGGGCGGCTTTATTGTTCTCTTTGCATTGCTGAACAAAAATTTTCGCTTCCGCTGTTTGCGTCAGCGTAGACCATGCTTTTCCTCCACGGCGCGCGTCCATGCCTCCTTTTCCCGTGCGCGGAGTGAGGGGTCGGCGTAGTTTGCGAACCTTCCGCGAAGGGCGCACTTTTTAGGGGCGACATTTCCTTGCGGCAAAGATCGTATCACGCCGAGCACATAACGCACTTGCTCGTCGGAGAGCGACTGGACGAGTTCTATAACCTGCGACTTTTCGGCAATAGAGTGCATAAGTCCTCCTTGTGCCAAAAAGTATAGCATAGGAGCGGCAAAAAGTAAAGGTTGAATTTCATCACACAAATCAAACTCTTGCGCGAAACTCCTTTTTGTGCTATAATCTTTTTTATGAAAGCAATCGAACTTGAAAAATCCTACAGTCCAAAAGATTTCGAAGACAAAATATATGCCTCTTGGGAAAAGCAGGGCTACTTCAAGCCTGCGAGCGACGAATCGTCTCCCATCCATGAAAATTTTTGTTCATGCAAAAATTGCGCCACTTATTCGATGGTGATTCCGCCGCCGAATGTTACGGGCGTTCTTCACATGGGGCACGGCCTCAACAACACTTTGCAGGACATCGTCGTGCGCTATCACAGGATGAAGGGCGACAACACGCTTTGGGTCACTGGAACGGATCACGCCGGAATCGCCACGCAGAACGTCGTGGAGCGCGCTCTCAAAAAAGAAGGAAAATCCCGGAATGATTTGGGACGCGAAGAATTTTTGAAAAGGACTTGGGCGGTAAAAGACGATCATCACGCGACGATTTGCAAGCAGCAGAAAAAGCTCGGGAATTCCACCGACTGGGAGCGCGAGCGTTTTACGATGGACGAAGGCTTGAGCCGCGCGGTGCGCGATGTCTTCGTTACGCTTTACGAGCGCGGACTCATTTACAAAGGAAATTATTTGGTGAATTGGTGTCCTCGCTGCGGAACGGCTTTGGCGGACGACGAAGTGGATCACACGGACACCGCCGGCGCGATGTATCACATTTGGTACGAATTCGCGGATGGCCCTGCGCCCGACGGTTCAACGAAAATCGAAATCGCGACGACGCGCCCCGAGACGCTTTTGGGCGATACGGCTGTGGCGGTGAATCCCGAAGACGAACGCTACAAAAATATCGTCGGAAAAAAATTGCGTCTTCCGCTCACGGAAAGGATAATTCCGCTCATCGCCGACACGTATGTTGACAAGGAATTCGGAACTGGAATGGTGAAAATCACGCCGGCTCACGACCCGAACGACTGGCAGGTGGGAAAGCGGCACGATTTGGAAATCATCAACATTTTGAATCCCGACGGCACGCTCAACGAAAATGTTCCCGAAAAATATCGCGGACTTTCGTGCCAAAAAGCGCGCGCGCTTATCATCGAAGATTTGCAGGCGCAAGGACTTTTCAAGGCGGAAGAAAAAATCACGCACTCGGTGGGACATTGCTATCGCTGCGCGACAGTCGTCGAGCCATACTTGAGCGAACAATGGTTCGTAAAAATGAAGCCGCTCGCGGAAAAGGCGATGAAGGCGTGGCGTGATGGCGAAATCGTGTTCTATCCGAAAAAATGGGAAAACACATACATTCACTGGATGGAAAATATCCGCGACTGGTGCATCAGCCGCCAGCTTTGGTGGGGACACAGAATCCCGGCATGGACTTGCGCGGATTGCGGCGAACTCACCGTAAGCAGGGAAGATGTGGCGGCTTGCTCGAAATGCGGCTCGAAAAACTTGAAGCAGGACGATGATGTTTTGGACACTTGGTTTTCGGCATGGCTTTGGCCGTTCTCAACGCTCGGCTGGCCGGAAGATACTCCCGATTTGAAAAGATTCTACCCCACTTCCGCGCTTGTCACCGCCTACGACATCATCTTCTTTTGGGTGAGCCGAATGGTAATGGCGGGCTTGGAATTCACGGGCAAAGCGCCGTTCCACGACATCTACATTCATGGACTTGTGCGCGACAAGCAAGGGCGCAAAATGAGCAAGTCGCTCGGCAACGGAATGGATCCGCTTGAAATAATCGACATCTATGGCGCGGACGCTTTGAAATTCACGCTCGGCTTTATGTGCGCCCAAGGTCAGGACATTTTAATCGACAAAGATTCGTTCAAATTGGGAAGTCGATTCTGCAACAAAGTTTGGAACGCGAGCCGATACCTTTTGCAAAACCTTGAAGGACGCGAGCTGATTCCTGTAAAGGATTCCGACCTAACTGAACTTGACAAATGGATTTACACGTGCTTGAACAAAGCCGCGAAAACCGCGCGCGAAGCATTGGACAGCTACCGCTACAATGACGCTGCCACCGCGCTCATGGAATATTTTTGGAACGAATTCTGCGATTGGTATGTCGAAGCGACAAAGCTGAATTTCAAAAACGG
The DNA here is from genome assembly GCA_947178095.1 of uncultured Treponema sp. Taxonomy (GTDB): domain Bacteria; phylum Spirochaetota; class Spirochaetia; order Treponematales; family Treponemataceae; genus Treponema_D. Next base: position 3,476 of record CAMWWZ010000126.1, read on the forward strand.
CGACGAGCGCGAAAAAAATCGCCAGGCTTCGGTACTGCTGAATTTGCTCGAAGAAAATCTGCGGCTTTTGCATCCGTTCATTCCGTTCGTGACAGAAGAAATTTATTCAAAACTTCCCGTCGAGCAAATCGCGAAAAATCGCAGTTCGGCGGAAAAAATTCTACCGACTTCATCTTATTGCGGAATGCTGATTTGCGCGCCTTATCCGGAATTTTTGGAAGCGCGCGAAGATGCCGCAGTTTCCGAACGCTTTACGGTTTTGAAAGATTTGATCGGAAAAGTGCGCGCGCTTCGCACCGAATGCGGCCTTGATCCTGCGGCGAAATTGCATCTTTCGATTTTGGTGGAAAAAAATTCGCCTGCCGAAGTCTGCCGCGAAAAAATCGACATGATTTCGCTTTTGGCAGGAATGCAAAAAATCGACTTCGTGGAAAAAAAGCCCGCGAAATCGATCGGCACTGTGGGCGCGGGATTCGAGGCGTTCTTGCTTGTGGACGAAAACGTGAACACGGAGCAATTAAAATCGCGCTTTGAAAAGGAAATTGAATCCGAAAAAAAATTCGCGCAGAATTCCGAAAAGAAACTTTCCGGAAATTTCGCGACACACGCCAGCGCAGATTTGGTTGAAGCCGAAAGACGGAAGTTGGCTGCGGCGCAAAATCGCATCGAAAAACTTTCGTCGTATTTGGCGGAACTTTAACGTTTGAGCCGCGAGCGGCTTTTTGTGAGAGGAGGATTTATGGCAAAATATGAAATGGCGACAGAAAAGCCTTCGCAAATGGAAAACGAGAAAATGCTTCAGCTCAAGAACATTCTTCTCGCGCCGTACATGCAGCTTGCCACCTCGCTCATCGGAAAGCAGCGACATGCGGGCGGAAATATGTTTCGCCATCAGCTTGACACGATGACGATTCTCATTGACTACGGCTACATCGACGGAGTTTTGCTCAAGGCTTCTTGCGTGCACGACGTAATCGAAGACATTCCCGGCTTTGACGCGAACAAAATCATTAACGCCGATGAGGACGGCGAAGAAGTGTTGCGCCTTGTCCTCGAAGTGACGAAACGCGAGGGCGAAAGCAAAAATGATTTTTTGCATCGAATCATAGCCGAAGGAAGTCAAAAGGCGAAAATCCTCAAAACCGCCGACCGCATTTCCAACATGATTTCGCTTGGCTGGGTGAACGATCCCAAATTCATAAATCGATATTGCGATGAAACGGAATTTTTCGTTTTTCCGATCGCGCTCGAAGTGGATTACAATATGTATCAGGAATTGATAAGCCTCGTGATGACGCGCCGAAAATATTTGGAAGATACAGGCTGGATTGATAAGCAAATGAAAGAAAAAAACAAATAGTCCAGCCTGCTTGAAAATATTTCATTTGTCCATAATCGTGATTTCCACCCTGCGATTTTTCGCGCGGCCGGATTCGGTATTGTTGTCGCCGATTGGAACGGACGCGCCAAGTCCTTTCGTAAAAATGTGATACTTGTCGCGCACTTTGTTTTTTATGAGATAATCCGCCACGGCGCGCGCACGTAATTCGGAAAGTTCCATTTGCGCTTTTTTGCTGCCGCGCAAAGCCGTGTGGCCGGAAATGAGCAAATCATTTTCAGGATAGGCGTTCAAAATCTGCGCGATTTTTCGCAATTTGATTTTTTCGCTTTCCAAAAGAATGTCGCTGTCCGGCATGAACTGGATGTTTTCAATGCTGAGCGTAAGTCCTTTTTCCGTCGCCGAAACGCTCACGTTGGAGATTCCCAAATCTTCGATTTTTTCCAAGACGGAATTTATGTTCTGCTCGTTGGAAGTGCGAACGAAATCCTTGACCTCCGCATGAGCCGTTCCTTGAAAAAGAAAAACATTGCCGTGGCTGCTTTGAATCACAATTTTAAAATCTTCGTTGTAATGGTCGATGTAGCCTTTTTCGGAATCCCAAAAAATCGTTTGGTTTGAAAATCCAATCGTTCGCGCTGGAACTTCGACAGAAAAATCAAGGTTCAAATATTCCGCCGGCAAATCTTGGCTCGAATATTCCATTTCGTATTTGCAGGAAAATTTGTGGAGGATTTTTCCTTCGCTGTTTTTTTCGATTCCGAGATATTCGTATTCGGCGGTGAACGGAATTTTAAAAGGCGTGGCTATTCCGAACGTGCGCCGCAAGTCGTGCGCCTCGTGTCCTTCCGCGCTCCATTTTTCTCCGACAGAAATTTTTTTGTCAGGAAAAATCGGAACGTCGCGCACTACCGGCATAAAATATTCGTCGCCGATTTTATATTTGCCGAAAGAGTCTCGTGCAAAAACGCTTTTGTAATCTTCGCCGTAAGAAAAAATTCCGCCGTTCGCTCCCGTGGAATTTTCGCTCGTCATAAAATTCGCTTCGTGAATGCCGTCGCCGTTTTTATCGACATCCGTAACTTGCACAGAAATTCTGTTCAAGATTTCCGCATTGTGATTGAAAGCGTTGTTCACATAAACGTCTTCCAACACGGTAGAAAGAATTCTGTAGGAATCGCCTTTTTTATATTTGAATTCAAATTTTTGCGGAGAATTTGTTTGCGCGAAAAAAATCGCGCTAGAAAAAAACGCCGCCGCAAAAAAAGTCAAAAATAATTTTTTCATATTTTCTCCCATAAAAAGTCAATCATAATTTTGAAAAATTGTGATTGACTTTTTACGTGCGTTTACAATGAAATGAAAACGCACAAATT
>CAMWWZ010000127.1 GCA_947178095.1 uncultured Treponema sp.
TCGCTAATGTTAATGCCGAGTTTCTTGCAGAAACTCGCGTATTTATTGCGATTTTTGCTGGAAACTTCGACAGCAAATCTTCGATTTGCATACTTGTTGCGAAAACGCTTCGCTGCACAATCGCGTTTTCAACAACTCTCAAATCTGAAGATTTGAGAGTTGTTGAAAGATAAAGTACAAAAACGCGAACTTTGGCGGAGCGTCAAAAGGTTCGGCGGAGTTCCTCTTGCCACTGTTGACGAACGCAACGATATGTGATTAACTGAAATAATGCGCCGTTAGTAGTGGAGATGTTGTCATCAAAATGGCGGAGTGGTAAATTCATTTAACCGTAATGAAAAAAAAAGGAGAGAGTAAAATAATGAAAAGAAATTTTTTATGCTTATTTTCAATGTTAATATTTGTTGGAGTTTTTGCGGATGAATTTTCTGATAAATTCCAAAATAAAAAATGGATACTGGAATATTATAATGAAATCATTTATAAGAGAGACAGAAGCCTGTTGTTAAATTATATTCCCAAATATAAAAATCAGAAGGAAACTTTATTTCAAAGGACAAGTTTGTTGGATGAATGTGATTATTGGCGTGACACAAATTCAGATACATCAATTATCTATTTGCTTTTTGATTCTTTTGAAATAAAAGATATCAAGCAAATAAGTGAAAATTGTTTTTACCTATTTGTGGGGAACGGTTTTATAGATACAGAAAGATATAATAAGAATTTAGAAAATGGATGTGATTGGCGTAATAAAGAGATTGAAATAGAGAGTTTCTATTTTAAATTTGATGGAGACTATTTATATATTTTCTTAAATGATACTGATAATTTATTAACTACTTATTGTGCATACGATGACAATGAATATGCAGCTCTTGTAAGATTTCTTCAAACAAATAATTTTTCAAATAATGTAATATCTCTGCCCCGCCACGCGGACGGCACTTGCTATTACGACACAAGCGGTAACGCGGCAGCAGGGTCAAACAAAAATCAGGGGATGTAAGAATAGGGGATGCCATGAAAAATAATTTGCTTTTGTTTGCCAGTTTGCTGCTGCTTGCGGCGGACGCTTTTTGCGATTCTTCGTTCAAAGTAAGTGTGGGCAACGTCCTAATCGACAAAAACACAGTTCCGTATAAAATTGACAACTCGTCGCACTCGTATTTTTGCGATTTCATTGGAAACGACAAAATCGAATGCTACACAGTCGATTACGACGAGTACGGAAGTTTGATAAGTGAAAAAGAATACGCTTTGGAATTGGAACGGAAATCCGAAGATTCCGCCGTGCTGAAAATCTTCGGGCGCGACGGTTCTTTGCAAAAAGAGCACCAAATTGCGTTTTTGGCTGAGAATAAAATCAAAATCAACCGTGACACATACGTTTTGCGGGGTGACAGTTATAAAGAATTGAAAAACAATGTCCTGAAAAACGGGCAGATCAAAGAGCTGCTGGAATTCCTCAAGGCGACGCTTTTCTTTTATCACGATTTTGCTTATTTCAACTTTCTCATTTTCATGCCACAAAAATCCAACATGATAAAATATTTCATACTTTCCGCAAGCCTTCATTTTTCATCGGGGCAATCGAGCTGGATTTATGACTACGAGGCGCGATACTCTTATAAAGGCGACTTGATTGAAGAGCTGACAATCGTGGACGAGAACGGCGAAACATATTTGGAGCAAAAGCTGGAAGAAAAAACTGACGACTATTTGGTCTATAAATTGTTCAAAAGGGTTGCCGAAGGAGTTTCGATGCGGTCATATTTTTTTATTGACTTGGTGAACAATATGACTCAGGAATCGGGAATATATTTAAGGTCGTGCTATGAATATTCCACATCGAAAATCTTGATTTTCTACAGTGAATAAAGCGCGCAGGAAACTTCGCGCCGAGTGATGCGTGAAAAATGTTTGTATTAGACTGGTCGAGGAGATACGATAAAAAGTTGCCTTAAATATCGTCAACTTTTTATCATGTCAAGTTTCCGTCAGAAACTTGCATATCAAATACCACTTCTCATTTCATTGCGAAGTGGCGTAAAACGTCAAGAAAGAAAGTTGCAACTTTCTTCTTGACTTTTTATTGGAGAAAGAAAATGATGAATGCCAAAATGTTTTTTTTGTTCGCCCATTTGTTCCTGCTGAATGTATCTTTTTCGTTTTCCCAAAATATCTTGGATTTTTATGATTTTACGAAAATTGATTTGCAGAACATAAAATGCGACGTCTCTGGTTTCTACAGAACGGAAGCCATTATTGACAAGAATTATGACACCTGCATGTTCTACGACATTGCACTTGATGAGCGCGGTGGAAAAAGCAGGATTCTTTTTTATTCTGAATATGCTTGTGCAGGCGACAGCAGGCAGGGAAAAATAGTGATGAACGGTCAAGCGTTTGTATTCAAGGGCATTGTCTATATGTACGGAACGGAACGATTTTTCTTGCTCAGTTGTTCTGAAAAAAATTACCTGATAATGTGCGCGGATGATTCAAGCGCGAAGGCTGTTTCACATATTTGCATTTTTGACATAACGGATATCGAACACATTCAGTTTTATTCATTGGAAGATTGTTATAGTCGGTTCGGCGGTCGCAATCCGATGGTCGGCATTTTTCGTAATAAGCCGTGTTTCTTTGCGTCACAGTGGACAGCCAATGGCGAATATTTTATGTGTCCTTTTTTTATAAAGGACAACACGTTGCAGGAAATGACGGGCGATTCGGGAAAGAAGTACCGCGTTTATTTTGCCGTCTCCTATCCCGGATATGTCCTTTCGGTTAAAGAAAAGACATTTTGACGGAATGGAGGAATGTCGAAAAAATGAAGCGTGCGTTTTTTGTTGTCATAAGTCTCTTTGCATTTTATGTTGAAAGCTATTCTGTTTCTCCAATATTGAAAGAAGCCGAAAGCTATGATTTTACGATAAACGGAAACAAGCAAATTAAAATTGTCGTATGCGATACTGATGCTGCCGCGCCAAAGGTCCTCAAAATCTATGAAAAGGACAACGCCGGCCATTGCTCCGAAAAGGGCAGCATGGAAACCATACGCTTGGGCATGGGCGATTACGGCGAAGGCTTCCAATTTGTCTATATCGAAAATAACAATATCGTCGTTCAGCAAAGTTTTGGCGACGGAAAATTTTTGGTTGTTTCCAAGTTGTTTTTTGCGTATGAAAAAAACGGTAAAATCAGATTGGTAAAATACGCCGAAGAGCACATAGACAGATTTTCAGCGGACAAGGACTTTTCGGACATTGTGTATGAGATTCCTGAAAATATATTTTTCGGCGATGTGGACAGCGACTTTGTTTATAAAATCCATGCCAATGGAAACGTGGTTCATACAGGCGGAATCTCCGTAAAAATCAATGTACATTAATTATGCGAGGTAATGTTTATGGATTTTGATGAAATTTTGACAGACTCTTTTTTCAATTATGGCTGGTGTTACAAGAAAAAAATATCGTTTTTTGGAAAAGAGAATGACATTCAGTTTGTTTTTGAAGCCTATCCGGAAACAGAAAAAATAAATTCCGCGCAAAAGGATTCTTTTCTTGATTTCTATTCCAACATAAACATTTTGTCGGAAGCGTCCGCCAATGAAGTCAATGCATATATTGAACGCTATGTTGGGAAAAATTACAGCATTGAAAATGATGTTCAATTAAAAGAAGTCCTTGTCAAACAAGACGGAAAGCTCGTTTTGTTATGCGAGGCGGCATGGGATATTGAAAATGGTTTGGGAGTACAGATTTATCCGAAAATTGAAATCGGACCTCAAGATGCGTTTCTTTAAATTTAATTGGGAAAACAAACAAGTTTCCATAATGATGGAAATTAAAGATAGAATATTTCCCTGAATAGGAGTAGACATATGAAAATACTGAAAGAAAACATGGAAGAATTACTCTTAAAAGTGAGTTATTCTAGGAAATCAGAATATGAAGACAAAGAACTAAATGATTTTTTTAATTATTGGCTTGTTTTTTAAGAAAAAGAAGATGACATACTGTGTCTAAAGAATGAATCAATTGACACAATTTTATACACGAAATATTATTGGTGTACAAAATATAAAAAACGATATGAAGAATTATACGGCTATGATGCGGGAATTGCGCAACAGCAATATAAATTGATTGAGGAATTGCAAGCAAGAATACATGAGATCGTAAATTGGAATCTAATAGAATCAATGGAGATTGAACAAAATGAAATATTATGAATTAGACAGGGGCAATCTAGACACTACAAAATTTTGCGAGCCAAGATTTTTTGGCGAATGGGAAGGAGAATTTTTATGGATGAATCTGTGGGAAAACAGGGAATTGAAATTACCCGTAACGATGTCCGTCAAAAACAGATACAATCCGGGGGACTACCCGTTGGCGGATTCAAAATTGGTGTCGCAAAAACTTTTGGACGTAATCAAGCAACTGAACAAGGATTATAAAGCCTTTCCGACCCAACTGTACTACAAAGAAAAAGATCCGATTTGGGACATATATTACTCGATGATTTTTCCAGAATGTGAAGCGTTCAATTTTGAAAAGTCGAAATATGACGCGGGCATTGATGGCGAAGGAATTGGATTAATAGACAAGCTTGTTTTATCGAAAGAAAAGCTTTCTCATATGAGTGTCGCAAATAATATATTTGCCTTAAAAGAATCGTCCGTAATCATAATCTGCACCGAGACCGCCAAGAATATGATAGAAGCCGCAGGCATAAAAGACGTGGACTTTACGGAACTTCCCGTCGAGTGAAAACGGATTTGTCGTAGGGGAGAATCCAAGCAAATAGGAGTGTGAAAAATGGAAAAAATAAAAATTGAATTAGACTACAAATGTTTTCCTGTATGGATTTATAATGATAATAATGAACTTGAGACAAATGATTTGCCTGAATATTTGATAGGGGACGAAACAATAGATTATATATTTGTTGAGATTCAAAAAACATATGATAATTTATTCGTTGATAATAATCTCGTATCGGGAATTCTATGAAATTGTGAGCAAGTATTACACCGAGTATGCGAATCAGCATCTTGAAAAAAAGGAAGAGATAATGCATTTGCTTGCGGAATTTGGAAAGACATGGTAAATTACGGGGCATTTGTATGTTGCATTATAAAATAAGATATATAGAGCATCGCGGTCATATTGACGATTTTGTTTTTGACTTTGATAAAGATTTTAGTTTGTTGGGCACGTTTTTGTCGTCCGATGTTACGCCGTTTGAAGATTGGATAAAGGCGGATTTAGATGAAGTCCTTTCCGGGGAATGCGAGCGCAAGGAGTTTTTCGGAAATGTCTGTGGCGTGGAAATAACGCCCTCCACGACTAAAATCTATGACAACTTAAAAGACGATGATAAAGAATGTAATAATACTTGTTGTGAAGTCAATACAAAAGAACTGCGGCTTTTGATTAACGAATGGTGCGAAAAACTCAAGGAATTCAAAAAAGAAAAGGAGTGATGTATGTTGGATAAAAAATATTGCGAAGGCTATGAAGGCGAAGAACAGATAAAAATATGGTGTGACGAAGGCTGCGAAGAAAACGGATTGCTTGTTTGGAATGGTTTTTTCGATACGATTTTAGAAGGGTGCTTTAAGCCTGAATTTCAAAAAGGCGGAATAATTGAATGCTATTACAATCATGATGGCTTTTATGACGGAAAATGGGAAATGAAATATCCGCACATCGTATTGGACGAACTGAAAACTTTTGATGAAAATGTGTTGGATACCAAAAGCCAGGGAATCATCAAAATCGCCAAAGATATTATAGGACAATTGATTTATTTTATCGATACAGCCATTTCTAAAAATGCGAAGGTCTATATTGAATATGAATAATAATTATGACAAATACGAAAATCTGAGTGACAAGTTGGAATATGGAAATAGTCTGACGAGAAAATGATACAATGGGGAAAAGAAGCCATGGAAAATGGAAAAAGCGTAATAATTGGTAATAAAATAATTAAAGCAGTAAACCACCGGCTATGCCGGTGAGACTGTCAAAGTTATACA
>CAMWWZ010000128.1 GCA_947178095.1 uncultured Treponema sp.
CTTCAGGCTGGATGAGGTCAACCTTTTTTGTTGCACTTGATATTATAATCTGCCAGCTACACGACCGACGCGATTGAGTCGCTGAACTTCTCCCTGCGGAAAGTGACTCGGAACAAGTCAAGTTTCCCCGACGACGAGTCGATATACAAGGTGATGTACCTTGCCATAAAGAACGCCAGCGCGCGCTGGACAATGCCGATAAAGGACTGGGGGCTGGCCGTCAACCAGTTCGCCATCCTTTTCGAGGGGCGGGTTCCGCTCTGATATATTTGCCATTTACACAGTTTTTATGACAGGCTCATAATTTGGTCTATAAGTCATTTCAAAACAAAACTTAAGTTCTGCATTTTCACTGACATTCAAGCCTATTGCAGTTTATACCTCGCTATTTAAGGTCTTACTTTCATCGTATAAAAAACTCATTTGACATTAAATTTTTATTTTGTTATGTTTTGAAGTAGAGCGCAGGGGGGCAGTATGTATCATTTAAGGTTGAAAGGCGGACATTATGAAATGGGCGTTAAGCGCGGGAAAATTTTTAACAGGTGCGGGATTTCTTTTCCGCTTAATTTGGACGATTTTCAGATGTGATTAGGGCGGGAAAGCGAAAAGTTGTTGCGGGAATTTTTTCCCGAAGTTTCCGAGGAAATTAGGGATGTGACGGACACGATAGGGGCGGACTACGGGGAATTTTCGGTGTGGCTTTTGTGTATGGGTTGTTGTATGTATAATCTGGAAAAAATATTCCCGTTGAAATACGCGGATGCACGGCGTTTGCTTTTACGGACGGCGCGAGCATTATTTATAGAAGAAACAACGATTTGCCGCCTTATCTGCGCGACGACAGTAACAGCAAAATATACGCTCCGCTCGGCGCAAATAAATTTAACATTACGACGTCGTCTTTTATAAACGGCGAGGAAGGTATAAACGAGTGCGGGCTTGCCGTTTCCGTGACGTTTGTCAACACAAAACTTGAAGAAATTACGCCGGGAACATGCTAATCTACACCCTCGTTATGCAAAACGTTCCGATAATAGCCTCGGCAACGCTCATCAGCCTCCCCGCGAATCTCGTGGACAAAACGCTCGCCGTGTTCGGTGGCTATGGAGTGTACGCGATGTTGCGGAGAGTTGGGTGGAAAAAGGGCGAGTTAGAAAAAAGAACATGTGGATTTGTTCTTGAAATTTTTAGTTGACTTCATTAGAATCTGGCGTGAAATAAACAAAAACGGCGGAGATGCCACAGAAGCCACTGTACGCCGCATGATGCGAAGATTCGGGATTGTTGCGACTTTTACGGGTAGGAATCTTTCCAAGACTTGCAAATATCACAAGAAGTATCCGTATCTCCTTAGAAACAAGTCAATCAGATATCCGAATCAGGCATGGTCAACGGACATCACTTACATAAGACTGCCAACAGGGAATGTTTATCTGATGGCAATTATCGACTGGTTCTCGGGAAAAGTCTTGAGCTGGCGTATATTCAACACGATGGATGCGCTGCAGTATGCAAGCCTTATCTGGGAAACAATCGAAGAATACGGTCGTCCTGCAATCTTCAATACAGACCATGGAAGCCTGTTTACATCTGATGCAGTTGTCAAGGTGATTGTCGATTACGACATCCGTATTCAGCATGGACGGAAAAGACAGGGCTTTGGACAACGTCAGAATCGAGCGTCCTTGGAGAAGCCCCAAGTACGTGGATATCTATCTTGAGCACTGCGAAACAATGAGAGATTTGAAGGTCGGCGTTGACGTCTACTTCAACTTCTACAACACGGCGAGGTTTCATCAATCGCTGAACTACAGCGTACCCGATGAAATGTATAAGTGCTTCCAGTACAATGAAATGGAAAGAAAACAGACTGCATAAAATTTTGTGTTGATTAAATACCGCAGTTTAAGAAATCATATCAAATATAAGAAATTTTGAGGCGGGCGTTTTATTCCAAAATCTGTCAGTGTTTTGGGGTGATCAAAAACCTCAACTTTATCTAAAGCATAAGCGAATGCTGTACATCTTCCATTAAAATAAGAAAAAAAATCTGCGCTAGAAATTCCTGCATATTCGAAAGTCCGCTTCCACAAATTCTGTGGGGTATCTGATATGACGTTAGAAACAAACGCGTAACCTACTATTTTACAAACTGGATAAGAAGAATATATATATAATTTTTCAATTTTTTGTTTACAAACTTTAGTTCTAAATTCAAAACGTTTTTTATGTGTGAGTATTTTGTCTACATATTTTGGTTTTATTGAAATCAATATATCAGGCATTTTTAAGCAATGAGTATTTTTGGAACATATAAGTGCCCATTATAGGAATACTCTGAAATTTCACTGCGATAATAACCGTCTATAGTTTCAGACAAAATGAATTTGTACTTTTTAAGCAATTTGTCAAATTCTTTTATGTGATCATCAGAAACTGTAATTAGAGGTTTGTCAGTTTTTAATTTTTCAAATGCGATGTCAAAAAACAAGCTGCCCAACTTTTTGTTTCTAATTTCTTGAGATACATATAAAGTGCAAATTTTCTTTTCTGTCGCGGTATTCTTTAAAATTAAAACACCTGCGAAATCATTCAATCTCGTGCTGGCAAGAATAACACGTCTTTTGGAAGATTGAACTTCTGTTATGACTTTATTGTTAAACCAATCATAGAATTGAGGATAATCATTTTTTAAAAACAACAACTGATTTCGAATTTTTACTAATTGTTGTTTTTCAAGTATGTCTTCTGTTTTGAAGTACATTGAATGCCCCTTAATTATAATAACATATATTTGAAAAGAAATGCTACAAGTTTTTGAAAATTGGCAACAACTTCAGTAGGTAAATTATCCCAGAACCCAAAATAGAACCTGAAATTCCCAAAATAATAGTAAAAAGGATATATTTTGGTGCGACAGATTTTTGAGCACTATATTTTAGAAATAGTTCAGCGTTGTCAATGGGAAGTGAGTTGCCATTATTAGGCACATTTGAAAAAGAAAACTGGTAAGCCACTATGTCCTCTGTGTCCTTGTCGTCCACATAATTTCTCCAAATGGAAGTCTCTAATTTTCTTGTCTTTTTAGGGAACGACATGCTTGTATTCACATCAATATATGCTTTTGTCATAAATAAAAAATGCAGTTTAGTTACAGAAACTGTCGAATTTTCTGGTTTATTCATTTCTTCTATTAGGGATGGTGGTAAACTTCGAATATTATTATATCTAAAATCCAGCAAATAAGTTTGGTTAAACAGTTCCTGAACCCCTTTTTTTGAGGCTGAATATTGATGAATTAAATCGCCGAGCTTAATTCCATGTATTCTAAACCTAAAATAAACATCTTTTTCTTTGTTTATATAGGAGGTTATCCCTTCCGTTTTTATTTTTATAATACATCCTCCGGTAAATTTAGAAATTTTAATGTTTTGATCTCTGTCTAATTTATAAATACAAAAAGGTTTGTCGTTGTTATTTTTCGGATTAACATTAATAAATTTTGTCCCCTGTTCAGAAGTGCAAGTATAATCCTCATTGAATAACGCACAAAGTAACTCTGCATTATCAAATTTACACCCCAAGTCGTCTATATTCTTAATTTCAACTTTAAAAGGGCAAAAAAAAGATAATTCATTTGCTGAAGCAAGGTTCGTTATCTTAAAACCAATGTCCAATACGGAATTTTTGTCTTCCCATCCGCATTCGCTCCATAGGTTGAAATGTAATACAGCCTTAAGTTCTTCTTTGACAGGATCATTTCTTTCGTACCAAAATGCAAAACTTCTCATAAGTATATTATAACATAAGAATCATAAAAACACAACTATAAAAAGGTATTGTACACGGAAATCAATTTTCATGTAAAACCTAGCAAACTTTAGAGGGATTCATAAGACATTGAATAGCAATTCCCAAAACTGTTTATTTAGGAGTGAAAAGTCATTTTGATAGGCTCAATGACCTTGAAACTGGTGGTTGAACTTGTCGAAAACACCGTCAAAAGTCAAAATTATAGGATGATGATGACAAGGAAGATGAGGAAAGTATAAAATAGCCGCAAATTTTATCAAGTAAAACTCAAAATTAACACTGAAAGTATAAAACTAGACATTCGCCCACATAGTTTTTTAATCGTAAACAGCCCTTTTTCAAAAATTGATTTCCGTGGGTATTGTACTAGGGTAACCGCATTATAAACACCTTCAAAATATATTGTATTTAAAATTTAGAGCTCTTGACTAGTTAACTCAATCTAAAAAGGATCTAACTAGCGATAAAACAAAGTGCGCCCCCGCAGAGGGGGTAGCTTCCTCCCTCCCAAAAAACCGATTGCAAAAAATCCGCGCTTGCAATAAAATGGAATTATGATTAGACATGCTGAAGAAAAAGACATTGACGGTTTGAACAGGCTTTTGGAACAAGTGCTGATGGTGCACTACGAAGGGCGGCCGGATTTGTGGCGGGCGAACGCGAAGAAATATGATGATTCGCAGCTCAAAGAAATTCTGAGCGACGAGAGCCGCCCGATTTTTGTTTGCGTGGACGAAGCCGATTTCGTTCAAGGCTATGCGTTCTGCGTCGTGGAGGATTTTACGAACGACAATGTTCGCGCGCCGAAAAAATCGCTTTACATCGACGACCTTTGCGTTGACGAAAATTTGCGCGGCAAGCACATCGGAACTTCGCTCTACAATTATGTTTTGGATTTCGCGAAGTCGAACGGCTTCTATAACGTCACGCTGAACGTTTGGGAAAGCAACAAAAGCGCGCGCGCGTTTTACGATGCGATGGGACTCGTTCCGCTGAAAACTTGCCTGGAAAAAATCCTGTAGGCTTGCAAGATGCAAAATAGAATGGAAACGAAAAATCCCGAAACGCAAATAATGCAATCGACGCAAATTGAAGTTCCGCAAAAAAATTCCGAAAGCGAAAATCCGCAAGGAAAAAATTTCGCGCGGCGCGACATTTTCGACAAAATCATGTCGCTTCCTTTCTTGCGGATTTTCGAGCCATTCTACAAAAAGTACAAGATGGCGTTGCTGTATTTGTTTTTCGGCGGACTCGCGTTTTTCCTGAATTTTTTTCTTTTCGTCGCCATCGACAGTTTCACAGCCATAGGAGTTTTCGCCAACAACGCGATTTGCTGGGTCGTCTGCGTGCTCTTCCAATTTTTCACGAACCGCACTTGGGTGTTCGACGGCCGAGTGAATTCCGCGGCGGGCTTGGCAAAGCAAATGGCGGCGTTTTTCGCGGGCAGGCTCTTCACGCTCTTTGCGGAACTCGCGATTCTTGCGGTTTTCATCACGTGGCTTTCGCTGCCGAAAATTCCCGTAAAACTTTTCGCGCAAATCGTCGTCATCATTTTGAATTACATCATCAGCAAATTGTTTGTTTTCAGGAAGAAGTGAAGTTTGCCAACGCGCAAGAGGCATTTCGTACAAGATTTTAACATTATGCGTGACCGCAATCGTGCATAATGGAGATGTGTATTTAGGAGGAATTATGCATTACATCAAAACAATCGGGGCGTTGATCGTTTGCCTTCTTGCAGTCGCATTCGCGCTCAGTCGCCTTTTTTCATCCGTGTTTGCGAAAAAAGCGTCCATGTCAGAAGTTTCGTCTTTTTCACGTTACGATGACAGCGAGTTGCAGGAAATAAGGACGGCGCACGAGTCGGGCGACACGGCGAAAGCGGAGTCGCTTTACAAAATCCAGGAACAAAGCGCAAAACAAGGCATTCCGCAAGCGCAGTATGTGGTGGGCGTATGCTGCGCGAATGGATGGGGCGCGAAGCAGGACGCAAAAAAGTCGGTCGCATGGTACAAGAAGTCTGCGGAGCAAGGAAATGCGGAGGCGCAAAACAGCCTCGGCAGGTGCTGCTTCTATGGCGATGGCACGAGGCAGGACTACGGGCAGGCGTTCGCATGGTTCAAAAAAGCGGCGGAGCAGGGAAATGCGAAGGCGCAAAACAACCTCAGCAACTGCTACGCGAAAGGTTTGGGCACGGAGCAGGACTTGGCGCAGGCGTTCG
>CAMWWZ010000129.1 GCA_947178095.1 uncultured Treponema sp.
AAACTTGCATATTTAATTGTGCGTTTTCATTTCATTGCAAACGCACATAAAAAAAACTTTCGCGAAATTGACATTTCGCTCAAGCCTTTTTTCTAGGAGGAACTTATGAAAAAGTTCGCAAAAATTCTCAATGGGGGGGGTATTAGTACTCTCCGCAATTCTAGCCATTTCTCTGACGTTCGCATCGTGCGCCAACAGCAGCAATTCCGATGACGAAAATCCAAGTCCAAGCCTTCCCGAAAATGTGGGCGAAAACCCAATCAAAGAAACAATCAAACTGATTCCTGAAAATGACAGTTACCATTATTTAGAACTAAAGGCTGATGGCAGTGCGCTCTACATCAGTGATGACGATGGAGATGTAGAAACCGCCCTTAAATTCAAATATACTTACGACGCGGAAACAAAAAGAATACACATGAAGCTGGAAAAAGCTGCTTATGGAACTGAGCTTTCTAGTGAAGCTACAGACAAATTGCTGACCTACAATGAGTATCTTTCCAAACTCGATGAAGATTTTACTGAAAAAAATATGAAGCAAACGTTAAAAAAGGAATACGATGAAAATAAAGATAAGGAATGGTTTAAAAGGGATTATCCCGATTGCAATTCCTATGAAGATTATGAAAAGGAAATACTAAAAAATATTAAAGAAGCAGGCTTTGACTCTTTTGATGCTTATGTAAAAGATATGAAGCGATACTATGAAAATGATTGCAAATCTGCATTCGGCGCACAAACAACTTACTCGTACAAAATTACGGACGGCAAAATGACGCTGACTGAAAAATTTACCGGCGTAAAGAACTTGCTTGATTCCCAATGCGAATATAGAAGTTACGATGACGGTCAAAATTCTACCAAAGTTAGAATCCGTAGCACATATGCAGAAATTTATATCTATGAAAATGGTATCCGCTATGATTACGATGGAACTATAAACACGGACAATAGAACGATTGACTTTAAAAAATCAAAAAGGTCTGAGTCTGACAAAGATTATGAACCTCTTGGCAATGTCAACGCCACTTACACCGAAGAAATCGACAGAGGAAGAGTAACGATAAACTGCGAAGGCAAAGAATACGTCTGCGAGTTTGAAGGGGAAAAATACACCCAAGAATAATGGCGGCGAAGCGCGGCGCACAAAACGCGCCGTGCGCTTCGTTTAAAATTCCCGGTTCTTTGCAAGCGCCAAAAGTTCGCCCACTTCGTATTCGTAAAGCTCGCGCATTTCGCCCACTTCCATCTCGTTGATGTTGATGTTGCCGATGCGGACGCGCGTGAGGCGTTTTATGCCGATTTCTGCGGCTTCGAAAATGCGGCGTATTTCGCGGTTTTTGCCCTCAGTGAGGACCACCGCCATCCTGTGCGAATTGAGTTCGCGCGCTCTCACGGCCTTGTAAAAAACATTGTCAATTCTCACGCCGCGAACGAAATCTTCGCAAAGCCCGCGCGGAATCGGAAGGCTCGTATCCACAACGTATTCTTTTTCGATTTGAGCCGAAGGATGCGAAACAGTTTTTGCGAAGTCGCCGTCGTTCGTGAAAATTATCAGCCCTGCGGAATACATGTCAAGCCGCCCGACATTGTAGAGCCGCTCGCTGTACCTTCGCCGAATCAAGTCGGCGGCGGTGGGTCTGCCCTTTTCGTCGCTCATCGAACAGACATAGCCCTGCGGCTTATTGAGAAGGACATAGCGTTTCTCCTCCGAAGCGGAAACAGGAACGCCGTCAACGCAAATCTTGTCGCTTCTTCCAACTTTCGTTCCGAGCACGCTGACGACTTCGCCGTTCACAGTGACGCGGCCGTCCAAAATTATTTTTTCCGAAGCCCTGCGGCTCGCAATTCCTGCATGCGCCAAAAACGCCTGCAAGCGTTCTTCCGCTTTGAACGTGCTTCCGCCTTGCGAAAAATCCGATTCCTGAAAAAAATCCCTATCGCGCAAGTTCGAACCTCTCGGATTCCTCTTCGTCGAGGCGCGGCAAATCCGCTATGGAATTCAAGCGGAAAAATTTCAGGAATTCCTTCGTCGTCCCGAATTGCACGGGCTTTCCTGGCACGTCCTTTTTTCCCACTTCTTTAATCAAATTGCGCTCGCTCAAAAGGCGGATCATATTGTCCGCGCTCACGCCGCGGATTTCCTCGATTTCCGCGCGCGTAATCGGCTGGCTGTACGCGATGATTGAAAGCGTCTCCATCGCAGAGCGCGAAAGCCTGCCCTCGCTTTTGCTTCCGTAGCGTTCTTTGAGCACGCTCCAAATTTTCTTTTTCGGAGTGAGCGCCCAGCCGCCCGCGATCATCACGAGTTCAAGCCCCGAGTTTTTTTCCGAATATTTTTCCCGCAATATTTCGAGGCATTTTTTCACCACGTCCTCGGAAAGCTCCGAAATCGTAGCGATGGATTTTTCGGCGAGCGGCTCGCTTTCCAAAAACAAAACCGCCTCCACCAAAGCCGCCTCGGACTCCAAAGAAACTTCTGTCGCCATAAATTATTTCTCCGCCAATTTCAAAAATCCGACAATTTTAATTCGAACGTTGCGAGTATAGCACACAATGCGACAATTTGCAAGTGGCGGGAAAATTTGGAGGGCGATAAAGGGACTCGTGGTTGTGCTTGACAAAATCATGATGTTCGGTTAATATTGAAAATATGCAGATGCACGGCGATTTACAGAAAATATCAATGCCTCTCTACCCCCCCCCATACATTGTACTATAACATCGACCGCGCAGAACCAGTACCATTTATCTGACATAAAAAATTCAAAGGACAATACAATTTCTCACAATGCGTTCGCGCGACAAATGCGGACTTTGGCGGCTCGTGCCGCCTTGCCGTGTTTTAAATTCATTGGGAATTGCATTCGCAAGAATGTGAAAATAAATCAAAAGGAGAAATGCAAATGAAAAATTGCAAAAAAATGAATGTGGGCTTTGTTCCGCGCATTTTCACCATCGCGCTCGTCACAATATTGACAGCGACAACTTTATGGGCAAAGCCGAAAAATGCCGTGGAATACTCGCCTTTCAAATCAGAAAACCCAAACGCGACAGTGTTTGAATTTGAATATATCAAGGGCTATGATGAAGGACTTATTCTTATAGGCGACTTCCAAGACAGTTATGGAAACAAACTGCTTGAATGTTCTTCAATTGCGGTTTACGGATGGAAAAAGAAAAAGGGCGGCTGGGAAAAACTTGGAGAATATAAACCAAACGAAAATGGATATATTAAAACAAGAGTTCTTAATGATGACAGCGACAGATATACACACTATGCGATGGAAGTTGAAGTTCCAGAGAATTCACTTACTTTTTCCACACAAGGGCAAAGAATCAGCAATGACTTTGGATTTGAGGACTCTTGCATGGTAATCATTTTTTCCATATCACAGGATTATAAAAAAATACTTTCCGAAAAGCGAGCCGCTGAAAGAGCCGAGCAAGAACGATTGGAAGCCGAAAGAAAAGCCAAAGAAAAGGCAGAGCAAAATGCCAAAATCAATGCCATAGCAAAAGAAATCGCGAAAGGCTATGTCTATCACGGAATTGAAGAAGATGCTCGAAATTGCAAACTTTTCACAAGCAAGGCCTTGGAAGAAGGACACGCATATTGCATCTCGGGTTTTGTGCTAAAATATGGCGGAAGTATGGCTGCTATCGAATATGCCGATGGATTTTTATTTTCATCGCAGAGTTCTGCTGTATCTGTTGAATACATAAACCAAAAAGTCAAGGGCGAGATAGTTGAAGCTGGCTTAACGTCGTTTTTTGGCCAAACACTAGGAGTGCCGTTGACTGTTGTTGTCGCAGGCGGAAAAGCACCATTGCATACACCTATAGTAATTGGATTGATAGAATAAAACCAACATACCTCAACGCATAGCGTCGAGGTATGAAATCATACGAATAAACCAAAAGGAGCATATCATGGAAACCTACAAAAGTTTTTTGACGGACAGCGAATTCGCGGAATGGAAAAGCCGCCTGCAAAACATTTTGAACTTGCATCAAAATCGCTACAAGGCGAACGGCAAGTTGGACAAAAGCAATCCTGAAATTGCAAGACGAATTGAGCAGTCAAAAGAATTCGGCAGCCTTTGCCTTTTGGAAAATGATTTGCCAGGCGAAGTTTGGAAGCCTTATAAAATCGACAAATTCGACGGTCTTGAAGTGAGTTCATACGGACGTGTCCGCCAAAACAAAAAAATCGTTCCGCAAAAAGATAGCGACGCGCAAGGCAGAGCCGTGGGCTACCTCGTCTTGGACACGGAAGAAAAATTGCCTAAATGCTGCGTCTACCAAATGGTTGCCGAAGCCTTCCTCGGAAAGCAGAGTTCGGATGGATATCATGTCCATCACATCACAAATAACGGCTACGACAACAGCGTCGGCAATTTGATTTGCCTTACAGAAGAACAGCATAATCAACTAAAACATTGAAAATCGGCTTCGGCACGATTTGAGATTCGTTATTTTAACGATTCTCGATGCACAATGATTCGCATTTCGTTAAAATAACGATTCTTCGTTCACGATGATTCGCATTTCGTCAAAAATAACGATTTATGTTTCAGCGTGATTTGGAATTCGTCATTTTAACGATTTGTGTCGCACAATGATTTGAGTTTCGTTAAAATAACGATTTGTGCTTCAGCATGATTCGGCAATCGTTATTTTAACGATTCTCGATGCACAATGATTCGCGTTTCGCTACGCACGGCAAAGCCGTGCTACCGAGTTTTGTCTTGCTCGCACCGCTCGCATTTTTGTCCGCTACGCTACCAAAAACTGTCAAAACTCGCGGAGATAAGTTTCCGTAAGGGGCTTCAAAAAATTCGAAAATAAAATTGCCGCGAGCCGAAAGCACTACGCAACCACTTTTTCGCCGTCGTTTTTGTATTTGCAGATTTTTATGTCGCCGAAAAGCCGGCTTTGGTAAATCATCGCCATCTTGAATTTCACGGCCTCCAAAATCGCCATGAACGCGCATACGATGTCCATTTTGTTTCCGCGCCGCGTGATCAAGTCCGTGAACATGCATTCGCCCGTCTCTTCGAGCTTTTCGTTCATCAGCGTGATTTTTTCGTTCACCGAAACTTCCTCGTACATATTGAGGATTTTTTCGTTGGAATATTTGCTGATCATGTTGCGGAAAATCTTCTGCATTTGCTGCAAAAGTTCCCAAGTGTCCACGCGCTCCCACTGCGATTCCGCATCGTCGAACGGAAGCATCCTCTGGATTTTCTTGCGCTCGAAAACGTAGTCGGAATCGTCCTCCTGCTCTTCCATGAGTTCAGAAAGCCGCTTGAATTTCTGGTATTCGATGAGGCGGTCCACCAATTCCTGGCGCGGATCTTCAATGTCGTCGTCATCGTAGGCGACTTCCACCGGCAAGAGCATCCGGCTTTTTATGTAGACGAGCTTCGCCGCCCAGCTGTAGAATTCGGAAAGGTCGGTCAAATCCGTATCGACGAGATTGTCGAGGTAGTCCAAATATTGGTCGGTGATTTGCGCGATGGGAATGTCGTAAATGTTGATTTTGCTGTCGCGGATGAGCGTCCAAAGCAAATCGAGAGGGCCTTCGAATTTTCCGGCGGAATAGCTTTTCGTCTTTTTGCCCGCCGATTTTTCCTGCGCGACTTGAACATCATCTCGAACTTCTTCCATCTTGCAACCTCGATTTTATAAAAGGTAAAAAATCTTGTGCCCGAATGATTTTCTCAACGCCGCCATCCTTTTCGCCCAAAGAAAAAAGCGCGGCAGAAATTTCATCGCGACCAACGCAAAAGATTTCTCCTTTTATATTATCGGCATTCCATGCCGTTGCATGAGTGGAAATTATTTGAACCGCCGCTTGCGCGGCTTGTGCATCGGCACTTCGTTCCATTGCATTAGCAGAAATTATTTGATTCGCCGCTCGCGCGGCTGGCGCATACGGCGTACCGCCGTTTGCATGAACGGAAGTT
>CAMWWZ010000130.1 GCA_947178095.1 uncultured Treponema sp.
AAACGGCAAAAATTCTGCGGAAGAACGAAAAAAAAATCCGCGAAATTTTTTCGGCAGAATTCGATTCAATTTTAAAAATCTGCTTTCTTCGTTCTTTTTTCTCACCGCAGGAATTTTATGCTTCGTCGCAAATTCAAGTTTGTTTTTGAAACTTTATCCTGTCGCAGTGTGCACGACGTTTTTGTTTTTTTTCGCGACTAGTTTGGTTTCGCCGCCGCCAATTGTTTTTCGCTTCGCGACAATGCAAGACAAATCGATTTTGAAAAGTCCGTACAAAACGCGCGTGGAAAATTATTGCAAAAAAGTCACGATTGTTTGGTGCGCGTTTTTTGTGCTGAACATCGCGGCGGCGATTTACACGGCTTTTTTTTGCTCGGAAAAAATTTGGTCAATTTATAACGGCGGAATTTCCTATTTCATAATGGGAATGATTTTCGCAATTGAATTTTTTGTAAGGATGAAGGTGAACAAAAAAATGCAAAATTATTTTTCGATTTGTGATTTCAAGGCGGAAAGTCGCGCGGACGATTTTGTGATGTGCTTCGAAGGCGTTTGGTCGGATGGCGTTTACAAAACTTGGAAAGATTTTTTGTGCGACACGGCGAAAATGCGCGCGTTCATTCAAAGCAAAAATTGCGGCGAATGGATTTTGCATTGCAATGATTATTGGTATTTTTTGGTGACGTTCGTCGCGCTGCTTCAATGCAAAAAACAAGTCATGCTCACGGCGAACATTTCGAGCGAATTCATAAAAGAAATGAAACAGCCCGGCCAGGAATTTTTGAGCGACGCGGCTTCGACGATTGATTCTTTGGGCGCGTTTAGCATCGCTTCAATTATAGAAAATTCTGCGTTGCCGCCGGAAAGCGAAATTCGTTCCGCGCCGAAAATCGTTTCGGAAGAAACTCGGATTCACATGTTCACTTCGGGAAGCACGGGCAAGCCGAAAGATGTTGTGCAAAGAATGAAGGAATTCGAGCAGGACAACGCTTTTATTTTTTCAAAATGGGGCGATGAATTTTTGCGGAGAAAACTTTTGGCCACGGTGAGTCAGCATCACATTTACGGATTTTTGTTCACGATTTCGCTTCCGTTTGCAGCAGGCGTTCCGTTTCGTCGCACGCGAATTGAATTTCCTTCCGAGTTCGAAAAATTTTCCGACGAAAAATATATGATTATTGCCGTGCCCGCTTTTTTGAAACGCACGAACGATGCGCAAGGAGAAAATCCGCTTCCGCTGAAAGAGCCGTTCATTTTTACGAGCGGCGGAGTTCTGCTGCCGGAAGTGGCAAAGCGCACGAACGAGATTTTCGGATTTTGGCCGGTGGAAGTTTATGGCAGCACGGAAACGAGCGGCATTGCGTGGCGGCAAAGCAAAAACGGTTTGGAATGGACTCCGTTCGACAACGCAGAAATTTGGCAGAATGATTTGGGCTGCCTTGTGATAAAGTCGCCGTACATAAAAAATCCCGAAGGCTTTGAAACCGCCGACTTGGTGGAAATTTTTCCCGACGGAAAATTCATTTTAAAAGGTCGCGCCGATTCAATCGTGAAAATCGAAGAAAAGCGCGTTTCGCTCGCGGAAGTGGAAAATCGGATTTTGCAAAGCGGCTTCGTGCAAGATGTCTGCGTCGTGGCGATGAGCGACCGCCGCCAATATTTGGCCGCAGCCGTGGCATTCAACGAAGCGGGCAAACAAAAGTTTTGCGAGCAAAAAAAATTCGATGTGAATATGTTTTTCCACGATTATCTGATGCAATTTTTCGAAAACGTCGTGATTCCGAAAAAATGGCGATTCGTGGAAAAGCTTCCCTGCGATTTGCAAGGCAAGCATAAAAAGCAGGAAATACAAGCTTTGTTTGCAAAGGCTGAATGATTTTTGAATCCCTCATCATGAATATGCATTGTGTGGAAAATGCGCTTGTTTTTTTTTGGGGGGGGGGTAAAAATGAAATGCAAATTTTCTTTTTTTCTTTGCGCTTTCTTGTTTTCTCTCTTTGCTTCCTGCAATATTGATGATAATTCAGATTTAAAAATCGTTGTTGACTGCCCTGCGGAAATTGCGGCGCGGGCGTTCCGTTTTGCCGAACTGTACGAAGATTCTGAAACAATCTATGAATGGGGCGGACAATCGCCCTTGCGCTCTGCAATCGCTATCGACTGTTCAGGGCTTGTGGTTATGTGCTACAAATATGCAATGGTCGATACAAAATATTCTCTGCTTCTTTCCGACATGTCGGCGAACTATATGTATGAAAACACCGCTTCAATCGTTCCGTTAGAAAAAATGCGGCAGGGCGATTTGATTTTTATGGGCGAGGGAGATTCTCAAAAGGTGACGCATATCGCGCTTTTTGATTGCGAAAAAGACGGCAATGTCTATTTCATTGATTCCACGGAAAAAGAAAATATTAGCGGCGTTTCTCACAGATCTTATAAATCGGGCGACAAACGCTTCAAGGCTTTCGGCGTAATGAAATTACAGTACTGATTCGCTCTTATTGATATACCGCGCCGCGACCTTTACAAATATTGAAAAATCTGCTAAAATATTCTTCTATGTATTTGACCAAGCATGGCATTGCGCCGGAAACGGTAATCGAAAAAAACGCCGACTCAGTTTTGCTGGAATTTTCCGTGCCGGAGACTTGCGATTTTTTTGAAGGGCATTTTCCTGAAATCAAATTGCTTCCGGCCGTGGCGCAAATCGATTTGATGGCGCATTTCTCGAAAAAATATTTTGGCGTTCCGATCGGTTTTTCCGGAACGAAGCGCACGAAATTCGGCGCGCCGATTTTTCCGAATGCCACTGTCCGCATGAACATAAAATTCAATTCCGAAAAAAATTCTATCACATATAAATTGAGCGACACGAGCGGCGAAAAAATTTATTCGACAGGCACTTTCGCCCTTATTGGAAAAGACGATGGGGGGGGGTATGAATGCAGTGGGCATTTTTGATCCCTGTTTTCAATCACGGAAGCACGCTATCGCAAGTTGTCTCTTCGTTGCAAAAATATGATTTGCCAATTATCATCGTGGACGACGGAAACGATTCCCAAAACAAAATTCTCATAAACGAAGTCGCCGCTCGCTTTCCAAAAATCACGCTCGTCGTGAACAGGCGCAATCGCGGAAAAGGCTTTTCGGTTTGCCGAGGAATCAAGGAAGCGCACAAATTGGGAATCACGCATTTGTTTCAAATCGACGCGGACGGCCAGCATGACGCGCAGGCTTGCGGCGATTTTTTGCAGGAATCGCAATCAAATCCCGAAGCCCTGATTTGCGGTTTCCCAAAATTCGATGAATCTGTTCCAGCGGTTCGGCTCAAGTCAAGGGAAATCAGCAACAATTATTCGCGCTTCGTCACGCTGGACAAAACTGGCGAGATGAAAGACGCGATGTGCGGATTCAGAATTTATCCTGTGAAGCCGTTTTATGAAATTTGTCGTCGCACTTGGATTGACACGCACATGGGATTTGATTCAGAAATTTTGATTCGGATGATTTGGCGCGGCGTTCCTGTAATTTACAAAGGCGTTCACGTTACATATCCTGTCGATGGAAAATCGAATTTCCGCATGGTGCGCGACAACATCCACATTTCGCTTATGTTTGCGCGGCTCACGGTGGGAATGTGGATTCGCTATCCGATTTTGCACAGGCGAAAAAACCGCGAGGTTCTCCAAAAACAAAAATGAAAAAAACTGGCATCCAGTGGTTTGACAAAAAAGAAGCCGCGCATTCGACATATCCATATTTGCTGTCATTTTGGTGTTTAAAACATTTTCCAAAATTTCTTATGAATTTCATCGCGTGGTGTGCTTCGCTTTTTTATTTCATTTTTGACAAGCGAGCAAGATGCGAAGTGATTCGCTACCAAAAAAAGTTGAAGGAAATCGATCCGAGTTTTAAAATAAAGCCGCTTAAACAATTTGCATCGTTTGCCGTAACTCTTGGCGAAAAAATTGATTGCTGGACGAATTCCAAAAATCCGATTCCGTTCGAAAATATTTGCTTGCGCGACGATGATGTTCAAGAATTGATTTCACAGCTCAACGAAAAACGCGGCGCATTCATTTTCATTTCGCATTTGGGAAATTTTGAAATTTTGCGCTCGCTCGCCACTGCTCACAAAATGGGCGTGCAAAACGAAGTCGCGCTGACTGTGATTTCCGACAATGAAATTTCTTCCAATTTTTCAAAAGTGCTTCAACAAATTTCGCCGCAATTTTTTGAAAACACGGTTGACATCAACGAAATCACGCCAGCCACGATGGAAAAATTTATGGACACAATTTCGCGCGGCGGACTTGTAGTTTGCGCCGGCGACAGAATTTCGAAAAACGCTTCGCAAAGAATTTTGTCGCAAAATTTTTTGGGAAAGCCCGCGCCTTTTTCTTACGGAGCATTTTTCCTCGCGTTACTTTTGGACGCGCCAATTTATTTTATATTTGGATTTAAAAAAACAAATTTGTTTTTTTCGCGAAAATTCGAAATGTACGTGAAAAAGGCGCGAACGGAAATTTCTTCTTCGCGCAAAAAACGCGACGAAAGCATAAAAAATCTTTGCGCCGAATACGCGCGGACGCTCGAAGAATTTTGCAAAATTTATCCGTACCAATGGTACAATTTTTTTGATTTTTGGGCGTTCCCTGCGGAAGATTCTGACGAAAAAAATTCGGGAGAAAAAAGTGGAAAATGAACTTGAAGTCGTGAAAAACGGAATCAGCTTTGAAACGAAAATCCGCGCGGAATTTTATGACGTGGACAGCATGAACATTGTCTATCACGGAAACTATGTGAAATTTTTGGAAGTGGCGCGTTGCAATTTGCTCGAAAAAATCGGCTACGGCTACAATGATATGGTCGCGACAAAATTTATGTTTCCAGTTACGACGCTCAATTTAAAATACATTCGCTCGTTGCAATTCGAAGAAGAAGCGATTGTAAAAGCGACGCTCGTCGAATGGGAAAATCGAATCCGCATAAAGTACGAAATCCGCAGCCTCAAAACTGGACAAATTGTGACAAAAGCAGAAACAACTCAAATGGCTGTGAGAATGCCGGAAAACGAAACGCTTTTTGTCTGCCCGAAAATTTTCACGGAAAAAGTCGAGCGTTTAAAATCAGCAACTAATTAAGCGTTGCCGATTTTCAAAGCGGCGCACGAATTTTCAATTAAAATAAAAAATGGATTTTTTATGAAAAAAATTTTTTTGATTTTATTAGCGGCATTTTTTGCAAACGCAATTTTCGCGCAAACGAATTTGCAAGAAGTGAGCTACGCGCTTTCCAAAAACAAAATTACTCGCGGCGAATTTTCTTTGGAACGATTTTCCACGAAAGCAAATCGCGCGATAAAATCCAGCGGCAATTTTACGATCGCGCCCGAAAATGGAATAATTTGGTTCACCCAAAATCCGATAAAAACTACGCAAGTCGTTACAAACGATTTTATGCTCACGGAAAATTCTCGCGGCAAGCGCACGAAAATTCAAAGCGGCGAAAATAAAATTTATTCGCAAATGGCCGCTTTGACGAGCGCACTTTTTTCCGGCAACTTGAACGCAATCGAACAAAACGCGCAGATTGATTTTTCTTGCCAAGGAGAAAATTGGCGCGTGGAAATTTTTCCGCGCGACGCTTCCATAAAAGCAATGCTCGAAAAAATTTCGATTGCGGGAAAATTTTCGAAAGAATCTTGCGTCGCCACCGAAATGCGAATGGTTTTCAAAAATGGCGATTCGACATTTTATCAATTGCGCGGACACGAATTTTTTGATACACTTACAAACGATGAAAAATCTTTTTTTGAAGAAAATCCATAAGGAAAATAATTTTCGTTTTAAAAATTTCGGCGTGATTTCGTGGAGCGTTTTTCACGGCGCGATTTTTCTTGCGTTGGGAATTTTATTTTTGTGCGGACGACGATTTTTCGTAAACACGAATTTGTTCGACATTTTGCC
>CAMWWZ010000131.1 GCA_947178095.1 uncultured Treponema sp.
CGTCAAAATAGTGCCGCAAACTTTAACTTCGAGTTTCTTTCAGAAACTCGCTTATTGAACTATCCGCGTCGCAACAATTTTCAGGGGCGCGAAGACGCGGAAATGTTGGAAGAAAAATCTTCGCGATGGAGCGCGCAAAAAGCCGCGCGTTCTCGCCGCGAATATGAGGCTTGGCGCGACGATTGAAAATTTGAAAAAATGCTTGCGCAATGGTGCGTAAAGTTCCAATCGGTTTTGGAAGTTTTTTCAAATTGTTATAGAAAAAATTCGCGGATTTTGTTATAATGATTTTCGCAAAATATTGAAATAAATTTAGGGCGCGAAAAATGGAAAAAGAAATAAACGAAAATGATTTTGCCGAATGCAGGGAAGCGGCAGAAAAATGTCGCGCGGAAGTGGCAAAGCGCGTGGTGGGGCAAGCGAATGTCATCGACGGAATTTTATGCGCCATTGTTGCGGGCGGGCATGTTCTTTTGGAAGGCGTTCCCGGGCTTGCAAAAACTTTGGCGGTGCGAACATTCGCGGAAATTTCAGGGCTTGAATTCAAGCGCATTCAATTTACGCCGGATTTGCTTCCCGCCGATTTGACTGGCACTTTGATTTACGAGCAGCATTCCGGAAAATTTTCCGTGCGGAAAGGTCCTGTTTTTACAAACGTCGTTTTTGCCGACGAAATAAATCGCGCGAGCGCGAAAGTCCAAAGCGCGTTGCTTGAGGCGATGGCGGAAAAGCAAGTTACGATTGGTGAGGACACTTACAAATTGCCCGAACCTTTTTTCGTGCTTGCGACGCAAAATCCCATCGAGCAGGAAGGCACGTACAATTTGCCCGAAGCCGAGCTTGACAGGTTTTTGATGAAAATCGTTGTTCCGTATCCGAGCACGAAAGAAGAAGTGGAAATCGTAAAAACTTGCGGCAACGCGCATTCCGTTCCCGTGCAAAAAGTTTTCAGCGAATCGCTTTTGAAAAAATGCCGCGCAGTTTTGGAACGAATTGTGTGCGACGAAAAAATCATCGAATACATTGTTTCAATCGTGAACATAACAAGGCCGAGCGCGGACACGCAAGGCTTGCACGGCGCAGGGCAAAAATCTTTTCAAGGAAAAAGCGAAATCGGACGCTACATAAATTTCGGCGCGTCTCCTCGCGCGGGAATCGCGCTCTTGCAATGTGCGAAAGTGCGCGCGTTGTTCGCGGGACGTTCGTTCGTTTTGCCAGACGATGTGAAAAATGTGGCGTGCGAAGTTTTGCGGCATCGGCTCGTGCTTTCCTACGAGGCGGCCGCGGCAGGAGTGGGCGCGGACGACATCATCAAAAAAATCTTGGAACTCACGCCGCTTCCGTAAGGATTGTGTAAAATTGAATTTTGCAAGACGGATTTGAAATTTAAAATTCAAAAAAATTCCGTGGACACTTCGCCGCTTTCAAGCCGCAAAATATTTCCGCCTTCCGTGCGCACGACAAGGCGCGCTTCATCGTCTATGTCGAGCACTTCGGCAAAAAAAGAATTTTCATCGCCGACCAAAGGAAAAACTTTTACGCGCCTTCCAATCAAAAACGAGCGCGACTTGTATTCCGAAAGTGCCTCGCCGTATGCGGCGGAATTTTCTAAAGTTGAATCATAAAGCGCGTACAAATTTTTGCAAACCTCGGAAAGCAATTTTTCTTTCAGCGAATTAATTTCAGGAACTTGGCTTTCATCTTGAAAAATCGCGCCGGCTTTTTTTTGGATTTCCTCGGGAAAATTTTTCGCCAAAATATTTATTCCAATTCCGATTACAGCGGCATCGATTTTTTGCGAGCGTGAATCGACATGGCCTTCCGCCAAAATGCCGCAAACTTTTTTTTCGTCCACATAAATGTCGTTCACCCATTTTATAAAGGCTGGAATTCCGAACAATTTTTGAAGCGCGCGGCAAACTGCGAGAGCCGCCAAGATTGTCAACTTTGCAGAATTTTCAATTGGAAATGGCGGCGCGTAAATCGCGGTGAAATAAAGACCAGTTTTTGGCGGTGAAAAAAAATTGCGATTTATCCGCCCCCTCCCCGCGCTTTGTTCTTCGACAACGATGACATTTTTTTCAAGTGAACGAACTTCGCCATTTTTCGTCGCTTCGTTCAAAAGCGAAAGCGCGTAAGTATTCGAAGAATCGATTTTTTTCAGACGAATATAATTCAGCATAAACGCGCTATCGTTTTCCCAAAAGCGTAAAGCGTTTTGCGTCCGCGCAGAAAACAACGCCGCTTCCGCCCTTGGAAAAGCATTCAAGATTTTGAATCGCTTCCACGACGGCTTCGGCTTTGCTTTGTTCCACCAAAATCACGAGCATTTCTTTTTCCGGAACGATTTCCACTCCGAAGAATTTTTCGTCGCCTTCTTTGGCAGTGCCGCGCCCAAGGACAACCGTTCCGCCGCCCGCGCCTGCCTTTCGCGCAGCCGCCATCGCATCTTCGGCGTAGCCTTTGTTCACGATTATGTTGATCATCTGAAAAGAATTGTTTTCAATTGAATCCATAGATTTTTCCCCCAAAGTCAAATTCGATTTCGTTCCGCTTTTTATGAAACTATTCACGTCCACAGTGAACATCACGCCAAAATGTTTTTTCTTCGAGCAAGCGTCTTCAATTGCAGCGCGAACATCGTTTTCGATTTTATCTTCCACGACAATGTAAACGATTTCTTTCGAACTGTCGCCCAAGCCCAAAATTGAAAGTATGTCGTTCGAAGCCGTTCCGCGTCCAGGAATTATCGTGCCGCCCGAAGCACCCGCGCCGTTCGCGGCGGAACTTATGAGCGAGCCTGAATTGTTCGGCACGATGCTCACAATAAGTCTAAACATTTTACCTCTCATAAAAATCAAATTTCAAAATTTCAATTTTGCAATTTGATTTTTTGTCGTGCGTTTTCAATGAAATTGAAACGCACAAGTTCAACAAGCAAGTTCGGGCGAAAGCACGAACTTGACAAGTAAAAATGCTGACGATATTTCAGGCAGCGTTTTTACTTAATCCTCTCATAAAAAACCAAGTGTGATTCTTCCAAAATCAAACTCGGCAACCTACCATATTAATGCGAACCTTCCGTCATTACTGAAGCCGCCGCTTTTTCCGCAAGAATTTTTTCACCACGCGCGTTCTTCACTTTGAAAACGATTCCCATAATTTGCACGGCAATGAGCGGCATCATCGCCACAAGCGCGATCACGCCAAAAGAATCCGAAGCGTCTTTTCCAGCCGCGCCAATCGTAAAAGAAAGAATGAACGTCGAAGTGAGCGGACCAGACGCGACTCCGCCCGAATCGAACGCGATGCCAGTAAAAAGAGGCGGCGCAAAAATCATCAAGGCGAGAGCCACGGCATAGCCCGCAACCAAAATATATCTTAGCGAAAATCCGTTGATGTTGCGCCAAAGCGAAAGCGCGATTGCAAACGCCGTTCCTGCCGAAAGGAAAAAAAGCAACGCGCGACGCTTTATCGTGCCGCCCGAAACTTGTTCCACTTGCTCGCTCAAAACCCAAACGGCAGGTTCTGCGCAAACGATTATCGCGCCGAAAACCACGCCCGTTCCGACAAGAAGCGCAAAGTAAAAGCCGCCTCGTTCCGAAGCGAATCTTCCCAAAATTTCTCCTAGCGCGCGTCCAGCATCGCTGAAGCCGCCGTTCACTCCGATCAAAAAAACAGAAAGCCCGATGAACGCATACACAAATCCAACGATGAAACGCAAAACTTGTCGCGCCGTCATTTTGAAAAGCCAAAGTTGAAAGATTATGAAAAGCGCGAAAAGTGGCGCGATCGACAAAAGCGATTCATGCAAAACTGACGAAAAAATTTGCGTGAACGGCGAGAACACTTGCGAGAAAATTCCAGTTCCAGTTTCAAACGCGAGTTCCTCAACCACGTCCACCGATTTTTGCATGAGATTCGCGCGGCTCAAAAAAATCGCGTAAATCAGCACCGCCATGATCGGACCCACGGAAGCAGTTCCCGTAAGTCCGAACGGGCCGTCGTCGCCAGTTGACGAAGTGGAATTGCGCCGAACTGTCGCAACGCCCAAGCCCAAAGCCATAATGAAAGGCACTGTCATAGGACCTGTGGTCGCTCCGCCTGAATCGAACGCGATTCCCAAAAAACTTGTGGGCGCGAAAAATGCGAGCGCAAAAAGCACGACGTATGCGATGGCAAAAGTGATTTTTATGGAAAATCTCAAAACCGTGCGCAAAAGCCCGATGAGGATGAACAATCCCACGCCGGCGGCAATTACGAAAGTGAGCAAAAATTTATCGACAAATTTGAAAATCGAGCGCACTTGGTCGCCAAAAACTTGAATGTCAGGCTCGGCGGCCGTAACGATAAAACCAATCACGAAAGCGCATCCGAGCAAAAGCGGCAGATTTCGTTTTTGCACGAGAGAAGAGCCGCAACGCTCGCCCATCGGCTCGATTCCCATATCAACGCCGAGCAAAAAAATCGTCAGCCCGACAATCAAAAGAATTCCGCCGACAACGAATCGCGCCAAAAGAATTTTATCCAGCGGAACTATTGTAAGTCCCAAAACAAGAACTATAAGAATTACGGGAACGACGGATTTTGCCGTCTCTTTGAATTTTGCCGCAATGTTCATATTATAAATCTACCGAATTTGCTTTAAAAGTTCAAGTAATATCGCGCCGCTTAAATTCGCGGCAACCTCTTCATTAAAATTGTAAGTGGATTCCGCAGTGTCGTCCGCCATATCGGAAAGCGTCCGCATAATTACGAACGGCGTTTTATTGAGAAAGCATGCGTGCGCCACGGCAGCACCTTCCATTTCCACGCAAAGCGGCGCACAAATTTCTTTGATTCGTTCCTTTTGATTTTTGTCCGCCACAAATTGGTCGCCTGAAGCAATTCTTCCCACCGCGAGTTTGTGTCCCGCGCTTTCCGGAATGAGCGGAAAAACGCGCTTGATTTTTTCTATCATATCATTGTCGGCGGGAAAGTCAGAACATTCCATTTGCGGAATTTCCGTGGACTTGTAGCCGAACGCGCTGGCATCCATATCGTGGTAAAGCGCGTCGCTCGAAAGCACCACATCGAAAACTCCAAGCCCCGCGCCCATCGCGCCCGCGATTCCAGAATTTATTATGAAATCCGCGCCGAATTGCAAAATCATTCTTTGGGCACAAAGCGCGGCGTTCACTTTTCCCACGCCGCTTTTCGCAAGGACAATTTCCGCGCTGCCGATTTTTCCTTCGTGATAAATTGTTCCGCCCGCGTTCGTGTGCGAGACATTTCCGCCTTGCGCGAGCGCGTCCAAAATGATTTTCACTTCGCATTCCATCGCGCCGATGATTCCGAGTTTTTTCATGAATTCAATATTACAGTGAAAAATGAGAAATTGCAAGACTTAAAAATATCAACACCAAACAAAAAAGCGTCAAAGTCAGTTTTATTTCGACACTCGAATTTTTTTCACGACTCCTTGACATCAAGTATTGAACTGTATAAAATTGTTATTATGTGATAATGTTGCCCAAAAAACTCGCGCATTCACTGCGATTTTTTACTTCGTTGCAAAATCGCGTTTTTAGCAACTCCCGAGTCTGAAGATTCGTTCGTTGCTGAAAAAATATGGAAAATTTTTATGAAACGAAAATTATTTTTATTGACAATAGCACTTTTCTCTTTCCTTGGCAATTTGCAGGCGCAAGATGTCGAAAACGCAATCGACTCTTCGCAGACTGAAATAAATT
>CAMWWZ010000132.1 GCA_947178095.1 uncultured Treponema sp.
CTTTTTGCGCGCTACTGCTTCCCACGACAATGCCGCGAGCGGAATTGTTTCCGTCAATAACCGCTTTTGTTGACGAGTCAAGACTTGACGGGTCAAGACCCGCAATCTTTACGGACAAATGCTTCGAAACACCGCTGAAATCTGCGAGCGCGGCTGAAGATGCGGCAGTGAACTTTCCGTCGATGTAAATCGTGTATTCGCTTGCCCCGTCGTTCCGCGCGATTACTGTGTCCACGGCTTTTTGAATCGAAGCAAGCGGCGAAAGGAAGTTTCCCGAATTGGTGTCGTCCGCTTCGGCTGTTTCGCCGTCATTGTAAGGCGAAGTCGTGTCGTACCAGCCGCCCTCACCGCGCACGTACACCGTTGAGGAAATCATGCTTTGCGTGATTTCCTTCGCGCCGTCTTTTTCCAAGCCGTTCCAAGTGTCGGTGCACATTCCGGGAAACACGTTTATATATTCGGAAAAAATGTGGACGATTTCCACGCCTTTCTTCACAGTGAAAGTCACTTGATACGCGCCAGAAGAAATTCCGTCGCCAATTTGCGTGATGATGAAGTCGGGTGAAGTGCCTGTCACGAAAAAACGCGCGTCGTCGATTTCAAGCGAGCATTCGGCAGGCACTTTTATTTTCAAGCTTACAGTGCCTTTCACTTCGGACAAACTGTTCACCGAAAGCGCGATGGGCTCGCTCACATTGATTTTGTCGCCTTTTATTGTGCACTTGTCTTTGCTTCCGGAAAGCAATGCGGTTGCCCTAGAAAAAACTGTCGCACTTTCATCCGCCGCGTTTTCCTTCTTACCGAACGCGAATATTTCGAGCGTGAATGTTCCGCTTGTGTCCTCAGGCTTTTGAAATGAAAAATTTAATTTACCATCTTCCGTCGCAGTTCCTTGGACGAAATTTGTGGACGGCGGATTTGCAGGGGAATTGCCGTCCTTATACAGCAACGCGGCATAGACGAGTTCGGGCATCGAAGGCATCGCGTGGCGCGAAGAGCCGTTCGAGATGCGGGCGGTGACGGTCAGCGAGCCGCTTTCGGAATTTCCTACCTCGCCGTACCCCCCCCGTAATTTCCTGCGGAGTCCTAGAAATGAGGTTTTCGCAAGAAGAAAGCAGCGCGGCGGCAAACATCAGCGGAATGAAAAATGCTTTGTATTTAAAAGAGATTGATTTTTTGGTTTGAATCATTTTTTCCTCCGTGCCACGCTTCGCAAAGCCCGCGCGATTTTCCTACTATTTTATTTTACGGCATAAATTGAGTTTTGTAAAGAGGAATTTCTCGGTAAGCAGTGCGTAGCACTGCGACAAAATGCGGAACAGGAATTTTCGCTTCCTTTGGAAATAGCCTCTGCAATGTTTCGCTTCCGTAAGGGGCTTCAAAAAAACTCGCGCGTTTTTCGGATTCCGCCCTACTCCAGTATCGCGTTTTTACCTACGCCGAGCGAAATCCTGCAATCAGTCATCGACTGAATCTTTTACGCCGTATTCTGCCACCGCGCTTACGATCTTCGCATGCTGAATCAATTCCAGGGATTTTTTGATTTGCCGATAAAGGCGGATTTCGCCGGTCGCGCTCGCGCCGCTCACAATTTTAAGCACCGCGCCTCCCCCTTGCGGCATATCGTAATCTTTTATAATCAGCTCATTTACGGCGGAAAACACATCGACATCAAGAATGTATTTTTTGCTGTTGATGCTCACAGACCAATGTAGTTCTTCTCCGCCGGAATTCGAAGGGCTTCGCACACATCTCCAACTGGATTCATACTTTTTGATTTTCTTTTTAGGGCCAAAGCTGAATTCCTTTTCGCCGAATT
Source organism: uncultured Treponema sp. (assembly GCA_947178095.1). Taxonomy (GTDB): domain Bacteria; phylum Spirochaetota; class Spirochaetia; order Treponematales; family Treponemataceae; genus Treponema_D. The sequence continues at coordinate 1,820 of CAMWWZ010000132.1, forward strand.
TTGAAAGCACGACGACTTTTCCTTCGAGATTGCATTCGAGCGCGAACGCGGAGTCGCGCATTATCTTTCCCGTGAAGATGCTCGTCATTCGCGAAGAGTTGATGTGCAAAAACGGGCAAGGCATTTCCGAGCCCCACGCTTTGTCCGCGTAGCCGAAACTGTTGTCGGGCGAAATCAGAAATTCTTCTCCGTCGAATATCACGCGCCCAGAAAATTGGGTTTTTATTCCGCTCGCATACCATGAAAAAATTTTCTTTGAAGAAACCGGCGCGGAGTCAAAAATTTTTTCGTATTTCAGATTCCATTCCATCTTTCCGACATCGCTTCTCGTGCCCATCGGAAGTTTGCGGCAGTCCGCCCTCGTCACTTCCTGAACGCCCGAAAGTGAATTTTCGCCGAATATGCATGAGTCGGATTTTATGCTGAACGTATTTTTTTTGAATGAGAATTCGCAGACCGGAATATAGCGCGTGAGCCTCCGGGGATTTCTTCCCAAGATTCCGGCGCAAACGCAACAATAACTCGGCGCGGCTTTTTCTTCTCCGCTCTCCAATTCTATGTTTCCAGCGAGTGCCGCCTGCAAGTCCGCGGGCTTTACATTTTCGTTTTGCGATTCGTACAAAACCACGCGGTCGGAATTCAGCAAAGGATTCAAAACTGCGATTTCAATAAAAAAGCAACGCTCTTCTCCGCTCGTGGCATTGACGGCGTTGAACACATAACGCCATCGGTCGAAGCCGCATTTTTTGAGAGAAGTTTTTGTCAATTTGTAATTGTTTATCTTTAACGCTCTTTTCGAAACGCTCATCGTAGAAATACTCCTTTGCCTCTCCCTATTATCGGAAAAAAAGCAAAATTAGTTTAGAGAATAACGAGCGTTTAAAGTTTCATTCGGAAACTATTTCAAAAGTTTGTCGATGGCGCGAATGATGTCATCCTGATTTGTGAAATTCTCATCGAGATATTCGAATGCGGTGGCCGCATCGCGCTGCGCGTGCTCATACCAAATCGAATACAATTCATGCGAGAAGTCATCGCCCAAAAAAGGCGCACCCTGTATGTCCGAAACCAAAACGCGCATAAGGTCTATGCACTTTGACATTTTTTTGTCCATATTTTCCCCACCACAAAAAAATTTCCTACTCCAAAATTATATCTCAATTTTATGAAAATTGCTAGAGCATTTTTCATTTTTTTGCAAAATAACTACGCGCTTCGATTTTTGCCGCATCAAGCGCAAAAGTCTTTTGGCGGCAGAACGCATGTCGTCGGCTGCGATTGTGGTTAAAATCCGAATCTGCTGCAATTTTTCGGAATTGTCGAGCAAATAAAGCTGCCGCAAAAATGCCGCCGTTCCCCTGCCCGAAGGAGTCTTCGGCTGGATTTCGCCGCTGTAAGTTCCGGTGACGGCTTTTTCCACGCTCTCGGAATCGAACTGCGTCCGCGCGATTTCCTCAAGGCATTCGCCGAGCGCGTCAAGGCTTTTCTGCGGATTCGGATCGCGGTAAGTGCAAAGCGTGAAAGTCTCGTCGATGCTGTCGCTCGTGGCGAACGCGCCATAGGCTCCGCCTTCCATGCGAAGCTTTTGCCAAAGCGCGCCGCTCGTGAGAATGTGCGCCAAGACTTTTTCCGCCACCGCCTCGCGAGTTCCGTATTTTGAAGCGCGAAAATTGAGCGCGCAAAATCCCACCATGGAATGCGCGAACACAGCCTCGTCGCTCGCGGAGTTCACATTCTCGATGTCCGTAAGTTCGAAGAATTGCGAATCCGAAGACTTGAATTTTTTTTCGGGAGATTTCAGATTCAATTCCAACGCGAATTTTTTCACCGCGTCCAAAGCGAGCGGAAGCGTAGCATCGTCCGCGCAAACGTGAAGCAACGCGCCGGAAGCGAAAACTTTTTTCGCGATGAATTTCATCTTTTGAATCGTGCCGTCAATGTCGGCGCAAATTTTCCGAAGCGTGAAAATCTGGCAAAGCCCGCCCCAAATTTCTTCGATCGCGCTTTCGCGGCTTGAGCGGCATTCGGCGCGTGAAGATGCCACCAAATGTCCCGCCGGCAAAACCGAGCTTTCAAGTTCGTTCAGCATTTCCTGCGCCAAAGTCGCCACGCGCTTTTTGTCGTCGAAATTCGCGCCGAGAATGCAGTCGCGCATCAAGGCGAAACTTTCGTCGATTTTCGTGTCGAGCATTTTTATCTTGCAAAAAAGCCATTGTCTTCCTGCGAACGCGGAATTTTTTTCGAGCATTTTTTTCGCGCCCGCGCTTTTCGGACACGAATTGGAAAAAGCCGTCGTGCTGAACGCGCCGCAAGTTTTCGCGACAAGGCGCGAGGCTTCGTCCCAGCGGATTTCGCCCCAACCCAATTCGTTGAGGATGTAGGCGAAAAACGGAATGTATGGAAAAATCTCAGGCGCGAAAACGTCCATCGGAAAAGCGGCCGTCGCGTAGACGATTCCGTTCGTATTTTCGCGGCTCACGAAAAGCGGAACGTCATTTTTTCCGACGCGGATTTTCGTTCGGCGGATTTTCAATTTTTCGTCGAAGACTTTCAAATCTTTCGGGCGAATGTGCGGAAGGCACGAAAGATCTTCGCAGGAATTTTTTTGGAATTTTTCCAAAGCCGCGCAATCCGAAAGAATTTTTTCCTTGCCGAAATTTTTCATCTCGCGCAAAAGAATTTCCTTTTCATTTTTTTCGCGTTCACTTAAAAAATTTTTTTCGGGCGAAATCACAGTGAATACGCAATGAGGATTTTTCAAAAATTTTTCTTCGATCAATTTTTTCACGAAGTTCGGATTCGCGCGGACTTTTTTCTTGAGGCGTTCGAAAGCGGCGCGCACGAAAAGCCCCTCCCACGCTTTTCCGCCGTAATTCCAAGTGCGCAAAGCCCTGCGCATAAGCACGAGCGAAAAAGGCTCTTGGAAACGCTTAATTTCGCGGTTGTCAAAATCAATCGAATTGAACGCCGCGTCGATGTCGTCCTGCGGAATTCCTTCGGCGCAAAGTTTTTCAAGCGAATCGAAAATCAGCTTTTTCACTTTATCTTGATTTTTTTCTTTTACGTCGCGAAGCCCGACGCTGAAATTTATTTGCCGAATCGAAGCGTCCGTTCCGCTGCACGGCGAAATGTCCGAGCCGAGCGAACTTTTCAAAAGCGCGCTGTTCAAAGGCGCGCCGTCATGGGCGCACAAAAGCGAGCCGAGAAAAACGGCCTCGGCGTAATCGTCCATGTCGCAGGATTCGCCCAAAAGCCACGAGACCACCGCCGTGGAATTTTTTTCGCCCGAAGCGAACGGAGCCGCCGCGCGATGCTCGCGCATTTTGGAAAACGGATTTTGTTTTTCGCATTCCAAAATTTCTTCAAGGAATTTTTTTCTTGAAGAAGGCGAAAAAATTTTTTGCGGATTTTTCGATTCGATTTCATCCAAAATA
>CAMWWZ010000133.1 GCA_947178095.1 uncultured Treponema sp.
GAGCGCGAAATGCTCAACGTAAAAATCGGCGGCGAAAAACAATTCGCGTTTTTTGAATTTAACGGCGAAAAAATGGAACTTTCATTCAACCGCGAAAACACAATCGAAGGCGGCGGCGCGATGAACAAAAAAAGCATTTGCGTTGAACTCAATGAAAAAGGCGAATTGAATTTGCTTTGCCTGATTGACACGAGTTCCCTGGAAATTTTTATCAACGGCGGCGAAAAAGTTTTTACGAACAATTTTTTTATTTCAAGCGAAGAAAATTCGCTCGCGCTTTCATCGACATTTTTTAATAATGTGGAATTTTCGCTCAACGAAATTTTATGATTTGCAACGCGCGATGTATTTTTCGCCGCGCATCCAAAATCAACATACCTCGACGCAAGCGTCGGGGTATGAAACCCTCCGCACGAATCATTTTTTCCAAATGCTCACGCTGATTCCGTCTCCTTGCTCAAAAAATTGCGTTTCGAATTCTTCGTTCGCTTTTAAAAACTCAATGTATTTGCGAATTTTTTTCACGAGCTTTTTCGTGGAATAATTATGCGTCAAACTCAAGTCCTGAACCATTCCGTGGAAAAAAAGATTGTCGCTCAAAATCGCGCCGCCTTGCGCCAAATTGTTTTTGAACTTTTCAAAAAATTTTATGTACTGCGCTTTTGGCCCGTCGATGAAAATCAAATCGAATTTTTCGGCAAAATCGAATTCCATCGCGTCGCCGAAAAAGCAAGTTACGCGCTGCGAAAGATTTTCGCTCGCGACATTTTTTTGGGCTTGCTCGTAACGTTCGGCATCCGATTCAATCGTGAAAACACAAATGTCGGCGGCGCACTTCGCGAACATTATCGCAGAATATCCTATGCCTGTTCCGATTTCCAAAATGCGTTTCGCGCCTTTTTTTTCGATGAAATCCAAAATGAATTCCAGCCCTTCGTCCCGCACAATCGGAACGGCATTTTGCGCGGCGCAATTTTTTATTTCCTGAATCGAATCGCTTTCCAAAAAATCAACTTTCATTTTAAAATCTAAAATTCTTTGTTCAGACGCGGAAATTCGCGCTCGAAAATTCGCGCCATAAATTCATGTCCTTTTTCATTTGGATGAATCCCATCGAGGCACATCAATTTTTCAAAATCGCCTTGCGCCAAAAATTTTGCGCGAACGTCAATTATTTGCGCGTTCAACTTTTGCGCGACATTTTTCGCCGCCTCGGAATACAAATCCTGACTTTGAAAAAGTTTTTCTGTATCGCCGCCAAGAAAATCCAAAATTATTTTTTCATCAAGCCCAAGGCAAATATTTTTGAACCACCATTTCGTGACAAGCGGTGGCGGCGTAATCACGATCGGCGTGATTTTTTTTTGCCGCGAATCCAAAATCATTTCTCCCAAGATTTTGCAAAATTCCTCGAGCGGACATTTTTGCACGCGCGGCGCATTTGGATTTTTGCAAACTTCGCTCCATTCAAAATCGCAGTCGTTGCTGCCCGATTCTACGATTCCGAATTCGGCCGCAATTCCGACGCGGAAATTTTTTTGCTGAGTGCGCCGCAATTTTTGAATCGTCGCGCCGTAAATGCTTTTGTTTGCGATTTGAATTCCGAGTTTGTTTCCGACAAGCGAAAGCGAATCGTTCGGCGTTATTTCAAAATCTTTCGAATCGCCGTTGGAAATCACGCCTTTTAAAATCGAATCGCCCCAAACAATCATTGATTTGATTTTTTCCATAAAAAATATGCTAGCATTTTTTCAGATTTTGTGCTAGGATGATTTTGATGGAAAACGAAAAAATCAAGGAAATGCTCCTTCAGATTCACGAATCGAATTTGGATTTTTCGGTGGTGCAAAGCGGCAAGGAATCCAAGCGCGTCAATGGCCTTTACAAGCCCGACACTCACGAAATTGTTCTTCACAATAAAAATTTCAAGACGGACGAACAGCTCGTCTACACGGCGGTGCACGAATACACGCATCACATAATCGCGGAAGAGCAGCTCGCGCTTTACGGCTCGGAATATTTGTACAATGCGAAAGTGCACACGCAGGCATTTTGGGCGCGCTTTCAGGAACTGCTTTCGATTGCGGAAGAAAAAGGATTTTACAAAATCGACATTTCGTCTTCGCCTGAACTTGAAGATTTGACGAAAAAAATTCGCACGGAATATTTGGAACAAAATGGAAAACTCATGTCGGAATTCGGAAGGCTTTTGATTCGAGCGCACGCGCTTTGCGAGCAGGCGAACATTCGCTATGAAGATTACATCGACAGAATTCTTTGCTTGCCGAGAAATGCCGCGCGGGATTTGAAACGTGTCGGCTCGGTGATGGGCTCGGAAAATCCGATGAATCCCGCGCTCGGTTTCGACAATATGAAAATGGTAAGCGCAATCCGAAAGGCGGACGACCGCGCTTCGGCGGAACAGCAGCTCCTTGGCGGAAAAAGCCCCGTAACCGTAAGCGAAATGATGAAGCAAAAATCGCGAGCGCAAAATGCCGACGACGCGAAAACGAAATTGGAAAAAGAAGCCCGCCGCCTTACGAAGACAATTGCGCAATTGCAGCAGCGACTAAAGTTTGTGGAGGAAAGCCTTGAAAATATGTAAATCCAAATTTACATTTTTAATGTGCGCGTTTTTTTTGCCGAACGCATTTTGCCAAACTGCGCCGATTGCTCCAATCGCGCCGATAGCTCCGATGACGCAATTGCAAATGCCGCAAATGCCTTCGATTTCCGCGCCAGTACCCGGAAGCAATCTTTACATTCCGGAAAATCAATATTTGCAAAACAAAAAAACTTCGGAAGAAAAAAAAGACGAACGCGCCGAAAAATCCGAAGCCGCCGCGCCGCTCGAAAAAATTTTGGACGGCGAATCTTCCGACATTTTTTCAGGATTGAGCGCGTGGGATTTGTCGCAACTTGCCAGGCGCGGCGCACTCGGAAACATTTCTTCGCTTTCCGCGCTTTCGAACAATCCATTGAATTTGGGCGCAACGAATTTGAATTCTGCGAACGGACAAAAAATATTGGCGAAAATTCTTTCCGAACTCGAACAAATAAAATCCGCGCAAAAAGATTTTATTTCCGCCGCGCCTGTTGGCGCAAAGCCTTCGTCCGCGCCGCCGAAAATCTTGCGATTTTTAATCAATTCAAAAAGCATCGAATGCAGCCAAGTTTTTTTCAGCGACGAGGAAAACGACGGAACTTTTTTGCTCACTGGCGACGTAAAAACATTTTTCCAAAATGAAACTATTTCCGAAACTTTTTATTTGCTTTTCGCCGCGAACGGAACTTCGAATTCCAAACTTGAATATTTTGTAACGCCGACGCTTTTTCAAAGCAAGCAGACGCAAACTCCTTTGAGCCGATTTTGTTCCGCGCAAAATCTCACGGCAACGCGCACCGGCAATTTGGTCATGCTGCATTATGTTGACGGCGGCGAAAATTGCGATTTGCTTTTGGACATCGGAAATCCTGCGAACGCACGATGAATTTTTTGGAAGACGGTCTTGCGAAATTAAATTTCTCAAAAAATCAAATCGAGCGAATCGCGCCGCTCATGGAAAATTATGCGGGCGAAATTTTGCTTTTCAATGGCGCGTACAATTTGGTGAACGCTTCCAGCCGCGATGAAATTTTCGTGCGCCACATTTTAGACAGCCTTTCCGCCGCGCAAGAAATCTTTCGCGTCGCAGAAAAAATTTCCGCTGAATCTGCGCAATCGCAATCCGCGAATGCGAAAAAAAATGAATCCAAAAAAATTACGATTGCGGACATCGGCTCGGGCGGCGGACTTCCCGGCATTCCGCTTGCGGCAGCATTTCCGCAATTCAATTTTGTTTTGGTGGAACGAATGTCAAAGCGATGCGCATTTTTGGAAAACGTCCGCGCGCTTCTCGGCTTGGAAAATGTGCGCATAGAAAATTCCGAATTGGAAAAAATTCCGCATGAAAGTTTTGAAATCGCAACATTCCGCGCGTTCCGTCCGCTGGAAAAAAAAATGCTTTCAAACTTGCTCGCGGTTTTGAAAAAAGGCGGCACGCTCGCGGCTTACAAAGCAAAGCGCAAAAACATTGTCGAAGAAATGCGCCTTGCGAATTGTAGCAGCTACAATATAATCGCGCTCGATGTGCCTTTTTTGACGGACGAGAGCGCGGAAGAACGCGAGCGGAATTTAGTTTTAATCGAAAAATAAAATTCGCCTTCGAACTATTTCAGCGTGACTTTTTTGAGCAAGCGCATCAATTGTTCTTTTTCCACCAAATCCACGGAACGCCCTTCGACATATTTGTGCGCTTCGTCGCTGAATACGCCGGGCGTTATGCAAAATCCGCGGTCCACTTTTTTGTCTTGGATTTTCGAAAGAAATTCGCGGACTGGCAATTCGCCCAACGAACTTGGCATTTTGTAGAATTTAAATATTTCGTTGTCTTCCCATTTTGACGTGTCCACTTCGCACGCAATTTCAACTGTATCTTGTTGCACATCAACATCAGTAATTTTGACGCGCGCATTTTCATAATAAGACATAACGAGTTTCCGGCACAAAGCGACGAAATCGCTAGTTCCGCTGTTCAAGTAAAGTTGCAAATTTGAATTTTGATTCAATTCTTTATAGCGCGACATCAAAGCAGGAACATCTTTGTAGTTTGACGTGATGCTGTTTATTTTTGAAAGGCAAGCCAATCCAAGCGCGATTTTGTTCATCGAAAAATAACATTGAGCCAAACGATAATTCAATTCAAGCAAAGTGTCTTGAGGAATGTCCTTCAACTTTAATCCGATTTCATAATCCTGAATGGCATCTTCGTTTTGTCCCATTCGCGCGTGAATAATGCCTGCCGTCAAACTTGCTTTTGGTCCATAAATCGGGTCGGGACGCAAATG
>CAMWWZ010000134.1 GCA_947178095.1 uncultured Treponema sp.
ATGTCGATTTTTTTCATAATTTAAAAAACGGGAGCGAACAGTAATATTTTTCACGCGCTGATTTTGGGAGTGGTGCAGGGCATCGCAGAATTTTTGCCGATTTCTTCGAGCGGGCATCTTGCCGTTTTGCAGCACATTTTCGGCTTGCAAGAAGTGCCGCCGCTTTTCGACGTGATTTTGCACATTCCGTCGCTTTTGGCAGTGATAATTTTTTTCCGAAAAAAAATCGCGCGGCTTTTTGCGATTTTGTTCAGATGGATTTTGAGAAAGCCCGCTTCGCAGCAGAATGAAAATCCTGCCGAAAAGAATTCGTCGGAAGAAACTGCGTTCGATTTGCTTACGGGCACGGAAGATTTGGGAAGGCGCACGATTTTGGCAGTAATCGCGACTACCGTCGTAACCGGCGCGATCGGAGTTTTTACTTCGAAGGCTCTTCCCGAATTTCCAATCAAGGCGGTTTGCATTGGATTTCTTTTTACCGCCGCGCTTTTGATTGTTTCGGGAATTTTTTCAAGGCGAAAAATTTCTGCGGAAAAAAATCCCGATGCCAAAAAAAATTCCGCGCAAGGAATCTCGATTTTGCATGCGCTCGTGATAGGAGCGGCTCAAGGCATCGGAACTTTGCCTGGCGTTTCGCGCAGCGGCTCGACAATTTCGGGCGCGCTTTTTTGCGGCGTTCCTGGCGCGCAGGCGGCGGAATATTCTTTCATCGTTTCGATTCCCGCGATTTTGGCGGCGTTCGTGCTTGAGCTTCGCGACGTTTCGAAAATGTCCGCCGTGGGTGCGTTGCCGCTTGCGATTTCCTGCGTGGCGTGTTTTGCCGCCGCTTATGCGAGCCTTTCTTGGTTGATGCGAATAATCAAAAAAGGCCGCCTCGAATGGTTTGCGTGCTATTTGATTCCTCTCGGAATTCTTGGCTTGATTTTCTTCTGAAAAAAATCGCAGGGCGAAACCTTGCGATTTTCACTCTTCCATTTTTCGCGGAAATCTGCTATAATAAAAAAATGACTGAATCTCAAAAATCCACGCTTCTTTCAAAGGCGCACGAAATGCTGAAATTTTCCTACGCGCCTTATTCCGGCTTCAAGGTGGGAGCGGCGTTGCTTTGCAAAAACGGAAAAATTTTCGGCGGCTGCAACATTGAAAACGCGGCGTTTTCGCCTTCGAACTGCGCGGAGCGCACGGCGTTTTTCAACGCGGTTTCGTCATCCGAGCGCGAATTCGAGGCAATCGCAATCGTTGGCGGAACTGCCGGAATCGTAAAAGATTTTTGTCCGCCGTGCGGAGTGTGCCGGCAAGTGATGATGGAATTCTGCGACGCGAAATCCTTCAAGATAATTCTTCAGGACGGAAACGGAATGACGAAAGAATTCTCGCTCGAAGAAATTCTTCCTTTGGGATTCGGCGCGAAAAATTTGCAAGATTAAAATTGCATTGCAACTTTTTGACTTTTATGGGAGAACAAAATGAACGAGTACAAAATCAACATAACATTTCCTTCGGGAAAAACAATTCAGGCAAAGCAGGGCGTTCGCGCCTGCGACTTTTTGGAAGAACTCGGAGCGCCGCGCGACGAGATTTTCGCGGTGCGCGTGAACAACGAAATCTGCTCGCTGAACCGCGCGCTCATCGTGGATTCCGTGCTCGAAGGAGTTCTCAAAAGCGACAAGGACGGAAGCGAAGTCTACCGCCGGACGCTCTGCTTCGTGCTCGCCGCGGCTCTCCACAACATCGCGAGCGAAAAGCATTTGGTCATCGGGCACAGTTTGGGCTACGGCTACTATTACACGCTCCAAAACGGCGAGGAAATTTCCGACGAGCTGATTGCCGCGCTTAAAAACGAGCTTGCCTCGCTTGTGGAAAAAAATCTTCCGATTGAGACGCATTTCATTTCATACGACCGCGCGGTCAAGACTTTCGAGTCGCTCGGCCTCACGGAAACTCGAAAGGGAATGAACTACAAATGCCCGACGCGAATTCAGATGAACACGATTGTCGTGAACGAAGGAACGGCGGACGAGCAGCGCATTTTCACGGACTTGTATTACGGCCCGCTTTTGGTTTCCACGGGAATGCTGAAAGTTTTCGACTTGGTGAAATATCGCAAAGGATTTTTGCTGAGATTCCCGACGAGCGCGAAGCCCGACGAGATTTCCGAATTCCACGACGTTCCGGTTCTTTCCGAAATTTACGAACGCTACAAAAATTGGGGAAAGCAAGTGGGCGTGGTCACCGTGGCTTCGCTTTCGGAACTTGTGAGCAAGCGCAAGGCGAACGACTTCATCAACATAACCGAAGTTTTCCAGCAACGCTGCATAAGCGAAATCGCGACGCGAATTCAGTCGCGCGGAAAAGTGCGCCTCGTTCTGATCGCTGGTCCTTCGAGTTCCGGAAAAACCACTTCCGCGAAAAAGCTCGCCTTGGAACTCGAAGCCATCGGCTACAGGCCGAAAGTCATCAGCCTCGACAATTATTATGTTGGGCGCGAAAACAATCCGAAAGACGAAAACGGAAACTACGACTACGAATGCCTCGAGGCTTTGGACATCGAGCTGATCAACAACAATCTCGTTGACTTGCTTGACGGAAAAGTCGTGGACATTCCCAGCTACAATTTCACTTTGGGCACGCGCGAATACAAGGGCAAGACGATGCAGCTCGGCGAAAGCGACATTCTGATTATGGAAGGAATACACGGGCTGAACGACCGCCTCACTCCGCTTGTCAAAAGCGAATACAAATTCAAGCTTTACCTTTCCGCGTTGACGCAGCTGAACATGAGCGAGCACAACCGCATTTCCACGAGCGACAACCGCCTGATTCGACGAATCGTGCGCGACAACAATTTCCGTGGAAAGAGCGCGGCGGAAACAATTTCAATGTGGGATTCCGTGCGGCGCGGAGAGCGGCTTCACATATTTCCGTTCCAAAACAATGCCGACGCAATTTTGAATACCGCGCTCGACTATGAACTTTCTGTTTTGAAAATATACGCCGAGCCGCTGTTGCGATGCATTACACCCTCCCAGCGCGAGTATTCCGAAGCGTGCCGACTTCTGCGATTCTTGGACGCATTCCCGCTGATTCCGGCGGAGGCTGTGCCCACGCGCTCGATCATCCGCGAATTCATCGGAGGAAGCGCGTTTAAATATTGATATTTAAGTTTGCGACAGAAATACATCGCAAGGGCTTCGCCCTGCTACCGAGTTTTTCACGTTTTTTTCTTGTGAAAAACTCGCTTATTCATTGCGATTGCCTGAATTGCTGCATCGCTCGTCTTTGTCAATCGTTTCGTTTATCTCGTTCGCCACGCTGTCCATGTCGGGGTAGATGAATTCTTCCGTGATGTTGAAGCGTCGCAGTTCGTCCTTTATCTTTTTCTTTGCTTCGGGCGGAATGAGGACGACCTGCTGGATTCCTTTTTCGTCCTTGTAAAAGAGCCGCCGCAGGTCGAACGGGTCTGACCTGAATTCTTCGAACCCGTTTTCGTCATCATACGGCTTGACTTTCCAAAAATTCATGTGCCATGTTTTGTTTTCGTCCAAATCGTTCTTGAACGGACTGTTTTCAAGCAGGGACGCATAGGTGATGATTCCCTCGCTTTGCAGAATATAGTCGGTTAATTCCCCTTGCTTGATTTCCTTGTCATTTTTCCATATACACGCCATGTTTGCGTTGGCAAGGATGAACGCGCCGCGCTGATTCTTTATGCGCGGGTTGTTCTGCGGTACGCGGACGATGAGCGACTTCCGCACGATGCTCTTGAGATCTATGTGCTTCTCGCTATATGCTTGGTTTGCGTCCTTTTTCCAAAGCGAGCCGAGCTTCCACAGGTGGAATCCACGTTCCATGAACGCGGTGTTCGCGATGATGCTCGCGTCGGAACTTTCTGCGGTCTTGGGGCGCGCGGGTTTCCCATTGTCATTCTTTTCCGGCTCGCGAAAAAGGACAATTTCGCCCCACGTCTCATGCTCTACGTTCTTTTCAGGTTTTCTGAATTTCTTGTACGGCACGCAGGCAAAATACAGCGCGGCAAGGGGATTTTCGCTGATGTCTAGGAAGCGGGTTTTCAGCCCGAAATGCTGCATGAGGGCGAGCTTTTCCACGGCGTTCCTGCAAGCGTCCACCTCGTTCGAAAAATAACGGGAGAACGCCTCAATCATTCGGTTCTCGTTCGCAGGGTTATTCCGCAGCGAACTCGGAGAGAGAAGATAATTCGCGTTCGTCTGTCCTCGGTAGAACACGGGATTCTCAAAGTTCGTCTTGAGCGTATCGACAAAGCGCACGTATTCGTCCAAAGATTCGATGACGGTAACTTTGACCTTGCCACCGCCAAACGATTTGACTCCTTCCACAGAAGTGCGGCTCTTGTCTTTCGCATAAGAGCCGTAGCCTTTGATTTTCAACGCCTTTTCAAAATCGCTATCCAGCATACACGCTCCTGTAGCCGTTCTCGCGGGCAAAGCGCGCCACCTCGGAATTTTCCTTGCAGACGAACGTCAGGTGCTCGGGGGAGTCCGCAAAGGGATTGCCGGTAAAGTCTGCCTTGTCGCATAGGGCGACCACGGTGCGCAGCGTCCGGCATCCGCAGAAAGCGTCCTTTTCTATGACCAGCGTACCGCCCACTTGGGGAAGAACGAGCGTCGCAAGCTTCGCGCAGTCCTTGAATGCGTTGACTTGAATCGTATAATCGCCGGTGGCGGAAGCAAGTTTCAGGTTCTTTAGGACGCTCTGTTCTATCGTTTCGTCCTTTCCCAGTTTGCCGAAAATAACCGCAGTG
>CAMWWZ010000135.1 GCA_947178095.1 uncultured Treponema sp.
ACGTCCTCAGCAACTGACAAAGTACCGTCCGAGACCTCCGACACTCTCACAGCAACCGACAAAGTGCCGTCCGAGACCTCCGACGCATTCTCAGCAATCGACAAAACGCTGTCCGAGACCTCCGACAGTCTCACAGTAACTGACAAAGCACTGTCCGAGGTCTCCGACACTCTCACAGCAATCGACAAAGCACCGTCCGAGACCTCCGACGCTCCCACAGCAGCCAACAAAGTGCTGTCCGAGGCTTCGGACGCGCCCACAGCAACTGACAAAGCGCCGTCCGAGGCCTCGGACACCCTCACCGCGCCCAACGGACGGGGCGCACCTTACCCGGAAACGACCGCCGCGTATGCGGCGGCAACATATCATAGCAAAGGAGATTCAGTATGAAAGAAATCCAGTCGCTCCCGCTCACCAGCATGAACAACGCGGCGCACTTCCTGTTCGTGTCTAACATGGCAGACCGGGCGGAAAAGGACACGACTGTGTCCGAAAAATGCAAGGTGCAGGTGGACGCGCTCCGCGCGGCGGTGAAAGCCGAGGACGAGAACCTGCAAATCAGTGCGAAGAGCCTGACGACCGACAAAATCGCGGAAGCCGACCGTTTGCGCGACCAGCTCTATGCGGGCTACAAGAAAGCCGTCGGCGGCTACGCGAGCTTCCCCGTGGCGGACATGGCGGAGGCGGCGAAAATCCTGCAACAGCACGTCAAGGACTACAAAATCGACGTGCAGGCGCAACTGGACAAGGAGACGGGCTTGCTCTTGAATTTCATTCAGGACTTGGAAGGAAAATTCGCCGAGCAAGTGAAAGCACTTTCGCTTACGGCGTTCGTGGAAAAGCTCAAGGCGGCAAATGAGGATGTGCGCTCGCTCACAGGGCAGCGCACGGACGAACGCTCGGCAAAAACTGCGGGCGCGCTCAAGGCGGCACGTGCCGTGAGCGACGAGGCGTATAGAATGCTTGTGCTCCATGTGAACGCCCACGCCTTGCTTGAAGGCGTGGCGGATTACGCGGCGTTTATTGACTATGCGAATACCGAGATAGCGCATTTTAAGCAGGAAGTGCTCGGCGGGAAGAAAGGCAAGGCAAAGGTGGACGCGGGTGCGGACGACAGCGGAGACGATGCATGAGGCGGCGGGCGTTGCGCAGCATGACGCGGACGCATTCGCCGACCAGCTCGCGGAGGAACTGGCGGCATCCGGCACGGTCTCCGTGGCCGACCGCCGCGCCGTGGGCGCGCTGCTTGCGCGGCAGGGGCTGACCGCCTCCGACCTGATAGACGCGGAGCGTGCGGCATCATTTGCGGCGGAAGCGGGCGCGGACTTCCTCGTCGTCGGGAATGTGTTCGCGCTCGGCGATATGGCGGGCGTGTTCGTCACGATGTTGGGCGTAAAGTCGCCGACGGCTACTATTGCCGTGCGGCAGACGGAAAGCCTGGACGCACTCATGGCGGAAGTAACAGGGCTGTGCGCGGAGTTGCTGGGGAACGCGACGGAATAGTGTATTAACGGAGAGAGAGAAATTTTTTGGAGGAAATTATGAAGCAGAAAACTATTCTTGCGCTTGCGGCAGTTTTCGCACTCGTGAATGCAAGCGTTCTTGCGCAGGAGCAAGAGCAGCAGAAAACGGTGGCGGTAGTCGTGCCGTTTGATTCAAGCGGAGTGCCGCAGGAAGAGGTGGATGTGGTCTACCGGATGTTCCTGTCGGAATTCGTGCGGACGGGGAAATGCACTGTAGTTGACCGAAGCAGTTTCGACAAAATCAAGGCACAGCAAAATTTCCAGCTGTCGGACTGGTCGAACAACGACAAGGTGGCGAAGCTCGGAAAGGCGTTGAATGCGAATGTCGTCGTCACGGGGCAGGCGATGAAATTCAGGGCGCAGGTCATGTTCATTGCCCAAATCCTGGACGTGAATTCCACCGAAATCGTCTCATCTTCTGATGAACGAGTGGGCGATGTGGCCGAGCTTTTCAGCCGTTTTCCTGCGATGTGCCGTGAACTCACCAAGAATCTTGCCAAGCCACAGAATGCGGCAGCAGGAAACTATGACATCGGCGATTTGGGACCAGGCGGAGGATATGTGTTCTATTATTCCGAGGCGGGATTTCCCGTCTATGATTCGGACAACGCAAGCCCTGTCATCTGCCACTATTTGGAATGCTCGCCAGTAGAACTAGGGAACATAACGTGGTGTCCGTGCGGAAATAAAAAATGGTGCAACATAAACACGATGGACGGCGTGGGAGCGGGCAAACTCAATACAGCCCATATCATTAACTATACGCATGAAAAATCGCTCATCCCCTCTAACTGCGCGGCGTATGCATGTTCACGGTATTTTACGGGAACAACAAAAGAGGGAGAATGGTATCTGCCGAGCAAGATTGAACTGAACTTGATATATGAGACCTTGCGAAAAAGCGGAAAGATTGTCAGCGACTCATGGCATTGGTCGTCGTCGCAGAACGGTAATAAGTATGCGTGGCTTCAGAGGTTCAGCGACGGCAATCAGGGCAACGGCAATTACGATAAGTCTAATAGTTTGGTTGTTCGGGCAGTCCGGGCTTTTTAGCCATTCAGCTATTTAACTATTCATGAATTCCGCGCGAAGCGCGGTCAAAAAAATTCTGCGTTCCGTCCGTGCGGGCGCGGACAAAGGGGAATGAGAACATGGGGCTTTACTACGATCTGCCGGTGTTCAAGGACACGTACCAGCTGACGCTCAAGCTGTTCGAGTTGACGCGGGACTTTCCGCGCGAGTACAAATTCACGCTCGGGCAGGACATGAAGCGTGACTGCATCAGCCTCGTGCGGAGCATCTACCGCGCAAACAAATGCAAGGACAAACAGGCATATCTGGAAAGCTTCCTTGACGACTTTGAAGTGCTCAAGCTGGAAGTCCGTCTGTGCGCAGACTTGCATATCATGAGCCTTCGGCGTCAGGCGGAACTGGCTGTCCGCATGGACAGCATAGGCAAGCAGATTACGGGATGGCGGAATGCTTCTCGTGTCTAATAGCCGGAATTCCGCGCGCCATGGTGTGCGGGAGTGGGCATGGTTTTTGTGCAAAAGCGAAGCGGCTGCCGGCGTTGCCGAAGATGGCCTCGCCGGATTAGACTCCGCGTTTCCCGTTCGGAACAAGCGGAAAGAGTGCCGTCCATTGCGGCCCGTTGCTGGAGTTTTTGGTCGTCGTCGCAGAACAATAATAATAATGCGTGGAATCAGAGGTTCAGCGACGGCAATCAGAACAACAACAATAACAATAAGAATAATAGTTTGGTTGTTCGGGCAGTCCGGGGTTTTGCGCAGAGACAGGCGGAGGAAGCGCGCTACAGTCGCGCTTCTTCTGCCATTTTGGAGTTTGTTTTTATGGAAAAAACAATGAAATTCGATGTTCCGCTTGAGGATGTCTTTGAGGCATACTATGACTGCCGAAAGCATAAGCGCGGAAAAAGCGGTGCGCTCCAGTTTGAGGTCAACCTTGAAGAGAATGTCATTTCATTGTGGCGCAGCCTCTGCGACGGAACGTATGCGCCACAAGCATCGACGGTTTTCATTGTCGAAAAGCCCGTCATGCGCGAGGTCTTTGCCGCGTCGTTCCGCGACCGCATCGTGCATCACCTCCTGCTGCGCTACCTGAATCCGCTGTTCGAGAGATACTTTATCTATGACAGCTATGCATGCCGCGAGCAGAAAGGAACGCACTTCGGGATTAAGCGGGCGGCGCGTTTCATCAAGGAATGTTCCGGCGGCGGGCGGAAGTCATGCTGGATTCTGAAGATGGACATCCGCAGTTTTTTCATGAGCATAAACCGAAAAAGGCTGTACGAAAACCTGTCCGCGTTCATCGAGGAACACTACCATGAAGAGAACGCCGCGTTTGTCAGGCATCTCTGCCGCACGGTGATTTTCAACGACCCAACCGAACAGTGCATTTTCAAAAGCCCGGCGAACAAGTGGAACGGACTCGCGCAGGGAAAGAGCCTGTTTTCGGCAAAGGAAGACTGCGGTCTCCCAATAGGAAACTTCACGAGCCAAGTGTTCGCCAATTTCTACCTGTCCTCGTTCGACCATTTCATAAAGCACGAATGCGGCGTGCGCTATTATGGGCGGTATGTCGATGACTGCATTTTCGTGCACGAATCGAAGCGGTTCCTGAAGCATGTCGCGAAAAAGGCGGAACGCTTCCTTTCCGAAAAGCTATCACTGGAATTCCATCCGGGCAAGCTGTATCTCCAGCACTACCGGCACGGCGTGAGGTTCCTCGGCTGCTTCATAAAGCCCTCCCATACCGTGGTGAATTACAGGACGGTCAACAATTTCAGGCAGAAAATTGCCCGCTTCAACGCGCTTGCCATTGGGCATAAGCCGGACAAGCAGGAGCGGGACAGTTTCATTTCTTCGGTCAATTCTTATCTTGGCTGCATGAAGCATTACAAGACGCTCAGGATGCGCGAAAGAATCCTTTTTCGATGCATTCATCAGCTTTGGTTCAAACAGATTTCCGTTTTTGGCAAGTCTGAAAAAATAATCAGGAGGAATCCACATGAAACCATTCAAAACAATCCTTGCAGCCGCAGTCCTTGCGGCACTGCTCGCGCCGCTTTCCGCGCAGACGGTGGCGGTGCTCGGCTTTGAGAGCGACAGCTTCTGCCTGGGGGAAAGCACCGGCGTGATGAGCGACCTGCTCTCCGACGAGCTGGTGCGGATTGAGGGAAT
>CAMWWZ010000136.1 GCA_947178095.1 uncultured Treponema sp.
ACTTGACATGATAAAAAGTTGACGACATTTCAGGCAACTTTTTATCATAACTCCTCGTTGGAATCAACTCTTAAAAATGCAATTATAAAAAAGCTTACCGCGAGTTTTGGTAGCACAAAGTACGTACAAAACTCGGTAGCAAGCCGAAGGCTTGCGTAAAAATGCGCCGGAAGAAAATTTCGAATCACCATTCCAAATTTTTTTCATAGCTCATTTTCCAGAATTTCAATTCGTGCTCGCTTGAAGTGCGGAAAATTTCCGTGAGATGCTTTTCTTCCTGCGCGGAAACTTCGCCGCAGATTTTTTCGGCAAAATCTTTCCATTCTTTTGCCAGAGCCGCGTATTCGTCGCAAATATAAAACGCCAAAATTTCTGCGTACTTCGTTTTCGGAATGTCGGGATTTTTCTGATACATTTTGTGAAAAATGTATTGATAACTCAGCATGCACGGAAGGATTGACATGAGGCCTTCTTTGAGATTTCCATCTTTGCAACAAGCGAGCATAAAATCCGTGTAAGCCTTGCAAACATCGTCGGGCGTTTTCGTCTCCACTTGGAAATCCGAAAGCCCGTGGCTTTTTATGAACGCGCGGCGGACGCTCGTTTCGCTTTCGTTGACGAATCCGAGAATGCCGTAAAAATAACGGATTTCTTCGAGAGTCTTGCATTTTGTGATTTGATATGCGAAGCATTTTGCGTATTCCAAAAGATAGAGCGTGTCTTCCACGATGTATTTCAAAACTTTTTCGTCCGCGATTGTTCCGTCGCTGATTTCCTTCACGAACGGAGTCTGCGCGCATTCGTCCCAAATCGGAATTGAATCGTTCACGATTCTTTCAAGCAATGTCGTTTTCATAAAAGAGATTATATCATTGATGCGTGAAATTGTCAAAATATGTGCGCGGATTTTTGAATTGATATTTTAAGCGGGGAGGGGTTGACAAACTGCGCGGTGTGATATTATACTCGTTGTAAATTGGAGGTTCTCTATGAAGGACGAAACCAAAAAGACGCGGGTCGCCGTTCCGCAAATTAGCACGAAGAACAAAGTGGAAGTTTTCGAAAAGCACGAAATCCGCACTGCGCTCAACGAAAAAAAAGGCAAGTTTTATTTTTGCGTGCCCGATGTCGTTACCGCTTTGCGCGATGGAAAGGACGCGAAAGATTACATCAAAAAGCTCAGAAAGCGCGATCCTGATTTGAACTTGAAATGGAGCAAGGTGATTAAATTCCTTCCGTTTCAAACCACGGGCGGAAGGCAGCCGATAAAATTCGCCGACCATGAAAATCTTCTGCGCATACTTCGAAAAGTGCATTCGCCGAAAATGGAAGAGTTCAAAAAATGGGCTGAACAAAAAGTAGAAGAAGCAACAAATATCGATGCGAGCGGCGAAGAATGAAATCTCCGCACGAATTATTTTGATTCGAAAAAAAATCGGCGCAAAGTCGCGCCGATTTTTTTATGCCTGCTTTTCAATTCGAATTTCAGTTCTGCGTTTTGAGCGCGTCCTTTTTTTTCATTATCAATTGGAATCCAATCAACGCCGCCAAAATCGCGATGCCTATTATGTCGGTTGAATGCGTTGGCAAAATGCACATGATTCCAGCCGCTGCGAAAATCACTCGTTCCAAAATGCTCTCGCGCCTAAAGCAATATCCTTCCAACGCCGCGCTCAATGCGAACATTCCGATTAACGCCGTGATGCAAATCGGCAGCGCGCCCCAAACGGTCGTGTTTATCATCAGCATTTGCGGATTGTAGACGAAAATGTATGGAATTATGAACGCGCCGATTGCGAGCTTCGTTGCGTTCAAGGCCGTCTTGATTGGCTTTGCCTTTGCGATTGCGGCTCCTGCAATTGCGGCGAGCGCGACTGGCGGCGTAATGTCCGCGATGATTCCAAAGTAAAACGCGAAAAGGTGCGCCGCGAGCGGCTCGAAGCTAAGCGAGATAATCGCGCCTGCTGTGATTGTGGAAGTGATCAAATAGTTCGCGGTGGTGGGCGCGCCCATTCCCAAAATTATCGAAGAAACCATCGTCAAAAAAAGCGTGATGAATGCGACTCCGCCGCTTATGCTGATTAGACCCGCGCCGAATTTCAAGCCGATTCCAGTGAGCGTCACAATTCCGATTATTATTCCTGCCATCGCGCAAGCAATCGCCACGCTGATTATGTTTCGTGCGGCGGCCGTCATCACTTCCACAATGTCTTTCATCGTGAACTTCGGCGGATTGCCTTGAATTATGTCCACAACGGAAGTGGCAAGCCCGATGAGAAGGCATGCGAGGATTCCCATCAAAGCCGCGTAAACCGCCGTGCGTCCCATGCACAAAAACGCCACAATCACGACGAGCGGCAAAATCATATAGCCGCGCTTCAAAAGCAGCGGAAGGAATTTCGGAAGCTCTTCGCGGGGAAGCCCTTTAAGCCCGAGCTTGTGCGCTTCGAGATGCACCGTCATGAAAATTCCCGTGAAATATAAAATCGCAGGAATTATCGCGGCCTTTACAATCGTGATGTAAGGAAGCCCCAAACTTTCCGCCATCAAAAACGCGGCGGCTCCCATAATCGGCGGCATGAGCTGTCCGCCGGTCGAGGCTGCGGCTTCCACCGCGCCTGCGAACTCGCCTTTGTAGCCCAATTTTTTCATCATCGGAATTGTGAAACTTCCCGAGCCAACAGTGTTGCTCACCGAACTTCCGCTCACCGTGCCCAAAAGCGCGCTCGTCAAAACCGCCACTTTCGCAGGACCTCCGCTTGCGCCGCCCGCGAGCGCGTTGCAGATTTCGATGAAAAATTGTCCGATTCCAGTTTTTTCAAGCAACGCGCCGAACAGTATGAAAAGGAAGATGAAAGTCGAGCACGCGCCGATCGGGATTCCCATGATTCCTTCGGTGTTGTAAAAAAGATGCGTCACGACGCGCGAAATTTTGTAGCCGCGATGATTCAAAAATCCCGGCATATAGCGTCCGCAAAGCGCGTACAAAATGAACGCCGCGGCAATTATCAAAATTGGGATTCCGACGATTCTTCGGCAGCTTTCGAACAAAATCAAAATTCCTACGATTCCCACGGCGATGTCGAACGGAACGTATGCGCCAGTGCGCCGCACGATGCTTTGGAAATTCACCACGATGTAAAGCCAGCAAGCCGCGCCCAAAATTCCCAAGACCACATCATACCAAGGAAGCGTGTTGCGCGGCGATTTTTTCGTGGGAGGAAAAAGCAGGAACGCCAAAAGTTGCACGAACGCCAAATGCGTCGCCCGCAAGATTTGCGCCGTGATTGAGCCTGTGAGCGTGGCATAAAGTTGGAACAGGCAGAACAGCACAGAAACTACAATAGTAACGTGCTGCCGCCAACAATTGTGCTCGCGATAAGCATGTTCGCGGTCAAGTTCGCCCATCAATTCGCGCAAGTCGCTTTCGTTGGAAGTGGGCAGGATGTTGTCCACAACCGCGCCTTCGGTCGTGGGGTCGTTCGTTTTTTCTTTGTTCATTTTTTCTCCAATTTATAAATTTAAATACGACTAATTATAAACGAAATTATATTGATTTGCAAGCGACGAATTCTGCGACTTTCTCACGAAAGCTCGAGGGCCTTCGTGCGGAATTTCGCGGGCGTTGTGCCGACGATGCGGCGGAATGATTGCGTCCAATAACTTTGATTCGGGAAACCCAAAATCAATGCAATGTCGCAAAGCGCGCGATCCGTGTACAAAAGCATATTTTTCGAAGCCTCGATTTTTTGCTGCAAAACATATTCTTGAATTTTAAAACCCGTCTCCTTGTGAAAAAGCCGCGAAATGTACGATTCGCTCAAGCCCGAAATTCTCGCGAGATCCGCCACGGAAATTTTTTCGTGCAAATTTTCGTAAATGTAATTCAAGCAGGAAGAGACATATTTCGAGCAAGGCATTTTTTTCGAAACGATTCGCATTTGCGCCGCGTATTCCAAGCACATTTTTTTGTGGAGCGCGGAAATTTCCTCCACGTCGGAAAGCGAATCCATCCGCAAAATGTACATGTCGCTTATCGTGTACGCCTGCGAATATTCCATTCCGCCTTCGATGCATTTTCGCGCCACCATCGCCGCCGTTATCACGAAATGATATTTCAAATTCCGCACAGGATTTTTTGAAAGCACTCCCAAGCCGTTTTTTTTATCCAGCGGCTCTTCGCACAATTTGCGCACTTGACTTACATTGCCGGACTTTATCGCCGAATAAAATTCCGATTCGGGAACGAAGCCCGCGCGCAGAAAAATATTTTCCCTGTTTAGAAATTCTTTGTAAAAAAGATTTTTATTCTTCTTCATAATGAAGATTATAGCATGAAATCGACATTTAAAGCAAGGAAAAGATATATTTATCGTGAATTCCGCGTGAAAATCTAGATAAAGATTGCCGTATGCGGTCTAAAAAATTTTTTTAAGGAGCAGTTTATGAAATTGGCAAAAAAGATTTCAAAAGGAATCGCGCTCTGCGCGGCTCTCGCAATTATGGGCACTATGGGGGGGGGTAATAACAGCTTGTTCTAACGGAAGTGAAGATACAGATACTGTTGAAGAACCTGAGCCAACACCAACACCAACACCAACACCAACACCAACACCAACACCAACACCAACAC
>CAMWWZ010000137.1 GCA_947178095.1 uncultured Treponema sp.
CCAAACCACCCACTTTCCCCAGCACCGCTTGGGGCTGCCGCCCCAAGACCCCGCTTCGGTGTGATTCAAGTTTCGTTAAAATAACGATTTGTGTTTCGGCGTGATTTGAGATTCGTTATTATGACGATTTCTTCCGCACGGTGATTTGGAATTCGTTAAAATAACGATTTGTGTTTTGGCGTGATTTGACTTTCGTTATTATGACGATTTGTGCTTCACGGTGATTGGGCTTTCGTTAAAATAACGATTCTTATTTCAACGCGATTCGTGTTTCGTTAAAATAACGATTCTTGCCGCACGATGATTTGCCTTTCGTTATTATAACGATTCTTGCCGCATGGTGATTTGAAATTCGTTAAGATAAGGAATTTTGCTTCGTGTAAAAGCGGCGTTCCTTATCGTAAGGATTCTCGTTTTCCGCCAAAGTCGGCTTTCCTCAAAATAAGGAAATCTGCCCAAGGCAAAAGCGACTTTCCTTATCGTAAGGATTCCTGTTTTCCGCAAAATCTGCGTTTCATCAAAATAAGGAATCTTGCTCAAGGCAAAACTGGCGTTCCTTATCGTGAGGAAGGGTGAGCTGTGCGCGAAGAATCCTTATTTGGGGGAGTGTAGGGCTGCCCGCCGCTCGCGCGACTTGTACATGATCGTCGAGCCGTCCGAGTCGCTGAAAACTGGCGGAAAGGTGCGATATTCGTATCCGCATTTTCGGTAGAACTCGCAGGCGGTTTTTGACGCGGGGATTTCGATCAAATCGCTTTGCAGGCACCATTCGTCGTTTTCCAAAAAGCGGACGAGCCTTTTTCCGACGCCTTTTCCGTGGTAATCGGGATTCACGAAAATCGCGGTGAAATAGCTTTGCTTTTCCTTGCTGTAATCTCGGCTCACTCCGCCGCAGCCGACGATTTTTCCCTCGTAGCGCACTTCGTAATAATGGCGCGTTTTTATGATGTCGGCGAGCCATTCCTCCGTAAAATGCGAAAGGTATTTTTCAAACTCGCGCGGCGCGTAGTCCTTGCGGTTCACTTCGTCCATGCAGCGGCGGATTATCGCAAGCATTTCTCCGACGTTTTCCAATTTCGCCCGTGCGAAAGTCAGTTTTTCCAAGTCCATTTTTTTCTCCGAAAATGATTTCAATTACGCAAGCAGAAAGTCATTTTTCCGGCGCGAACGAGCAGTGCACGTGCAGGACTTTCCAGCCTTCGCTGATTTTTTCCAAATACATTGTCGTCCTGACATGCGGCTCGGGAAAACTTTTGTATCTTGCGAAAAAACAAAGGCACGCCGAATCGCCATTTTGAAATGCGTTGAAATTTTCGATTATCAGTTCTTCTACTTCGCCCGATTCTGTTTTCTTGCCGTTTTCAAAAAAATCGGATATCAACGCCAAATGTGCTTCGAGCGTATATGTGTCGTTGCCTTTGTGGTTGTCGTAATAAATGAGATTGTTGCCGTCATCGTCATAAAATTCTTTCAGCTTTTCGATGTCCTTTTCGTACCACGCATGGTTGTATTCGTTCAAATAATCTTCAAAAAATTTCTGCGCGTCTTTCATTTTCAAAACTCCTTTTTCATGCAGACGGAATCGGGCATGTCCTTGTATTGACCGTAATTCGGGATGACTTCATAGCCGATTTTTCTGTAAAGCGACATTGCCGCGACAAGCGGTTCGCCGGATTCCAAAATAAGGCAGCGGAAGCCTTGTTCCTTTGCGGCGTTTTCCAGCCGCTTCATAAGTTCGCGTGAAATTCCTTTGCCCCTGTATTCCTGCTTTATGAAGACGCGCTTTACTTCGGCGCATTCGTCGTCGTATTTTTTGAAGGCGGCGCACCCGACGGAAATTTCGCCGTCATACGCGATTATTGCGTCGTGAATGTCGGAAAGCCGATTGTACGGAACATATTCCGCGCGGTTTTCTTCGCCACCGACAAGTTCGTTCAGAAAATCGTCCAAGCTACGGCATAATTCAATGAAGTCAGGATTTTCGCCGTTGGTATAAATAAATTGCATTTTGCATTTTCCTCCTTAAAAGTTGATTCGCGCGGAGGGGAAAGTTTCATACCCCGACGCTTGCTTCGAGGCATTTTGATTTTTCGCAGGATTCCGATTTGCGCCTAATCATTATGCCTTTCATCCATCGCGTTTCGTTATGAGTCTGACAAATTATTTTCTTTTCTTCTTCCGTGCATCCGATTAAAATTTTGATTTCGGAATCGCGCTTTTTCAAATCGACGGTGCAAATCACGGCGTCGATTTTCCTTTTTTTCGACGAGCCGAGCCAAACGTCTATGCCGGCGCCGTCCGGCGAAAAAGTGTTTTTCAAATAGCCGTAATCGACTTTATAAATAAAATTCGGATATTTCGGATGCGGCGAACCTTTCGGCCTGTCTATTACGATTTCCGAATCATTCGCCAACGAATCCAACGCTTTCCAAAAATCTTCGTCGAAATCATTCATAAAACCTCCGCCAAAACAAAACACTACGTTGCAAAATCGCTTAAAATAAAGGAACAATTAAAATAGGCAACTAAAATGGCGTTGCCTATTTTAATGACGAGTTTTTTGCTTCGCCAAAAACTCGCGTATTTATTGCCATTTCCGCTTGAAACTTCGCGCTACGCGCTTGTTGCGAAAACACTTCGTTGCGAAATGGCTTAAAACAAAGGAAGCAATTTTTTCTGCCGCTTCTGCAACGGACATTTCGCTGTTGTCGATGAACATCTGGAATTTTCCTTTGTTTTTGCGAAACCATCGATTGTATTCGAGTTGCGGGCGGCGAGCGTCGTCGGAATCGAAACCGCGCTCTTTTGGCCTTGCGCGAAGGCGTTGTTCAATTTTTTCGTCGGACGGACACAGCGCGACAAAATATGTCGATTCTATGTTTTCGGGAATCGTGTGCTTCGCAAAATAATCCAAAGGATTCATGCAGCTGGCGAAAATCAGATTTCGTCCGCCGGCAAGTCGCACGGCTTCTTTCAGGCAGTCGTCGCTGAACTGATGCTCGTGATCTGTTCCGGCGTAATCCCACCAATTGATTCCGACTTCATCGGTATCAATGCAAGCGAATTGGGACGAATCGAGCCGCCGCGCCAGTTCGTCCTTTACCGTCGATTTGCCCGCGCCGCAAGTTCCTGTAATGATCACGAGTTTCATTTTGTTTTCTCCGAAATGTGATTTTTTTGTTACTTTGCGGAACAAAAATTTTTACTTCCGCTGGGGCTAGCGTCTGGTCGCAGCGCGATGCGCTGCTTACCGAGTTTTCTTCGAAAACTCGCGGAGCGAAGCATTGTAACGGGCTTCAAAAAACAAACTAATATTTTTTTTCCATCGCTTTGAGTTTCGCGATTTCCGCGTCCACACGCGCGAGCTCGCGGCGGAGGATTTTCTCGTAGTCGAGTTCCGCGCTTGCGATTCGCTCGCGCTCGTCTTCCCAATATTGCAAGTCGGTGATGTGAAGCCAGCGGAATTTCGTTTCGTTCGCTTTTTCCGCCCAAAGCCTCGCCTCGCGCCAATAGTAGAGACCCGCCTCGTAGCAGCTTTTCGCCTTGTCAAGGTTCGCTAAATATTCGTCGCGCCACGGAGCGTCGTAAAAGCAAATCGCGCGCTTGTCGTACACGCGGGCGAGTCGCTGGTGTTGTTCGATCAGTTTCAAATTCAAATGCATCTGAAAAAGGTTGCGATATTTTTCCCACTGTTCTTCGTTTTCGATTTTCGCCATCGCGTAGAGCGGATTCACGAAGTCCGCGCGCACCGCCTGTTCAAGCCAATAGATGTTTTCCATGCAGTCGTCGGGAAACTGCTGGTAATGGATGTGATAGAGGCGGTAGAAATCTTCCTTGTATTTTACCATATAGGAAAAGCAGGGCAGCGCGCCGCATATCGCAAGCAGAGAGAACGCAAGAATAATTTTCGAAAATTTTTTCACGCTTTGATTATCGGAAAAACGCGGGAAAGTGTTTAGGAATTTTTCGGCGCGAAAAAAGGCAAAATTTGCGATAAAATCTAGAAACATTCTTAATATGTGAGAAAATTCGTACAACTACTGTGTATAAAACATTACAATTTAAGATAATTTCTAATTGCCGTGAGAAGTAAAGCCGCATCGCGCGTTTTTTTATTGCAAATCGTTGCCACAAAAATCTTATCGCAAGATTGAAAGTTGCAGCCGTTTTATCGCAACACGCTTGTCGGAAAAATTTCCAAAATCTTATCGCAAGATTGAAAATTGCGGCCATTTTATCGCAATGCGCTTGTCAAAAAAATTTCCCAAAAACTTATCGCAAATTTTGCCGCAGGATTTTCTGGAAAATTTTTATCGCGATATGTTTGTCGAACAAAATTCGGAAAATCTTTATCGCAATAATTTTGCGTAAAAAATCGCAGGCTTTTTTCAAAAAACATTATCGAAAATTTTTTTTCGCGGAATTATTATTGCAAAATATTGTCGCAAGATTAAAAATCCAGAATTT
>CAMWWZ010000138.1 GCA_947178095.1 uncultured Treponema sp.
CGCTTTGAGCGGTTCACATTTCAAGCCACCACCTTTGGTGGTGGTTAATGACTTACATTGATGCCCGAGGAAACACCCGAATCATCGGCATACAAAAGATACATAAAACTCCTTCGGACAAAAAAAGAGAGCCAAGCGAGAAAACTCGACGCACCACTTAAAGGCAGCACTCTTGCCCCTATTACAAGTGTACATTCAAATTAGCGAAAAGTCAATAACTTAAATGCTTTTTTTTCACCAAAATCTGCCCTTTTTGTCATAAGTTTTTCATACTAATAATATATGAATTTTTAGAAAGGAATTCGCGTGGTGAGGAAAAATTTCCCTCAAATTTCCCCAAAAAAATGCAAAACCGTGCGTAAATTACTCTATGCAAGAAAATAACAAAGTGCTATAATTGTGCGTTCGGGGGAAATCGTCGCAGGGCGAATCCTGCGATGCACATAAAACAATGACACACACAAACGAAAACGCTATTTCAGGAAAGACTTCTCCCAAAACGCGGCGCGAATGCCACTTGCCATGCGCTTTTGCCATGCCGAGACTGGCGGAACGTAAAAACCCGACATCGATTACCCCCCCCATCACACAAATGTGTAGCAACCGTAGCGAAGGCATATTCTGCACATAAAAACCACGAATTTTTTGCAACAAATTCCCTTTCAAAACTCAATAAGACTCTAAACCCGAGCGGAAATTGTCGCAGTGCTGCGCACTGCTTACCGAGTTTTGCCTTGCTCGCGCTCCCGCAAACCGGAAACACGCCGGAACTTGCGGAAATCTCTTCGCGCGGTTTGGAAATACTCTGGAACCGCTGGAAATCTTTTCACGCAGTTTGGGAATGCGTTGGAACGGGCAGAAATCTCTTCGCGCAATTTTGGAATGCGCTGGAACTTGCGGAAATCTCTTCGCGCAGTTTGGGAATGCGCCGGAACGAGCGGAGATTCGTTCCCTCAATTTGGGAACATGCTGGAACGAGTGGAAATTCTTTCGCGCGGTTTGGAAACATGCCGAAACTTGCGGAAATTGTCGCAGCGCAATGCGCTGCTTACCGAGTTTTACCTTGCTCACGTTCGCGCAAGTCGGAATGTGCTCCGAACGGCGCGGCGATACTGTCGCACGATTCCGCGCGGGACTTAATCACATCAGCAACCTGCCGCCACAGGTCTGTGGCAGGAAATCACCAATAAAAAGGAGTTCGATATGAAAGAGATTCAAGGATTCGTGCCGTCACACATGAACAACGGGGCGCACTTTACGTTCGTCTCGAACATGGCGGAGCGGGCGGAAAACGACGCGGCTGTGTCGGAAAAATGCAAGGCGCAGGTCGTCGCGCTTCGGGCTGCGGTGAAAGCCGAGGACGAGAACTTGCAGATTTCGGCGAAAAGCCTCACCACGGACAAAATCGTGGCGGCGGATAGGCTTCGCGACCAGCTCTACGCGGGCTACAAAAAGGCGGTTTCGGGCTACACGGACTTCCCTGTGGCGGACATGGCGGAGGCCGCAAAGGTGCTCGCACAGCATGTCAAGGACTACAAAATCGACGTGAAAGCGCAGCTGGACAAGGAAACGGGCTTGCTCGTGAATTTTATCCAAGACCTTGAGGGCAAGTACAAGCCGCAAGTGGACGTGCTGTCGCTTACGGCTTTTGTTGAAAAACTCAAGGCGGCAAACGAGGATGTGCGCTCGCTCACTTCGCAAAGGACAGACGAGTGTTCGGCAAAGACGGCTGGCGCATTGAAGGCGGCGCGAGCGGTGAGCGACGAGGCGTACAAAATGCTGACGATGCACGTGAACGCCCACGCATTGCTTGAGGGCGAAACGGAATACGCGGCGTTCATCGACTACGCGAACACGGAGATTGACCACTTCAAGCAGGAAGTGCTCGGCGGCAAGAAAAAGCCGACTACTTCTGCGGAATAAGCGCGAGTTTTCGAAGGAAACTCGTTAGCAGTTCTGAAAGGACTGCGTACAAAAAAGGGATTTGCCGCTTCCGCTGGTTGCGAGTGCGCTTGCGGAAGCGGAAGCCGCCCACGTTGTGGGCGCATACACATTTAATTTACAGGAGAAATAAATATGGGAAAGAATGAAGATTCATCGCAATTAACAAAAGACATGTTGGACAAAGCGTTCGAGAGATTCAAAGAAGCGCGGAACAAATCAAACTCGCGGCTTAAATCGTGGGAGCACTGCTTTGCGCAGTTCTCAGCCGTACTTAAAGATTTGAAGGATAAAAATCGTGTCCCCGATGATATTACCGATGGAGAAATTGACAATCTGTGCCTGCATCTGGGCTTCTATCTTGCCAGCTGGGGGATGATGCGCGGCTCATCAGAACTCTTACAATGCGACTACAAAATCCATGAAAATGCGGTGAAGTGCATATTGGAATATCATGAACTTCATGGAATTGATTTGGATGAACTTTGCAAAGACAAAAAAGATGACTTTGAAGACCTCTGCAAAGGCATAAAAGAAGCATACGACTGGGATATAAGCCCCATACTCTTGAGCAAAATCATACTGGGAACGATTGGGATTGTTCCTGCGTATGACGGATGCTTTGTAGAGGCTTTGCGGGAATACGGTATATCAGAAAGCGTCAAATTTGGCGTAGGATCCCTTGAAAAACTGTCGGAATATTTTTCTGACAAATTCAAGAAAGAGATTGATGATTATGTGAAAGAAATGAAAGAAATTGCTGGCAAAGAGGGATGCCCGCATTACACCCGCGCAAAAGTCATCGACAGCATTATGTGGTTTTTGGGGAGTGAAATATTTCAGAAGAAAAATCTATCGAAACTTTTGAGCGACAAGAATATCAAGGAATTGGAAAAATGTTTAGACGCACTTGCCAGTGCGTATAAGTAAAATGATGTCGCAAAGCGAGTTTCGCCAAAAAAAGGACATGTACCACACATTCTGGGTGGCAAAAGAATAAGCGCGAGTTTTCGAAGAAATCTCGTTAGCAAGTCGAAGGCTTGCGACTAAAAATAAGTCGGCGGACTATAAACGACAAGGATTTTTATTATGGCAGAAGAAAGAAAAGTAGAATTTGCGGGAAGCGGAGCGTGGGTCATGCTCGCGGTGTCCGCCGTGTCGTTCTTCGTGACGCTCGGCGGAGGATTCGGCATAAAGTACAAGGAGGGAGAAAATGTCGTCGGAATCACGGTTCTTTCGATGCTCGCCGCGGTCATACACCTTGTGATCAACCTCATGGCGACCTTCGCCCCGTTCCGTGCCGCGCCATACGTCATAGCGTCGGGCATAGTGTTGCTCGCGTATGTGGGCATCGTCTACGCTATGTCGAGGGCGTTTGACTAGGAAATGACAAGTCTGCGCTGTGTGCGCAGGAACTTGTACAAGGCTCTTGACTAGGTAAAAAACAAAAATTTCCTAGTCAAGAGGTAAAACTAATTACATTGGCAGATAGGATTCTGTCAAATATTAAAAGCCAAATGGGTTTGGCAAAAGGAGAAAAGTATGAGTGTAAATCAAGACGCATTGCGATGCGTGCCGAATGTGGGGACGCTAACCAAAGCAAATGCCGAATCGGGCACTAGCTCAATTCTTTCGACATGGAAAGGATTCTGCCAGTCTTGGAATCAAGAAACTGCTGACGCGGCAGGAAAAGCGGCATGCAATTACGCCATCCAGTGGAACAATGTTGTCATATCAGAAATTGATGCAAAGATTCAAAAATTGCAGGCTGAATATGATGAAAAAAAAGTTCAATACGACAGTGTTAAAGCACAGTATGACACAGCAGAACGGGCGGTCAGTGACGCACGAGAAGATATTGAAGCCTGCATGGGGCCAAAAAATAATCCTGACTATAACTTCTTTGGTATGAGTGGTAGTTCCTCCACTACCTATGGCAACGAAAAAGTTGTCAAAGACCATATTGGTTATAATGCGGCAAAACAACGTGAGGCTGCTGCAAAGATTGAAGCAAGTCGTTGCCAGGGGCAGGTTGATTATTGGAAAAAGCAGATGAAAACAACAGAGGCTGCAATTTCCAAAGCAAAGAAAGAAAAAGAAATCCTAACAAAAAAGATAGAAGATTTCATTCTTAATGTATACGAATTGAATTTGATGAACGAATCCGTTCCATTCCTGTTGGAATTAAAGAATTCCTCAATTGAACTAACTTCGAATACACAAAAGAAACTTTTCATCCGTCTTTTTTTCATTCAAAACAATTACAGGAAACAGTTTGAAAAGTTTGAAGAACTCTTAAAATCTACAGAGAACACATACATCAATTCTTTCAAGCAGACTCCTGAAAATCTCAATTATTCAGCAACAAGAAATGTGAAGGCAAAAAAATTCAAGGGAAAGCTCTGTGTTACAATGGACTCAAAAGCCGCAACCACTGCAACTCTTTCGTATCTGAGTAAAAGTGAGTTCATAATTAAAGCAGTAAACCACCGGCTATGCCGGTGAGACTGTCAAAGTTATACAG
>CAMWWZ010000139.1 GCA_947178095.1 uncultured Treponema sp.
CGCGCGGCTTGGAAAAAGCTGCGTTGCGCTCGCGGTTTGAGACGATGACATTTCCGAAATGCGAAAATTTGGAAGAAAACGGCGAGAAAAGGTTTTTCGTCTTGGACGGCGCGCACACGGCGGAATCGATTCGCGGAACGCTCGAAACATTCGATTCGATTTTCGGCGAAAACGGCATCGCGAACGCTTGCGGAAAAAAATCAGGCAAGATTCCCGCCCACCTGCTTTTCGCATGCGCCGCAGACAAGGACATAGAGCGCATCGCAAGGCTTTTGAAAAAGGCTTGCTTCCAAAAAATCACGCTCACGTCCTTGAACGGCGCGAAAAAAAGCGATCCGAAAAAATGCGCCGAAGCCTTCGAAAAGGAAGGCATTGAATTCACGCTCGAAGAAAACATCGAAAAAGCCTTGGAAAGCGCGTTGAAATCCGCCGCGAAAGAGAATGCCGTGCTGCTTGCGACTGGCTCTTTTTATTTGGCGGCGGAAATCTTGGAATGCATTTAAATCTTTAGCCTTGGAAATTTCGCAAAAAGAAAAACGCATTTTTCAAGGACAAAATAGAACGCGCCCAAAACATTGCCGAAAATTGGCGCAAGGAACGGGCACAGCAAACTAAGCACGATGAACGCGAGCGAAACATATACAAAAAGCGTCACAATCGGAGAGACCGCCGCGCTCGCCACGATTCCTATCGGAGTTATTACCTTGAAGAATTTCAGGCAAATTGGAATTGTGAACGCTTGCGCCCCTGCTGATTGCGCCAAACTGTTTTTCATGCGATACGGAAAGATTCTGCTGAAAATCCTTGCGACAGGCTCGTTGAAGCAAAGTATGCCCGCCAACGCGCCATAAGAAAGCATGAAGCCCAATTCGAACATGTCGGCAGGAAAAATCGCTGTGTGGAGCAAAAAGCTAAATGCGAGCACGTTCAGCATGCTTTTGATTCTTATGTGAAAAATCGCGCTGAAAATTACGCAAAGCGAGCAAATCAACGCCCTGAAAAGTGAAGGAGACTTTCCTGCGAACCAAAAGAACGCCATGATTGCGAAAAGCTCGAATGCGGGAGCGAATCGTTTGCCGAATGTTTTTTTTCCGAGAAAAAACGCCATTCCTGAAAAAAGCGAAAGGTGCATTCCGCTCAAAGCCAAAATGTGGCTCAAGCCTGCGTTTCGGAAAGCGTCGCTTGTTTCTCCCGACAAATATTCGCGAGATCCCGAAAGGAGCGCGAGAACCATGCCGCCCGCCTTTCCCCATGCGTACATGAGGCGCGTGAAATGGAGGCGCGAAAGTGCGCGGACTTCCATGATTCGCGCGAAAATATTGCGGGCGATTCCATCCTCGGAATTCCGCCAAACGCAGCCTTCGATTTTCTTGACATGGAATTCCGTTTTCGTGCGGCTCGCTCCGCCGCGATAGTCTTTTGCCTCTTTCGGAGTGACTTCGAATTCCACTTTCGCGCCGTTGTCGATAAGGAATTTTGGCTTTTCTCCGCGCCACGCAGAATACAGTTTTCCCGGCGAATAAATTTCGTATAGCGATGCCGGAACGAAAACTTCCGCCACGCCGTCCGCTTGCGAAAGCGCGCCTTCTTTCGTCCGCACAGAATCCAACTTGACTTTTACGCGATAGGAATTCTTGTAGCCTGAAACGCGCACGGGATTCGAAACGACCGTTCCCGAAAACCATGAAATCTTTTGGCTTGGAAAGAGCGCGCGACAAGGCTTTTCGAAATTGACGCGCAGAACGCCCGAATATAAAAACGCCGCCAAAAGCACCGCCGGCAGAACCAAAGGCGTTTCGCGCATTTTTTCGAGGAAAAATGCGAATGTCTTTTTTACCATTTGAGTCTCGTAAGTGCGTTACGAGCGGCGGACGTTACTTCCTCCGGATAGTCCAAATACGTTACATACAAAAGGCAGTCAAAAGCGGATTTGTCGCCCAACTCTCCCAACGCGTTTATGATGGCAAGAACCACTGTCTTGTCAGGGATGTTTCCGCTTTCTTGAGCCTTGTTCAGTTGGTCCATATATTCCGTCAAAGGCCGCACCGCCGTTCTGGAAGAAAGCACTTCCACGCAGGCGATCGACTCTGCGAACTGCGCTCCGGACAAAAATTTCACTTCGTAAGCGACTTTTGCCACGTTGAAATAATTCCTGCCCAAATCAGCGGCGCGTGTCCACTGATTTTCGGCGAGAATCTTTGCGCAGGCGAGCTGAAATTCCGCCAAATCTCTTGAAAGAGAAGAATTCCCTGATATAATAATAGCGGAGTTTAGCATTTGATTTGCGATTTCTGAACGCAAAGTCGAAGAAAGTTTGCTATTTTTTTCATAGACTTGGAACAAAAGCTTAAGTTCCGTCAAATCTGCGTTTGTTGTTGCGTCGATTATGCTGTTCAGAGACTTGTCGGCGATCGCGACGAGCGTTTCCGTAACTGCCGGATGGATTTCCTGCCAAATCCTTGTCTGCAAAATCGAATAAAGCCCCGTGAACGACGAACCGTTTCCCATTTTTCCCAAAACTTCGACGGATTTTTTTATGGTGTCGTCAAGCGGCGCGCCCGAAGCGATTTTCTGCAAAAGATACTCGTTTACAAAATTCACGATTTCTTCAAATGGCTTTGCGACATAGAAAAGCGCGAGTTTGTCGAACACGCTTATCCTCACGGTCGCGTCGTCGATGCCGTAAAAGACTTGTTTGAAAAGTTCCGTAACATTTTGAGGCGAACTGCCGTATTCTGCCGCAGGATAGGAAAGAATTCCCGCCACGGCAAGAGCCGCCAAGTCGCGGTCGCCTTCGAGCAACGTGGCGTTTTGCACAACGAAATCAAGCGCGTTTTTTGCGATTGAAGAATCGTTTCCCGAACGCTTTACTGCGGCGGTCTTTTGAATTATGTCACCTTTTACGAACTGCACGAGAAGCTCTTGGCTTGAAGCGGATGCCTGCGAAAAGCAACGCGCACCAAAAAGCAAGACTCCCAAAGCGCACAAAGTGTTTTTTTTCATAAGAACTCCAAAATAATTTAATATAATTTTGTCGCCAAACCTAATGTCAAGTTTTCGCCCACATGAAAGGCTTTGAATTATTCAGCATCGGCTTCTCCCGTCTTGGGATTTTCCGCGCCAGAATCATCCGCTTCGGCTTTTTCCTTGCCCGAATCCGCCGCCGCATCGGTCTCCACTGTCTTGGATTCATTCATCGCCGCCTCGACGTCTTCCGGCGGCGCGAGCGCATCGATTTCAGACGGCGCGTTTTCCTTTTTCTCATCGTCTTGCGAAGCCTCGTCGTTTTCCTTTTCAAGTTCGGTGAGAGCGACTTCGGTGTTCTTTTCATCTTCCGGAATGATTTTATAGACGAAAGTCAAAATCGCGTTCCTCATCGCGGGCTCCAAATGGATGCATTCCATGTGCAGGCGGGACTGGTTGTTCGTGGCGTTGTATTCGACGGAACGAACAACGGCGTACATTATTATGAGCGTGCCCTCAAGTTCGAATTGGATTTTCATCTGGACGTTTGCAACGCCCTTTCCGCCTATTCTCATCAACGCGCCGTCGCTGCTTATGTCCTCGATGAGGCATCGGTATCCCGGCGCGGTCTCCACCGTCGAATAGTCTGTGACCTCCGACTTGATTATATACAACTGCGCCTCTATGTGGCATTCCGTGCGAAAAGACTTCCGCTTTTGGACGCGCAGAATGTTTTTCGAATGCTGCAAAAACAAAACCGGCATTCCGTAAAAAAGCCCTGTATGTACGACCTTCGTATCGAACACATATCCCGCGTCGCCCTTTCGCCAAAGATATACGCTGATGTTCTTTCCTTCCCATTGCTTGGGCTGGAGCTTTACCTTTCCGTCTTGAAGCGGCATGGAGACCACGATTTCGCTTCCGTTGTTTATGATTTTTGACGCGAAAAGCCCCGAGCCTTTCAATACGATGCGAATCTTTTGGTTGTTGTCCAAAGTGCGCGAAGAATCAAGCCCTCGCTTGCTGTCGGTGGCGAGTTCTATTTTCGTGCGGAGCTTGTAAAGTTTTTCCAAAAAAAGCTGCACTTGCGGAGAGTTTTCCGTGCCGTCCTTTTTCGAAGTTTCGATGATGTTCGAGATGCAATTTGAAAGCGACTTGACGGAAAAAAACAGCGAAAGTGGCTCGCTCATGTTCGTGTCCTTTCCGAGCTTCCAAAGCATTGAAATTTCCGACCATGTGAATTTCGAATCCAGCCCCACGGAATAAAATTCGATTTTATGGTTGAATATTTTATAGAGCCAAGCCAGCAAGAGAAGAAACGCAATTCCAGAAAGAACTATCAGTATTCTCAAAAACAAATCCACCTTCGAAACGCTTGAAAAACAACGTAAAATGCGTTAATTTAAAAGCGAAAAAATTTACCGAATTATTATATGACAAAATTAAAATTTTATCTAGAGTTTTTTGCAAT
>CAMWWZ010000140.1 GCA_947178095.1 uncultured Treponema sp.
CGCCGCAACTTTCCGCTCGGGATTCCATAAAAAGCGTCGATTATATTTCCTGAATTTTCGTTCGCAAAATTCGATTCATTTTCACCAAAACTGCTTCGCGCGTTTTGAACGATTTTCCTGTCCATTTTTCCGCGCGAGCCGAGCCAAACGATCCGCAAGCGTTCTTCGCGCCCTGCGAATTTCTTGCGCAGCAAATCCGCCACGGCAAGCCCGGGATAAATGTGCCCTCCCGTGCCGCCGCCCGTAAAAGCGACCACGCTTTTATTTTTCATGGTGATATTTTTCCAAAATCTGAACGATGTCGTCGCGCTTGAAAAGCTTCGCATAGCCGTACGCGCTCATTCCCAAAGCGTCCGCCTTGTCGGGATTCGCTCCGGCTTCCGCCAAAAGTTCCACCATTTTCACGTTGCCTTCGCCCACCGCGAGCACGAGCGCGCTCTGTCCGTCCGTGGAAGTGAAGTCCAAATTCACGCCCTTTTCCACGAGAATTTTCGCAAGTTCCAAATTCTTTTTCCAAACGCAATCCATCAAAGCGGAATATCCGCGATCTTTTGAAACAGCGTCCAAATCGATTTCATGCTGCAAAATCCATTTCACTTCGTCCACTTGTTCGGCGCGAATCGCCACGTTGAGCATCGGCGTTCCGAGCGAAGTGCGCTCGTTCAGCGACATTCCCGCGTCGATGTAAGTCTGCACGATTTCGCGGTTGTCCTTTTCCACGTGAATCGCAAACGAATCCGGCATGAAAGGATTTCCGCTTTCGAAAAGTTTTTTCCACGCGCGTCGTTTCACGTCTTCCGCGACAATTTTTTCGATGTTTTTTCTAATGAAAGAATCGAATTCTTCAAACGTGCCGAAATTTCGCAAATTCTTAAAACCTTCCGCATTCTTTATCATGCCGGTTTTCAGCGCGTAGACACACATTTCCTTTCCAAGCGCGAATCCCAGCGCGAACGAAAAATTCTTTCCGAGAAGATTTTTGTCCAAAATCGCGCAATGAGTAATTCCTTCCAATTTTGAAGGAACCGAATCCAGCTGCACCGGCGAGCTCTCCGAAAGCAAAAACGCGCTCGACGCTATTTTCTTTTCAGTGAGAAAATCGACAAGAGTATTTTTCTGCGCCACATTTTCCGCGCCATAAATTATTAGGAAATTCATTCTTCTATTTTAATGAAAAAGCGGATTCCTTGCAAGTGTTTTTCGGGAATTTCGCCAAAAAGAGTTGCCGCAGTTTTTCTTCCAAAAAATCAAATTTTCACTTTACACAAAAACGAATTTATGTTACAATAATTTTACCAAAGTTATTTTCTCGGAGGTTTGAATGAATCTGAAAAAAAGCATATTGACGCTCGCGCTCATCGCAGTGGCATTTTCGCCGCTTTTCGCGCAAGAAAAAAAAGGCGGACACACGAAGTCCGAAATTTCATACTACAGCGCGCCGGTTTATAAAATCTTGGATTCCAGCGGCGCGTATGTCGTCCTTTACGGAAAGGCGCACAACAAGATCGGCACGGTTACGATTCCAAAGGAATGGGCAAGAAACCGCCCCGGCGAAGTAAAGAAACTCACGGTGAGAAGCCTTCCCACAAAGTTGAATCCTTACATCACGATTGTAAAGCGCAGCGGCGATTTTGAAAAAGTCATTCTCACCGTTCCGTCAAACCACAACAGCCACCTTTGGGGACGCGCCAACGAAACGAAAGTCGAGGACGTGAGCGGCCTTGAATCCATAGAACTTGAAGTTTAGTTCGGCAAAATGAAAATTCTCACTCAGGAACAAATTTCCGCTTATGAGGAATTTTTGCGCTCGCACGACAATTTTATCGTGACTGGGCACAAAGATCCCGACGGCGACTGCATTTCGAGCATTTTGGTCGCCTCGGAAATCCTGAAATTTTTGAAAAAAGAATTCATCCTCTTGAGCGCAGGTCCTTTCAAACGCGCGGAAATCCGCCAATACGAAGGGCTTTTCACGGATTCGCTTCCCTTTATGAGCAATGACGACAAGGCGAGCACAGGGCTTCTCATCGTGGACTGCTCGGAACTTTCGCGGCTCGGCGACATTGGACAGGAATTGAAAGGATTCGACACGTTCATCGTGGATCACCACAAGACCAGCGAAGGAAGCGAGCTTGACAACAACGCGCAAAGCATAATCGATTCCACAAGCCCTGCCGCCGTGTGCCTGATGCAGATGCTTTACGAGGGAATCGTGGGCGTTCCCGACGAGCGCGTGGCGAAAATAATGTTTTTCGGGCTTTCCACGGACACAGGATTTTTCAGGTTTCTCCACCAAAAAAGCGCGGAAGTTTTCGAACTCGCCGCGAGACTTGTTCGGGCGGGCGCGGATCCCGGAAAAACCTACGAGGAAATTTCGGGCGGAAAGCCTTGGAGCACGCGCAAACTTCTCGGGACGCTTTTGAGCCGCGCGGAACTGCATTGCGCCGGAAAGCTCGCGCTCACCTACGAAACGATGGAAGACACGAAACTTTACGGGCAGGAAGGCCGCGACAGCGACATGCTCTACTCCGCCCTTTTGAGCGCGGACGGCGTGGAAGCCGCCGTATTCCTGCGGCAGGAAACGAGCGCGTCATGCACGGGAGGATTCCGCAGCCGTGGCGAAATCGACGTGAGCGTGATCGCTTCCAAATTCGGCGGCGGCGGCCACAAGAACGCCAGCGGAATGAATGTTGATGGAAAGCTCGACACATTGATTCCGCAAGTGATAAAAGAATTCTCGAAAGTATTCAATTCATAATTTGATAAAGATTCTTGCAAACGAAAAAAGCCCGGCGAACGAGCGACATTCGCCGCCTCATCAACTTGAACTTCCGAGCATTCCTTTCATATCAAGAGTTTTCGCGCATTTTAGGTACGTGGAAACGCTGTGCGGCTTTATGTCCAGCACTTTCGCGATGGCGGAATTTTCCGGCGCGATCTTGCGGCTTCTCTTTATGATTGAATTTTTCTTTTTCCATGAGGCAAGCTGATATTCGAGCTTGCGTTTGACCGATTGATACCCTGCGCTGTTTTTGTCCATGCGAGAAAGTTTGTCGCGATATTTGCATACGAAAAACCATGCGTTGTCGCGCCGCTTTTCCAAATCCTCGTGCTTTGTGCTTTTCTCCAAAAGCGTGCCGCGCAAATCCTGCACCTTTCTTTCAAGGTCGTCGCGCGGACATTCACAGAACTGGCTCAATTTGTCGATGTGGCGTTCCTCAAGATACCATGCCGATTTCAACGCGAGCACCATCGCAAGGCGTTTTTTGCGAGTTCTTTCATCGACGTGCGAATTTCCTTTCCTAGACTTGAAAATGTCCTTTATTTCGACGCGGCGGCTTTCAGAAAACTCTTCATCGCCGAAAATGCGCCGCTCTATGTCCGAAGGCGAAGCCACCAAAAGAAGCGACTTTTCGCAATCCTTTTCGTAGATGTCCTTCATCGCAGGGCTCATCACGCGGGCGGCGATGTCCCGTTCACGCCTTTTCTTGTACCATGACATTTTCAAGCCCATCATGGAATGGTACAGATACTGACCAAATTGTCCGATTTTCTCGTCGTGGCGCAAAATCATTTTTTCAAAACTCGGTAGAGAATCAATCAAAAAATCGCTCCTATCGTCCTCGTCCATATCCCTGATTAAAAAACGCGCGGGATTCGTATAGGCGATTCTCATAACCGACATAGCCGCCTCTTTCGCGGAAAGAAAGCCCTCCCTGACCTTTTGGGGAATGGAATCCAATTTGTTCAAACACATAGAAAACTCCTTGCCTTTTTGATGGAATTTTCTGTAGCAAGAACTATGCCAAGTTATAAGAATCGAGGATTTTTATTATAGCGCGAGTCGCCTTTCCCCTGTGGGAAATCGCGTTTTTCTCTTCGGAAGAAAGCTGCGCCACAGTCCGCCCGCCCTTGTACGGAAGCTCGATAATCGGATCGTAGCCGAAGCCGCCTTCGCCGCGAGCGTCTTCGATGCGCTCTATGAGCGCGCCTTCCATAGTTTCCTGCGCGATGAAAAACCGCTCGGGACTGAACAAAAGCACCATCGAGCACGCATAGCGGCACGAGCGCGCGCCGTTCGGAAAAAGCGATGTGTCAATTCCGCTTTCTATGGCGGCGGAAACTTGCCCTATCAAAAGCCGGTTTTGCTCGTCCTGCGAAATTTTCTTTCCGTCGGGACGGCCGCGCATGAAATCAGGCCCAGCATAGCGCGATGAAAAAATTCCAGGCACGCCGCCCAAAGCGTCCACGCAAATTCCCGAATCATCGGCGATCACGGGCGCGCGCACTTTTTTCCACAAATCGAGTGCCTTTATTATTGAATTTTCGTAGAAAGTCTTTCCGATTTCATCCGGATTGAATTCGATTCCTTCTTCGCCCGGAACTACGATTT
>CAMWWZ010000141.1 GCA_947178095.1 uncultured Treponema sp.
AACTCCTTGTTGCCCTTATGGGCGATTTATTTTTTGCCTTGCAAAACTCTACCTTCCAAAAATGCGCGAAGGCATCTTGTGCACAAAATTTGTGTTTCCTGACCTGCGCGAAGCCATCTTGTGCACAAAATTTGTGTTTCCCGACCTGCGTGAAGGAATTTTGTGCGCAAAATTTGTATTTTCTGCCTTGCGCGAAGCCATCTTGCGCACAAAATTTGTACTTTCCGACTTGCGCGGAGGCATCTTGTATGCAAGATTTGTGTTTTCTGCCTTGCGCGAAGCCATCTTGCGCACAAAATTCGTACTTTCCGATTTGTGCGAAGGAATTTTGTCCGCAAAATTTGTATTTCCAGACCTGCGCGAAAGAATTTTGCGTGCAAAATTGATGTTTCCGACCTGCGCGGAGGAATTTTGTGTGCAAGATTTGTATTTCCCGACTTGCGTGAAGGAATTTTGTCCGCAGAATTTGGCATTTCGAGCATTGCGGGAGCAATCGACGCGGAAAGATGATGGCACGGAGCGGCAATTTAAACATAAAAAGGACGCGCATTGCGACATCGTGTCAACATTGCGCGTCCTTTTGCGTGAGAATTGATTTTTCTTGAAATTACCTAGGTCGTCGTACCCCCCCCCGTACCCACGGAGGATTTATTGCCTATGAAAAGTGCCGAAAAGCGCGAGCTTGCGGCGCGTGAATGGGCATGACTTTCTTTTGCAATCATCATTCTAACTATTCTCTATTCATTAATAACTATTAATTATCAATCAGTCTATCGGCTCAATCATATCCAAGTGCGGATATTTTTTGAAATACTCGTCGGTCATTTTCGCGACCACGCCGCTCAAGGCGATGAGCGAAACGATGTTCGGCAAGGCCATGAGCGCGTTCGTGATGTCCGCGATTGTCCAAACCGCGCTCAACGTGAGATAAGGTCCAATGAAAATCGCGACGATGTACAAAATCCTGTAAACCATGACGATTGACATTTTTCCGCCGGCAAGATATTCGATCGAACGTTCGGCGTAATAATCCCAGCCCAAAATCGTCGTGAACGCGAAGAACGCGAGGCACACCATTATTATGACGCGGACGAAAAGCTCAAGTCCCGCGCTCTGCCCGAACACGTTCGCAAAAAGCGTGACGAACGCCGCAGTGGAAAGGTCGCCGCCCGAAAGCATCGCGCCGCCTGAAATGAAATTGCTTCCCCAGTCGCCGCCCGGCACAAGTCCCGCGATGACGATTGAAAGCCCCGTAATCGTGCAAATCACGATCGTGTCGATGAAAGTTCCAGTCATCGAAACCAATCCCTGCGCCACAGGCTCTTCCACCTGCGCAGCCGAAGCCGCGATCGGAGCAGAGCCGAGACCTGCCTCGTTGGAGAAAATTCCGCGCGCGATTCCCTTTTGCATCGCGACTACAAGCGCGCCGAGAACGCCACCGCCAATCGCGCGCGCACCGAACGCATCGCGGAAGATTTCCTGGAACGCCTCGGTAACATGGCTCAAATTGAACATTATGACGAACGCGCCGACAAGAAGATACAACGCCGCCATAAAAGGCACGATGAATGTCGCGACTTTCGAAATGCGCTTGATTCCGCCGATGATTACGAGGGCCGCGAAAAGCGTTATGAACGCGCCGGCGATCACCACCGCCCATGAAATTCCGTTTCCGCCAATCGTGATGGCGACGTTCGCATTGTTCGGATCGAACACGCCTTTGACGGCGTTCGTGATTCCGTTAATCTGCGTCATAGTTCCGATTCCCAAAAGTCCTGCGAGCATCGCGAACACGGCGAAAAGCACAGCAAGCCATTTCCATTTTTTGCCCATGCCTTTTTCGATAGTATAGAAAGGTCCGCCCAAAATGTGTCCGTCCGCGCTCACTTGGCGGAAATTCACCGCGAGCATGCATTCGGCGTATTTCGTAGCCATTCCCAAAAGCGCGGCAAGCCACATCCAAAAAAGCGCGCCAGGTCCGCCTGCCGCAATCGCCGTGGCAACGCCGACAATGTTTCCAGTTCCGATCGTCGCGGAAAGTGCCGTACACAACGCGCCGAAACTCGAAACTTCGCCCTTCTCTCCCGAAGGCTTTTGCATGATCGATTTGAGCGCGCGCGCCAACTTTTTGAACTGAACGCCCTTCGTGCGGACAGTAAGCAAAATTCCCGTTCCCAAAATGAGGACAATCAAAATCGGTCCCCAAACCACGTCATCGATTTTTCCCAAAACCGCTTCAAACTTTTCCATAATCAATCGCTCCTTTAAAAAGCAAAGCCCGCTTTGCTGCAAGATTTGCTTCTTCGCAAAACAGGCCTTCAATGACAAAAGAATATCACAAACGCAAAAAAAGTTCAATAGTAATTGTTTTTTATGAAATTTTTTTTCTTGACAAATTCAAAATTCGTGCTAAAATAAAATCATGAGTGAAGACAACGGAACAATCAATTTGGAAGAATTCAAAAATTCTTTTCTGAAAAATTACGGCGGCAGCGCGGAAAGCGTCCAGCTTTTTTCGTCTCCAGCGCGCATCAACATTATCGGCGAACACATCGACTACAATGGCGGAAAAGTTTTTCCTGCCGCAATCGATCGCTACATGTACTTCGCGATTCGAAAGCGCGACGATTCGAAAGTCATTTACAATGATTTGAAATTTCCCGGAACTTTCGAATTCGACATAAACGAAAATTTCGCGTACAAAAAAGAAAACGACTACGCGAATTATTTGAACGGAATTCTTTCCATAATAAAAAAGCGCGGCTACAAATTCGATTCGGGCTTTGAAGTCTTGATTGATTCGACAGTTCCTGCGGGCGGCGGAATTTCTTCTTCAAGCGCGCTTGAATGCGGATTCGCCTACGCAGTTTCGGAATTGTTCGGATTCGGAATTCCGCGCAAAGACATCGCGCTGATCGGCCAGCAAAGCGAGCACGAATTCATGGACGTGAAATGCGGAATCATGGATCAATACATTATCGCCACCGCGAAAAAAGGCACGGCGGAACTTTTGGACTGCGCGAAAATCGAGCACGAATATGTTCCGCTCGAAATGGGCGATTCGTGCTTTGTCGTGATGAACACGAAGAAAAAGCGGCTGCTCTCCGAATCGAAGTACAACGAGCGGCGAGAACAGTGCGAGGCGGCTTTGGCGCAGCTCAAGGCGGCGGCCGCTCCTCTTCCAGCCGGCGGAAAATTTTCCAACACGAAAGATTTGCCCGACCTGTGCTCGCTCACGGTGGAGCAGTTCAATGCGGTTTCTCCGATATTGAAAGACGATGTTATCATGCGGCGGGCGCGGCACGCGGTGACGGAAAACGAGCGCGTTTTGAAAGCCGTGGAAGTCTTGCAAAAAGGCGACTTGAACGAACTCGGCAAACTTTTGAAGGAAGCGCATCACAGCATGCAATTCGATTTTGAGGCGACTGGAATCGAGCTTGACACTTTGGCAGAAGCCGCCAACGCGCAGGAAGGATGCATCGGCGCGAGAATGACCGGCGGAGGCTTCGGAGGCTGCGCAATCGCAATCGTAAAAAAAGACAAGGCCGACGCTTTCATCGAAAACGTGCAGAAAATCTACACGCAAAAAATCGGGCACGACGCGGGATTTTTCAAGTGCGTTCCAGCCGACGGAGTTTCGCGAATTTGATTTGCGCGGAAAGTTTTATGCCCCGACGCTCGCGCAACGCAGCAAGGTGTTTTTATGAACGTGCGCAAAGCCAATGAAAACGATGCGCCTGCGATTTGCAAAATATGCGCCGATGATTTTGGCTACGAATGCAGCGAAGAGTTTGTTTTAAACCGCCTGAAAAATATCGACGCAAGGCGCGAAGCGGTGTTTGTCGCGGAAATCGAAGGCGCGGTCGCAGGCTTCATCCACGCGGAAAAGTACGAACTGCTTTACTTTGAGCCGATGATAAACATACTCGGCTTGGCAGTTTCTTCCGAGCGCAGAAGGCAGGGCGTCGGCAAGGCTTTGATTTCCAGCGCGGAAAATTGGGGAAAAGAGCTTGGCATAAATACCGTGCGCCTTAATTCGGGACATTCCAGAAAAGAAGCGCATGATTTTTACAGGGCGATGGGATTTGCCGACGAAAAATTGCAGATTCGCTTCATTAAAAAAAACGACTGAATTTTTGACACCTTTGCGAAATGCGCCTTGACACAAAGCCGCCCGAATGTTATAATTCGCTAAATAAA
>CAMWWZ010000142.1 GCA_947178095.1 uncultured Treponema sp.
TAATACGGACTGTCCAAATAAGTTTGAAGAGCCACGCTCATGTCCAAATATCCCTTGCGCCTATTTTTCGTCACAAGCGGCACGAGCATCATTGTCTTTTCATCGTTAAACTGAATCCGCCCGATTGTGACAGGATCATTTTCCGAAAATCCGTTTTCGTCGGCCGCGCTTCCCGGAATGACTTTCGTTATCGTGAACGTGCGGCTGTTCGTGGTGGAAGAAGGCGTGAGTTCCATTCCAA
Source organism: uncultured Treponema sp. (assembly GCA_947178095.1). Classification (GTDB taxonomy): domain Bacteria; phylum Spirochaetota; class Spirochaetia; order Treponematales; family Treponemataceae; genus Treponema_D. Next base: position 242 of record CAMWWZ010000142.1, read on the forward strand.
AAAGCGGAACGAACGAACGCTGAATCGTGTCGCTCTGATAAATCGCGTAGCCGGGACTTTCGGGACGCTCAGAAAGATAAAGCAGGCAATTTTTTTTCTCGCCGTCGCGAAGATATTCGCAGCCGATGATTTTGTCGGGAACGTGATCGCGCAAAACATCCTGCATTTCTTCGATCGTGGAAATCTTTTTTCCGTCGAGCGAAACGATCACATCGCCCGCGCGCATTCCGACGCGAGCCATTGGACTTCCCGGAAGAAAATATTGCACTTCAAGCCCGTATGAAGAACGCCCCGCGCGCGCGGTCTTGCCATACGCGCCAATCCACGGAAAACGCCTTTTTCCGCCTTGAAACAAAATCGGCAAATCCTGCTTGAGATATTCGACAGGAATCGCGAAGTTCAGTCCGCTGTATTGCAAGATTCCCGCGAAGACGATTCCCTGCACGCGCCCGCCCTCGTCGATGAAAGGTCCGCCCGAATTTCCCGAATTGATCGCAGCGTCAATTTGAATCACGCTTCCGGTGGAAAAAAGTTTTCGGTCGGTCGCAGAAACTACGCCGCTCGTCAAAGTGCGTTCCAACCCCAAAGGCGAGCCGATCGCGTAGATTTTGTCGCCCACGTGAAGTTCGCTCGAACTTCCCAAATTGAACGTGTACGGAACTTCCGCCTCGGTTTTCAAAAGCGCGAGGTCGTGAACCTTGTCGTAGCCCACGACGCGGGCGGGAATTCGCTGGTCGGAATCTTCCGCCATTTTTATGAAAACTTTTCCGTAGCCCGGATTTTTCGGGCTGACGATTTCTTCTATCACATGATGATTCGTTACGATGTAGCCGCGCGGATCTATGAAAAATCCCGAGCCAATCACTCGGTCGGCGTAGCCCATTCCGCGCTTGACTTTGATTCCCAAGTCAACCCAAACCGTGACAGTTCCCTGAATATAATCGGAAATGCGGGCAAGCCTAGGCTGCGGCGCGGTGGAAATTCCCGGAACGCTTTCAAAATAAAACGCGCTCATTTTTTTCGCGCCCATAATTCCTTGCGCCAAATCTCCGTAGCCCGCCGCAAAAAGCGAATTGTACATCGTGTACGCTTCAAGCCTGTCGTCCTGCTCGACATGCGCCGCGCAGACATCGCGCACATATTCCGCGCATTCTCGGCTCAAATCTTCGTCGCCCAAAACTTTCGCGCGCCACAAAGCCTGCACGGGATTTTTTTCGAGCATTTCGTAAATGCGCTTGACTTCGGCATCGTGAACGTCCTTGTCGGTGTAGTCGAGCTCCGCAGCCCCCTCTTCAGGCAATTTTTTTGCGGAAGAACATGCCGCAAAAGTTGCGAGAAAAAGCGCGAGGAAAATCAAATTTTTCAAAACCAATTTCATCATTTTAAAATTTTATTTTTATTTAATTTCAATTTTCAGAATCGAGCCGAATGATTCGCGCGAAAATATTTTTGTCAATTAAAATCGCCTGAATGTAGCATCCGTCATCTTCGAACTGTTCCACCACGCCCATTTGCGCGAACTTCATTCGACCTTTCACATTGCGCTCCTGACTTTTCGCGCCAGCCTCGCCTATCCAATAAAAACAATTTTCCGCGCCTTTCGTAACAGGAACTAAATTTCCGTCGAACAAAATTTCGCGAGGCTCGCCGTCCAAAAAATTCAGCGAGACGAGTTTTCGCTCGCCGCTTGAGTTCATCACAAAAATTTCGCTGCGCTCATCGAAGTCGCCTTCGCCTTTCGGAAAAATCGTATGGCGGCTGTCCCATTCGCCGTCGTAGTCCAAATCCCAAGTGGAAATGCGTCCGCCATTCGAAAAATATTCTTCGGAAAAATCCGCGCGAGTGTCGCCGTTCCTGTCAACCTGAATCATCCGCAGGAAAACCGAAGGATTCGGAACTGGGCTTCCCCAAATGTTCTGCGTCGCCGCGTCCAAATCTTCTTTTGAAATCACCATTCCTTTTTCAAGCGTCGCGTAGATTTCCGTCGTCTCGAAAATTCCGTCGCCGTCGCGGTCAACATTCCGCACCAAAGGAGACGCGAACTGCGCGTGCGCGTACAATTTTCCGCCCAACAAATAGTCCGCGGCATAGTAAACACCGTTCAACATTGAAAAGCGAATCGTTGCTCCGTCGCGCTCCTTGCTCGGCCGCTCCACGCTGTTCACCGAAGCGATGAGCGCATCAACGTCGAAAATCCGGTCTCCGCTCCACAAAGTTTTTTCGTCCACAATGAAAAATTCATTCGAAACATTCGCGCGCGAAATGAATTCGTCTGCGCGAATTCTGAATATCTGCGCGTCCACAGTTTCGTCCGCCAAATTGAAAATTGTCGCGCCTTGCTCGCCTGGCACTTCCTCGAAAACCACGCGCACAGGGCTTGGATAAGTTCCGTATTGCACGCTGATTTTTTTGTCCAAAAAACGCGCCGTCCTCGGAACGCCAAAATCGCATTCGCAAATCCAGTCCGCGCCTCCATCGTTGTCCGCATCGAATTCGATTTTCTGCGGGCGACCTCGGCTGTAACTCACGGCAAGATTCGCTTCCAAAGAATTGTTCGTGTCGCAAAAAAGCGTTCCTGTATATGCGTTCAAAAAAGCCGCAAGATTTTTTTTCGTCTCGGGATTTTTCAAAACCGAAGCGAAACGCTCGAGTTCGAAAACCGAAACATTTTGAAACGCTTCCTGCTCCGCGCCGCTTTTTTCCATGAAATCCAAAAAATATTCCAAGGCGGCATCTTCGGAAATTATTCCGTCTTCCACCGCCGCCGCCGCGAAAAGCGGACTTTTAAATCCGCGCGCATCGAACGCCTGCAAAAGCCTCGTCTTCTGCTCGCCCTCGGCGAAAATCGCGGCGTAAATTTCAAGCTCCACATCGTTCGAATCATATTCGGGAACTTTCGCGATGAAATAATCGGCAATTTTTCGCGCCTCTCCCGAAAGCGGCATATAGTCGAAAACCGCCGCCGCAGGATTTTTCGCGTACATAATTTTGTATTCGTATGCAAAAAACAAATGTGCAAAACGCGGATCGTTCGGATAAATGCGGCGGCTCACGTTCACTTTTTCACGCGCGCGCGCGACATTTTCCGCATCTCCAATTGTATAGTAAGATTTCACGCGAACGCATTCCGCGTCCGCAGAATATATAAAAGGCGCTTCGTCCAAAATCTCAAGCGCGGAGGAAGGCTTGCCCATTGCGCAAAGCAAGTCGGCCAAGAAAATCCGCGCGCCGCTTTTGTTGTAGTCCACCCATTCCGCGCCAGAAAGTGATTTTTCAAGCAAAGGCAAGACATCCTTCCTGCTCGCGCCGCAGTTGTATTTTCCCAACGCCATCAAATACCACAAATCCGCGACGCTATCGTCGTATTCATTTCCGGATTTCGCAAAGGCGGCGCATTTTTCCCAATCCGCAGAAAGCGCGGAACTTTTCGCAAGCTTAAGGTATCGCAAGGCAGTCCTTCGGCTTGCGCCTTGCGCGCTGAAATTTTTTCCGCCTGCGGAATTTCCTTGGGAAAACAAATTCAGCGAAAAAACGAAAATCGCCAAAAGAACAAAAAATCGAACTTTCACACGAAGCCTCCTAAAACGCCGTTACTATTTTTGCGCCACAATCCAATTTTCATATCCCAAAACGCAGCCCAAAACCGCAAAGATTTTCGCAGGAAAACCGCATTCCAAAACGGGAATTTTCCAACGCTCGCGCTCGGGAATTTTCCAATCTGAAAAAATGTCCGCCACGGATTTTTCCAAGCCCGCCGCATTCAAAACTGCATCGCCAATCTCGCA
>CAMWWZ010000143.1 GCA_947178095.1 uncultured Treponema sp.
GTGCGGCGCGTTGCCTTCGTTTTTTGTATCGCAACTTATCGCAAAAAAAATATCGCAAAAAATTATCGCAACCCAATACGGCTCAAGCGAGGACTTGGCGCGAAGCCTCGATTTTCTTGCGATTGTGCCGAGCGAAAAAGACGTGCTTGAAATATCGCAAGATTTGAAAAGCGCGATTCCCGAAGCGCGGATTTTTCAAATGCCGTGGTGGGGAACGATTCCATACCGCGCGATGGGAAAAGGAAGCGCGGTTTTCGGCGAGCGCGCGGCGTTCCTCGCGAAATTGTCGCAGGCAGAAAATTCTTTCGCAAACAAAACGCCTCGAATTTTTATCGCAAGCCAAAGGGCGTTCCTTTCGCCGCTTCCAGCTCCTGAAAGCGTGGCGCGTCTTGCGATAAACTTGAAAAAAGGGCAGTGCGTCGAAACCGAAGAATTGGGCGCGCGCCTATCGCAAATCGGCTACACGCGCGTTCCGAAAGTGAGCGTTCCCGGCGAATTCGCTTTGCGCGGCGAAGTGCTCGACATTTTCGCGCCGTCCGAGGACGACGCTTTCCGAATCACGCTTGATTTCGACAAAATCGAAAAAATAAAGACTTTTTCTGCGGAAACGCAGTCCACGATTTCAAGCGTCGAAAAAATCCTCGTTCCGCCGATGAAGGAAGTTTTGTTTGACGAAAGCACCGTCGCGCGTTTGAGGAAAAAAATCGAAGAATATGAACGAAACGCCATCGGTGGCAAAAACCTAGAAAACATATCAAATTGTCTGCAAAAAGATAATAAAAGTGCAAAAAATAACACAATTTCAGAAAGTTTCGAGAATAACAACGGGAGTAAAAAAGTCTTTTTGCCTTTTACGGAAAAGGCGCGCGAAGTCCTTGAAGAAAGGCTCTGCGAACTTGAAATCTCGGGAAGCGCGGCGGGCGAGGAACTTTTTTATCCTGTTTTGTTCGAAGAAAAATATTCGCTTTTGGATTACATCGGAAAAAATTCTACGGTTTTTTATTACGACTACGACAGGCAAAAAAATGCGATGGGCGCATTGCAAAGGGAGTTCGACGCGACATACAAAAAGGCGAGGGTAGAAGAGCCAGTTTTTCCGCCTTTTATGACGCTTTTCGATTTCGAAGAAATTTTATCGCAACATGAAGGCTCGATTTTTTTCAGGACGCTTCACAGCGAAAACTCTGATGAAGCTGGGGAAAATCTTATCGCAAGCGATTCGAATGAAAATATCGCAAACGAAAAATCCGCGTTTCAAAAAAACAAAATGCGGCTTTCTTTCCAATCGCAAAATTCGCAGAGTTTTTTTGGAAACATAAATTATCTTAAGGAGCAGCTTTCAAGGCTGAAAGGCGAGGGCTACGCTATTTTCATTTTTTGCGATAACGAAAATCAGGCGCAAAGAATATCGCAAATTTTGGGCGACGAGATTCTATCGCAAGAAGCGGGCGCAGAAAATTCTGGTGAAATAATTCTCATTCCGCAGGCGATTTCGCAAGGTTTTTCTATCGCAAACGAAAAGATTCTCGTAATACAGGAAAACGAGATTTTCGGCAGGCGAAAGCGCGTTCCGAAGTCCATCCACAGTGCGAAAAGCCGCGCCATCGACACGTTCGTTGAACTTAATCCAGGCGACTACGTTGTGCATGCGAATTACGGCATCGGGCTTTTCAAGGGAATCGAGCGCGTGAAGTCGGCAGGGCAGGAGCGCGACTACATAAAATTGGAATATGCCGACGAGGACATCGCGTTCGTTCCAATCGAGCAGGCGAACTTGGTGCAACGCTACATCGGCAACGAGGGCGAAAAGCCGAGGCTCGACAGGATTGGAAGCAAGGCGTGGGAAAACCGAAAGAACCGCGTAAAGCAGGCGGTGGAAGAACTTGCGCAGAAGCTCATCGACTTGTATTCGCGCAGAAAGGCTTCGCGCGGATTCGCGTTTCCCAAGGACAATGAATGGCAGGCGGCGTTCGAGGCGGCGTTTCCTTACGAGGACACCGCCGACCAAATCACCGTCACGCAGGAAATCAAGGAAGACATGGAGCGCGACGTTCCGATGGACCGCCTGATTTGCGGCGACGTTGGCTACGGCAAGACCGAAATTGCGATGCGGGCGGCGTTCAAGGCGGTGCTCGGCGGAAAGCAGGTGGCATTCATGGCGCCCACGACGATTTTGGCGGAGCAGCACTACGAAACTTGCATTGAGCGTTTTAAGAATTTTCCAGTCACGATAAAAGTTCTTTCGCGCTTCGTTTCCGCATCGGAACAAAAGAAAACGCTCGAAAGCCTGAAAACTGGCGGCGTTGACATTCTCGTTGGCACGCACAGGATAATCCAAAAGGATGTGCAGTTCAAAAATCTCGGCCTTATGATAATCGATGAGGAGCAGAGATTCGGCGTGAAAGACAAGGAGCGGCTCAAGGTGATGAAAAACAACATCGACTGCCTTGCGATGAGCGCGACTCCGATTCCGCGCACGCTCCACATGAGCTTTTTGAAAATCCGCGACATGAGCCTCCTTACGACGCCTCCCCAAAATCGCCAGGCAATCGAAACTGTAATCGATCCTTACGACGATGAGCGCGTGGCGAAAGCGATTCGGCTTGAAGTGGAGCGGGGAGGGCAGGTTTTCTTTTTGCACAACCGCGTGGAAACGCTCGAGGAAACGCGCCGGCATCTCGAGCAGATTGTCCCGGAAATGACGGTGGACATCGCGCATGGACAAATGTCGAGCGACGAGCTTGACGACATTTTCCGCAGGTTCAAACTTGGCGGATTCCACGTGCTCGTTTCCACGACGATAATCGAAAACGGAATCGACATTCCGAACGTCAACACAATCATAATCGACCGCGCCGACATGTACGGAGTTTCGCAGCTCTACCAGCTTCGCGGGCGCGTCGGACGGAGCGATCGAAAGGCCTACGCATATCTTTTTTATCCCGAGCACAAGGTTTTGAGCGAAATCGCTATGAAGCGGCTTCAAGTGATTTCGGATTTTACCGAACTCGGATCGGGATTTAAAATCGCGATGAAAGACATGGAAATTCGCGGAGCCGGAAATTTGCTCGGGCGCGACCAAAGCGGCAATGTCTATTCCGTGGGCTTCGATATGTACCTGCGGCTTTTGAACGATGCAGTCGAGCGGCTTTCGACTTCGGAATACATTCCGCAAAGCGAAGTCCTTATGGAACTTGAGTACACGGGATTCATTCCGGATTCATACGTCCAAAATCCCGAGGAAAAAATGGAAATATACAAGAAGATCGCGGGAATCACGAGCCGCGCGGAACTCGACGCGGTTTACGGTGAACTTTTGGACAGATTCGGCGGCGTTCCCGATGAGGTTATGAGCCTTTTGACGCTTTCGGAAGTGCGCATAATCGCCGACTCGCTTTTCATCACTTCGATAAAAGAAAAAGGCGGCGTTACGAAAATCGAATTCGGCAAGGTTGGCAACATCAACATCGACCGCCTGATGTCGCTCATAAAGGAAAATCCGGGCACGATAAAGCTGGACGCGGCGCACCCGAACATGATAATAATGCAGACCGGAAAAATCGGCCTCAAGGAAAAGAGCGCGTTCATTTCCGAGAAGTTGGAAAGGCTCGCAAATTAAAATTTGTAAATGCGAAAAAGGGAGGAAAGTCCCCGGATCGGCTTTACTTCCTATAACGCGCATTCTGTCTACCAAAGCACATGGTTTTTCGAGTCTCTCTGTCTTTCACTAAAAAATTCCCCAAAATAAAGAAACCTGCGATTTGAAAACCGCAGGTTTCTTAAACGTTCGTCGGGCTATCGGAATTCGAATCCGAGAC
>CAMWWZ010000144.1 GCA_947178095.1 uncultured Treponema sp.
CCTGCGCCGATGATACTGCCCTTTCCGGGCGGGAAAGCAGGTGGCCGCCGGGCTTTTTTTTATTTGCATTTAAAAAAGATTTGCCCTGTGATTTTTGTTTTGATACAACTGATATTATTATACCGCATTTCGGCGTTTGTATGGGAGAAAATTATTTAACTCGTTGCTTGTGTGACTTGCGCATTTCTTGTGCGAAAATGAATTTCAATCTTTATGTCAATAATTCCTTTATTTCTTCCAAAACTTCGAGCGCGTTCATTCCAGTTTGAAGCGTGGATTTGAGCGGCGCGTGGCCGTCCAAAAAATCCACGGCGTTTTGCACCATGTTCGAAAAGTAGCCGGTCTGCACGCGGCCGCGTTTTTTAGGCAGGACGATTTGCGCGTCTTCTTCAAGCGAAAAAAATTCCGAATACAATTTCGATTCTGCGCGATGAAAAAATTTGGCGAAGCCGTTGCCGATGAAAATTCTTCCTTCCGTTCCGATTACGTCAACTTCAAATCCGAAAAATCGGCTGCGTCCGCTCATTTCCAAATTCACGCTCGGGCAAAATTTCGTGGAATAATGCGCGCACAAATTGCGCAGGATTTTTTTGTTTTTTTTGTCGAAAACGATTCCGCTTAAGATTGGATTTTTCAAAATCGCGTGTCTGCTTTTCCCGCCTGCGCTTTTTTGAATCGCTTCGAGCAAAAAAAGCACGATGTCTGCCAAATGCGTTCCGTCGTGAATCAAGCTGTAGCCGCCCGTGCTTTCCGCGTCGGGATCGTAAAGCCGCATTCCTGAAAAAAGCCTCGCGGATATGCTTTGCACGTCGCCGATTTTTTTGATGTATTCCGCGGCGGAATTCCAGTCCAGCGCGAAACGCCGCTCATGGTTCACCAAAATTGGCACGGAAAACTTTTTCGCGGCGCGTTGAATTTTTTCCGCTTCGTGCAAATTGAGCGCAACGGGCTTTTCCAAAATCAAAAGTCGCGGCTTGTGCGAAATCGCTTCGAGCGTGACCGACAAATGCGCGTCCTCGTTCACTGCCACCACAACGATGTCTGGCTCGCAATCATGCGAGTTTTTTGCGCGGCGATTTTCGTTACGAGATTCCGAATTTTTTTCGCAAGATTCCGCGAACGCTTCGTACATTTTTTTGATGCTTTCGAATATTTGTGCGGAAGGATTTGCTTTTTTCCATTCGGAAAGATTTTCGGGATTTTTGTCCACGCCCGCAATTATTTTTACGCGCGGATTTTCATTCAATGCCATCGTGTGGCTTGCGGGCTGCTCACGCTTTTTGTCGAAGCCAAGTGAAAATCCGATGCGCCCAATTCCCACGACTGCCGCCGTGTAGATTTTTTTTGGAACAATTTTTTCGCTCATTACAAATGCTGCTCCAAATATTCGACGAATTCTTTTTCGGAAAGCGGCTTGGAATAGAAAAATCCCTGAACATAATTGCATTTTATCGAGCGCAAGAAATTTATCTGCTCTTCAGTTTCCACGCCTTCGCAAATAGTTTCCTTGCCGAGTTGTCGTGCCATTTCTACGATTTGCCGCACAATTTTAAATTCATCATCGGAAGAAGACGAAGCGTCCTGAACGCCCAGCATGAACTTGCGATCAAGCTTGAGAATGTCGGCAGGAATTTTCGAAATCAAACTCAACGACGATTCGCCCGTGCCGAAATCGTCGATGGCAACGCGGAAGCCTTTTTCGTGAAGTTGCTTTGCCACTTCACGCGCGCGGTCGTCTGCCACACCAAGCGAGCGTTCGAGAATTTCCACTTCGATCATTTGAGGCGGAATATTGTATTTGTCGAAAAGCTCCGAAAATTTCAAAACGAATTTTTCGTCGTTCAAATGAAATCGCGACATATTCATGGAAATCGGAACTAGCTTATTTTCTCCTTCCGCAATTCGCGCTTTCATAAATTCGAAAACTTTTTGGTAGACATAAAAATCAAGATGGTTTATGTAGCCGTTGCGTTCGAAAAGCGGAATGAAATTGTCTGGCGTGATGTCGCCGAGTTTTGCGGACTTCCAGCGCACCAAAGCCTCCGCGCCAATAATTTTTCCGTCGCTCAAATTTATTTTCGGCTGATATACGACATAAAATTCATTGTTCGTGAACGCGATGGGAATGTAACGCTCGATTCGCTTTTCGCTCAAAATGCGCGTTTCCATGTTGCTGTTGTAAACAGAATAATTTTTCAGCAAATTGTCTTGCACCATGTGCTTTGCGTAATTTGTTTTGCCAATGAGATTTTGAATTGTGTTTTTCTCGTAATCTTTTCCGGCAAAAACAATTCCAGCCTTCGTAGGAACGAGCTCGCCCGCGCGTCCTTCAAGGAAATTGCCGTTGTATAAAAGCGAGTCGAAATCTCGAAGCGCGCTCTCGCTGTCGGAAATCGGATACATCAAATAAAAATGGTCGATGTGTCCGCGAGCGACGATGCCATTTTTTTCGCGAGCGATTTCGCCGAGCCTGCGCGAAAGCAAAATCAGTTGCTCGTTCGCGCAGGCCACACCTTCGGTCTGCTGCACAATTCTGAATCCGCGAATGTCAAGTCCCAAAATCATATAATTTTGATTCGGATTTTTTTTGAAAAGTTTTTCGGCTTCTTCTTCAAAATGAAATTCGGTCCACAATCCTGTGAGTTCATCAATTTCGCCGGTTTCTTGCAAAGTGAGACGATGGGAAGAAATTTGCTTGAAAAAAACGATGAACACGGAAGCGGCCACAGCGATTACAAAGAAAACAAACAAAGCGCAAATTATGATTATGCGATTTTTGAAAACTGCGGTTGAAGAGTCGATTCTGTTGAGAGGCGCGGCCACGGCGATTATCCAATCGGTTTGGAGAATTTTTTTCCACACCACAAATTCGTCGGGATAATTTTTTATTTTAAATATGAAAGAGCCTTCCGTCGTGTCCGAGATTTTTTTCAAAAAAGTGCTCTTTAAATAAATTTCTTCTTCGTCTAGAAATTCGTTCGTTCTATTTAAAATGGATTCATGATTAATCGGGATGATAAATTCTCCGTCCTCGTTTATGGCAAAGCCAAAAAACATGTCGCTCAAATTCATTCCCGAAACTGGAGATTCTATTGTCTCAAGTCGGAGCGCGTAGAATACAGTCGCAACAATTTCGCCGTTGCTTCCGAGAACGTTTTTTGCAATTGCGTATTCATTTTCGGAAAAAGATTCCAAATCAAAAAGCGATATGATATAAGGCTCTTCGGTTTGAATTATGTTCTCGGAAAATTCTGTGCCGGAAATATCGACTTCCTGCCCAAGAATGGAAACGGCTTTTCCATCGTTCGTGGCGTAGAAAATGTCGTTCACGTGAATCCGCATCACAGGATTTTTTTCTCGCAGAAAATCCACGGCGCGTTTTGCATCGCCGCTTTTCAATTCTTCGGCGTTCGCGAATTCATCCAAGTCGTCAAAATAGTCCTTGAGAAAATGTTCCATATAGTCCGCATGACGCGCCACAAGGTCGTCGCATATTTTCGAATAGAATTCGCGGACATTGTTCTTTGTGATGTACAATTCTGCGACGACGAAAATTCCTATTATGACAATGGCGATCGCGACTATGGAAACGCAAATTCCTGCGACAGTTTCTATTCTACCATGAGGAAGATTTGACTTTTTAGAACTTTTTTCTTTCATACTTTAGCACTTATTTAAATATTTTTTAAATTATAACACGACTATTTAA
>CAMWWZ010000145.1 GCA_947178095.1 uncultured Treponema sp.
ATCGGAAATCCGTTCGGCTTTGAGCGGACGCTTACGACGGGAATAGTTTCCGCGCTCGGCCGCCCGATAAAAAATTCCAACAACGTCATCATCCGCGACATGATTCAAACTGACGCTTCGATAAATCCAGGAAATTCCGGCGGCCCCCTCCTCGACGCGAAAGGAAACATGATCGGCGTGAACACGATGATTTACACTTCGAGCGGAAGCAATTCCGGAATCGGTTTCGCAGTGCCGGCTTCCACGGCTCGGCGCGTCGTGGCGGACTTGCTCCAATACGGCAAGGTTCGGCGCGGAACGCTCCAGGCAAGTTTGGTGCAAATCACAAAGCCCATCGCGGACTACGCGCGGCTCGACATAAACTATGGAATCCTTGTTTCGCAAGTGGACAAAAACGGCAACGCGGAAAAGGCAGGAATAAAGGGCGGAACAATGCCCGTGCGTTACGGCAACTCGCGTTCTTCGCGCGTTTTCAATTTGGGCGGCGACATCATCGTCGGCATTGACGGCGTGCAAGTGAAAACTTATTCCGACTATTATTCGATGCTGGAAAACAAGCGTCCCGGCGATTCAGTGACAGTGACAATTCACCGCGCAGGAAAAAATTACGACTGCAAAGTAACGCTCGCGGAAACGGAATAATCAAAGGAAAACGATTATGAAAAAATTTGTTGTGCGCGCGCCTTACGATGTGGCGGGCGACCAAGGCGCGGCCGTGAAAGCATTGAGCGAAGGCTTTATGCGCGGCGATCGCTACCAAACTTTGAAAGGCGTTACGGGAAGCGGCAAGACTTTCACGATGGCAAAGATAATCGAAGCCGTGCAACGCCCCACGCTTATAATCAGCCACAACAAAACTTTGAGCGCGCAGCTTTTCCGCGAATTCAAAACGTTCTTTCCGGAAAACGCCGTCGAATATTTCGTCTCGTATTACGACTACTATCAGCCCGAAGCCTACGTTCCCGCCCGCGACCTTTACATCGAAAAAGACGCCGACGTGAACAAGGAAATCGACCGCCTGCGATTGGCGGCAACATACAGCCTCATGGAACGGCGCGATGTCATCGTCGTCGCCACGGTTTCTTGCATCTACGGTTTGGGAATGCCCGACCTTTACAAGGAAATGCGAATCCGAATCGAAAAAGGCTCGACCGTGAATTTTTCCGAATTGGCGCGGCAGCTCACGGAACTTCAATACAAGCGCAACGACGCGATTTTGGACAGGGGAAATTTCCGCATAAAAGGCGACGTGATGGAAATCTTTCCGGCATACATGGAAACGGACGAAGCCTACAGGATCGAGCTTGAATGGGACGAAGTGGCGCGAATTCAGCGTTACAATGTGATCACTTCGGAGCGCGTCGAAGAGCTCGAAGAAACCGTGATTTATCCCGCGAAGCATTTCGTAGTTTCGGGCGACTTGCTTTTGCAAGCCACGGAACGGATTCAAAAGGAAATGGAAGAGCGCGTGGAAATCTTGACCGCGCAAAAAAAATTCCTCGAAGCCGAGCGGCTCAAAACGCGCGTAACTTACGACATCGAAATGCTCAAGGAAATGGGATATTGCTCCGGAATCGAAAATTATTCCGCGCCCATCGCAGCGCGCGCGCCGGGCGAGCCGCCCGCGACTTTGCTTCATTATTTTCCCGACGACTTTCTTTGCATCATCGACGAAGCGCATGTCACCGTTCCGCAGATTGGCGCGATGTACGAAGGCGACCGCTCGCGAAAGCAGAATCTCGTTGACTTTGGCTTTCGACTTCCGAGCGCGCTCGACAACCGTCCGCTCAAATTCGCCGAGTTCGAAAAAAAACTCAACCAAGTGATTTATGTCACCGCGACTCCTCGTCCAGACGAAATCAAGCAGAGCAGCCAAGTCGTGGAACAAATCATCCGCCCCACGGGATTGCTCGATCCGATTATCGAAGTGCGGCCGAGCGAAGGGCAGATGGAAGACATCTACAAGGAAGTGCTCGCGCGAATCGAAAGGCAGGAGCGAAGTCTGATTCTTACGCTCACGAAAAAAATGGCGGAAGATTTGACCGACTATCTTTCGGGATTGAATCTGCGCGTCAAATACATTCACTCCGAAATCGACACTTTCGAGCGAGTTGAAATTTTGAAAAGCCTGCGTTCGGGCGAAATCGACATTCTGATTGGAATAAACCTTTTGCGCGAAGGAATCGACTTGCCCGAAGTTTCGTTCATCGCGCTTTTGGACGCGGACAAAATCGGATTTTTGCGGAGCACCACGTCTCTCATCCAAATCATCGGACGCGCCGCCCGCAACGCGAACGGAATGGTCGTGATGTACGCCGACAGGATGAGCGACGCGATGAAAGAAGCCATCTCCGAAACCAAGCGCCGCCGCGCGATTCAGGAAGCCTACAACAAGGAACACGGCATCACCCCCACCACGATAAAAAAGGCGGTGGAAGACATTCTCGAGCACAAGACGCAGGAAGCCAAGGAAGAGGCGGAAATGCAGCTCGACGTGCTGAAAAAAAGCGCGAATCTTTTCGTGCCGAAAGAACGGCGAAAGCTCATCGAGGCTTTGAAAAAGCAGATGAACGAATACGCCGAAAATTTGGAATACGAGCAGGCGGCAGTGATTCGCGACCAAATCGCGGACATAGAAAGGCAGTATGGAAAGTGAATAGTTAATAATGAATAGTGAGTAGTTGAGATTTCGCTTCGCCACATTGACAAACGCAGGGAATTTCTGTAAAATGGCTTGTATCTGAAATGAATAAAATAATGGCTTTTGATAACGAACAATTTATCTACGCACAGGTCTCAAGCACGCCGTTTTCGGTGGGCGATAAATCCTCCGTGGGCATGGGGGGGGGTACAACGACCTAGGTAATTTCAGGAAAAATCAATTCTCACGCAAAAGGACGCGCACAGCGGACAGAATGTCGCAGTGCGCGTCCTTTTCGTTTTTAAATGGGATTTTCGAATCCTGTTTCCGCTTGAAAGCGGAGGAAGTCGCAGCGCGATGCGCTGCTTACCGAGTTTTGTCTTGCTCGCACCGCTCGCATTTTTGTACGCTTCGCTACCAAAAACCGTCAAAACTTGCAGCCATTATTCGTCCACGCGATTCGGGAAAATGCTGTCCGAGCCCTCAGATGGCTTCGCGCAGGTCAGGAAACATCAATTTTGCACGCAAAATTCTTTCGCGCAGGTCTGGAAATACAAATTTTGCGGACAAAATTCCTTCGCGCAAGTCGGAGAGTACAAATCTTGCACGCAAAATTCCTTCGCGCAAGTCAGGAAAGAGAAATCTTGCACACAAAATTCCTCCGCGCAAGTCAGGAAAGAGAAATCTTGCAGACAAAATTCCTTCGCGCAGGTCGGGAAATACAAATTTTGTGCGCAAGATGCCTCCGCGTATTTTTGGAAGGTAGAGTTTTGCAAGGCAAAAAAATAAATCGCCCATAAGGGCAACAAGGAGTTTTTATGAAAGAGATTCAGTCGGTTTATCTGAGCGGAATGAACAACGCGGCGCACTTTATGTTCGTCTCGAACATGGCGGAACGCGCGGAAAAGGACGCGGCTGTGTCCGAAAAGTGCGCGGCGCAGGTGAAGGCGTTGCGCGCGGCGGTCACGGCGGAGGA
>CAMWWZ010000146.1 GCA_947178095.1 uncultured Treponema sp.
TTTGTCTAAAATTGTAACGCACCTTATTTTTTTAATAGACAAGAAAGTTTCAACTTTCTTGTCTATTAAAAACGCGATTTTGCAACGGAGTAAAAAATCGCAGTGAATATTCGAGTTTTCGCAGAAAACTCGAAGTTAAAATTGTCGCGACATTTTAGCGACAATTTTAACTAACGTTTCTTTCTTTAGGCGGTTTTAGGGGGTTCGCAAATTCCGGCGAGAAACATAAACGAGCTTCGCTCGATTATGTTTCTCGGTAGCAAGCCGTAAGGCTTGCGTAGAGGGGAAATTTTTGCGCCGTGGGGGAGGTAAAAAAATATGGCAGGAAGGGGTAAAAAAAACGGCGGATTTTTTATATATGAGATGGCAAATTTCGGAAAAAGCGGCGGATTTTGAAAAGTGCTGAACTGAAATTTTCGCTCCCCTTGGAAATAGCCTCTGCACCGTTTCGCTTCCGTAAGGGGCTTCAAGAAAAAAAATCCGCCATGCGCTTGGCGGGCAAAAACTCGTTAAGCGGCGCAACGTGTCGCGATGCTTTCCCCTCCCCCATAACACGAATTGACCAAATCGACGCAATCATTTATAATACTTTTATGGACTTGAAAAATATCGTCGTGCTGATTGACGCGGACAACGTGAACCAGCCGGCAAAGATAAAGGCGGTGCTCAACGAGATTTCGGCTTACGGACGAATCGTCGTAAAACGCGCCTACGGAAACTGGAAAAAAAATCAGCTCAAAAATTGGGACGATGTTGTCAAGGATTCGGCGATCAAGGCGGTGCAACAGTTCGACTATGTTGCGAGAAAAAATGCCAGCGACATGGCGCTCACGATCGAAGCGATGGATTTGCTTTTCCAAAAAACTTACGACGGATTTGTGATTGTCTCGAGCGACAGCGATTTCACACCTCTTGCCACCCGGCTGCGCGAGGCTGGCGTTTTTGTAATCGGCGTCGGTCGCGAATCCACTTCGCAATCGTTCAAGAATTCCTGCGACGAATTTCTCACGCTCGAAAGCATAGAGGAAGAAGAGGAAACGCAGGAAAAATCCGAAGAAAAAAAATCGCCCGAAAAAAGCAAATATCGTCCAGGCGAGCTTCACAATTTCCTGAAAATTGCGAGCGACAAATGGGGCGACGACGAAGGTTTCGTAAGTTTGAACAAGGCTTCGGAATATATCAAGCGCGCCAAAAGCGACTTCAACATTAAAAATTATGGCTATCCAAAACTCACGAAATTTTTGGAGGCGTTCGACAAACGCTACGAAATCAAAAAGCGCGGAACGGAAGGCGCGATTTATTACAAGTGTAAAAAGCGATGAACATCTGCCTTTTTGAAGAGCATGAAATTATAGATGCCCTGCCCCTCCCCGCAAACGACGAACGCGCTTTGCACATAAAAAAAATCCTGAAAAAAAAAGTCGGTGAAAGCTTTGCGGCGGGAATCATCGACGGAAAGGCAGGACTTGCGACAATAACAAAAATCGGCGAGAAAGGAAAGCCGGACGAAGGCGCGATTTATTTTTCGTTCGAAGAACGCTCGGACGGAAAAAAACTTTTTCCGCTGGAAATGATAATCGGCTTTCCGCGCCCGATTCAGCTCAAGCGACTTTTGCGCGACATGGCGGCGTTGGGCGTTCGAAGCGTCCACCTTGCGGGAACGGAACTCGGCGAAAAATCTTATCTCGAATCTTCGCTCGCGCAGGAAAGTCAAGTCCGCAAAATGCTTTACGAAGGAATTGTGCAGGCGGGCGGAACGCACATTCCCAAAAATTTCATTTACCCCTCCCTTTGCGAATGCCTCGAAAATTTTTCGCGCACGCAAAATGAAGGGCAAATTAAAATCGCGCTCGACAATGTAAATCCAAAATCCGCCTTGACAAAATTTCTGAATGAAAATCCAGTCGAAGGAAAAAGCGTAGTCGCGGCAATCGGAAGCGAGCGCGGCTGGACGAACGGCGAACGCGAATTGCTCGAATCGCGCGGCTTTGTGCGGCTTGGAATGGGCGAGCGAATAATGCGCACGGAAACGGCCGCCACCGTAGCCGCTTCTATAATTCTCGCGCAGATGAAATGTTTGGAATAGCCGCAAGGGTCTTCACAAAGAACAAAAAATTCTATATAGTTTATTTATGAAACAGCCGCGCGATTACACTGTAATTTTTTCCGATGACGACATTCTCGTTTTGAACAAACGCTCGGGACTTTGCGTTGCCGCCGATCGTTATGACGAAAACGCGCCGCGCTTGGATTTAATCGCGCAGGAAGAATTTAGAAAACTCTTCGCCGTACATCGAATCGACAAGGACACGAGCGGAATCGTTTTGTACGCGCGGAACGAAATCGCGCACAAAAATCTTTGCGAGCAATTTCAAAATCATTCCGTGAAAAAAATTTATCATTGCCTTGTGAACGGAAGGCCGCTTTGGAAAACGCTCAAAGTCGAACTTCCGCTTTTGCCCGATGGCGACGCGCATCACAGGACAATCGTTGACAGGAAAAACGGAAAAAAATCTTTGACGGAATTTTCGCTGCTCGGAATTTGCGGGCCGTATTCTTGGCTTGAGGCGCGGCCGCTCACTGGGCGCACCCACCAAATCCGCGCGCATTTGCATGCCAAAAATTTTTCGATTGTTTGCGATTCGATTTACGGCTCGAACCAGCGCGGCGTTTTTCTTTCCGAACTCAAGCGGCGTTACAATGGCGATCCTTATGAAGAGCGTCCGCTGATTTCGCGCCTCGCGCTTCACGCATACAAAATCGAATTCATTCATCCGACAAAAAATTCCGCGATGGAATTTTGCGCGCCTTATCCGAAAGATTTGGAAGCCACGCGAAAGCAGTTTCTCAAACTTTTTGGAATTGACCCGCTCGTGAAAAATAATTCCGAAATTTGATTTTGAATTCTATGAAAAAATTTTTTATAGCAAGTTTGATTTTTCTCACAGGATTTTGCTTGGCAGCCGAAACTGAAATTTTACAGGCGGAAAATGAAAATTCTTTGGAAGAAATTATTTCAAATGAAAATCAAAATTCCTCAAACGAAAATTCGCAAGATGAAAATGTGGCGGAAGAAAATTCCTCGGCAGGCGAAAATCCTGCGCCAACTGAAATCAGCGAAAAAGAAAATCCGCAAAAAACTCCCGGCTGGAATTTCGCCATCGAGCCACTTTTTGTATTCCGCTTCGGAAAGGCGGGGGAAATCGTATGGGC
>CAMWWZ010000147.1 GCA_947178095.1 uncultured Treponema sp.
CGGATTTCCGATGGCGATGACTTTTTGCCCCACCTTGAGTTTTTCGCTGTCGCCAAATTGAATCGTTTTCAAGACGACGCCTTCAGGCGGATCGAATTTCAAAACCGCGATGTCGCTTTCCAAATCCGAGCCGACGATTCTTCCTTCGTACTGCGAGCCGTCGAAAAGCGAAATGTAAATTTTGGAAGCGTTTTCGATTACGTGGACGTTCGTGATGACATAGCCGCGCGAGTCGATTATCGAGCCTGAGCCTGAGCCGCCTTCTTCCGCGATCGGCTCGAGAAACCAAGTGACGCCCATCACTTGCGTCGTGATGTTCACCACCGCCTCGTTGAAATTTTCGTAGACGGAAATGTTTTCCTGCTCGTCCATCGTGTATTGCGAATTGCTCGTCGCCACTTGGACTTCGCGGGCGGGCTTTATCACGGGGAGGGGCGGCTCGCTTTGCGTGATTTGTTCGATCGCGTTTTTTTCTTGAGATGTATTTTCATTGTCGGCGATTTCATTTTCCTGCGTCTCTTCACGCGCCGGATTTGCGGAGGCCGAATTGTTCTTTCCAAAAATTTTCTGTGCGCCCAACGTAAGCAAAAAGCTCGCCGCCGCCGTCGCCACGACAGCAAGCACAATGTGGCGATGCGAATAAAGTCTCATGTCTTCATTATAAATGTTTTGCGAAAAAGAAAATACTTGATATTTGTATAAGTTCGGTTTAAAATTCCGCTAGATTCTGAACGTGTCAATATTTCCGCGCATGTTACTGATTCCCGCGTTTTTGAAAATGCTTCATCGCAAAAGGTCCTACGAACATCACGAAAAACGCCGCGCAAAATTCCACGATAAATCTTCGCGCCCTCTTGTCCATTCCGAGCGCGGAAAGAATCGCCGAAAATCCTCCGTAAATCAAGGCGACGATCGCAAATCCGACGATCGCGCGGAATGTTTTCTTTCGCCATCCGCCGCTGATATTGTAGCGCACGAATCTGCGTTCCAAAAACCAGCCCAACACGAATCCAATGAGCCTCGCGCAGTCGCCGTAAACTTCGGGCTTCATTTTTTCGCCGTCAACAATCAGAATGCCATCGACAAAATCTTTTGGATATGATTTGAATTCGGCGTAAAAAATCAGGGCCAGCGCGAACAAGACGCTTCCGAGCAAAACCCATTTGTCGCGCCTTTCATTTTTTGAAGTCCATATCGTGAGAAAATGAATTGCGGCTATAACGATCGCGCCTTCGCAAAGTCCTGCGGCCACGTCTTGCGGAGTGTGGCATCCCAAATAGTTGCGCGAAAATCCTGTGAGCAGCGCGAGGAAAATCATGCACAGCGAAAGCGCTCTTTTTTTCCAATATTGCTGGGCGACTCCGCCGTAAATTGTCGCGGCCACCGCCGAGTGTCCGCTTGGAAAAGAATAGCCTCCTGCGGTGAGTTTTGAATTTCCATAGGGCAGAATTTTTTCGCTTCGAATCCATGGGCGGTAAACGCAGAACGCAGTCTTTAAAAGCTGGTTTAATGCGCATCCGAATCCAGCCGAAAGCGCGACGAACGCTCCGGATTTTTTTGACACGCACCAAAAAAGCACGAGAGGAATTGCGTAGCAAGCCGCCAAATCCAAGTCCGAAACGAGCATCATGAATTTGCTCACGAAATCAGGCAGCGCGTCGCGAAGATTTTGCAAAAATAAAAGATACTCGATGTCCATTTCTCGCTCCTTCACCGCATCACAATTTCAAATTCCATGAAAACCAATTTTATGTCCTCGCGGAATTCATAGCCGATGATTTCCGCTTCTTCTTCGAGAGCCTCGCGCGTGCGCTCGCGCCATTCCTGCAAATTTTCGTCCTCGCCTTCGAGCGCGGCAAGATTCCATGGCACTTCGTTGAACGGAAGAATTTCCACGCGCTGAATTTGAATCGCGCAAACGGCTTCGTCTTCGGCGTTTTTAACGATGTAATATTCGCCGCTCACTGGAAGAATTTCATTGTCAATCGCGTAGACGGCGTAAGTGGAAAACGCGGCGCGCTTTTTTCCTGCGAGCAGCGCGGCGATTTTTTCCGTGCCCGCAAATCCTCGCGCCTCAAATCCAAGGTCGCCCGCAAAGCTTTCGTCGCCTTGCAATTTCAAAGCCGCTTTCGTTTTTTGCCAAAATTCATTCGAAGTCATTTTCGCCTCGCTTAAAATTCAAACGCGGATTTCTCCAACTTTCTGAAAACGCCCTCGTCCGCGCCGAAAGGCACGATCGAATCCACCGCGCATTCAGGGCTTATCGCGATCGCGCAGTCAAGGCAATGCAAAACGAAATCGTCGTATTTTTCAGGCGAAATTTTCGGGCGCAAATAGCAGCCTTCGCGCCGCCAATATTTCGCAAGAATTTTGTCGTAAATGAAAAAATCTTTTTCGCAGAAATTTTTTTGCGCGGAAATCAAATCGTAAAAACTTCGGCTCGCCGCAGCTTCCAAAGCCGGGGAAATTGGCTGCCCAAAAATTCGCGTCTGCTTCAATTGCTCTTCGAAATATTCGCCGCAAGAATTTTCCGAACCGTCGCAGAGGACTGCCACAATGAAAATGTCTTTCGTCCAAGGAAGCGGGGGGTAAAGCACGACGCATTTTGTCGCGGAAAAATCGATTGGCTCGCCTTGCGCGTTTTTTGCGAACGGCTTGAAAAACGCCACGCTTTCCTTGCAAAAAATCAGGCTTGCTTGCAACGCGATTTCTTTTTTCGAAAACACGAAAATTTTTCGCTTGGAATTCAAAATGTCCGAAACCGCATTTTCGAGTCGCGCGCGCGAAGCCGTGATGAAAGAGCCGGCAAGTCCTTTGTTCAGCGTGTTTTTGAAAATTGTGTACGCGCCGTTTCCCCAGCCCAAAATCGCGCGGCCTTCTTCGCGGTACAAGTCGGTGATGCGAACATTTTTTTGCGTGTACAAAAAATTTCCGCGTGCCCGCCGAATGTTTCCGAAACGTTTGTGAATTTCTTCGTAATATTTTTTAATTTCCATTTCGCGTCACCGAAATTATTTTTTCTTTAATTTTCAACAACGAAAAAAATTTCAATTTTTGAGTTGTTGAAAACGCGATTTTGCAGCGAAGCGAAAAATCGCAATCAATAAGCGAGTGTTTGCAAAAAAACTCGCCATTCAAATTGACGACGATTAATTAGTCGTCAATTTGAATT
>CAMWWZ010000148.1 GCA_947178095.1 uncultured Treponema sp.
CTTCAGGCTGGATGAGGTCAACCTTTTTTGTTGCACTTGATATTATAATCTGCCATTCCCCCGCAGAAGGGGTAGCGAAAGACCGCGCAAGCGGGCTGGAGCGAGGGGAAGGCTTTCCCCTGCTGCTTGCGTGAAGTTTCAAGCGAGAATCGCAGTAAATATGCGAGTTTCTGAAAGAAACTCGGCATTAAAATAAGCAACGCATAATTAGTTGCTTATTTTAATCTTTCCATTTCGTGTATTTTTCGCATTCCAAAATTCGGCGGGCATTCTCGATTCGTTCCGCGCTGGGCATCGGCGTTTTTTCAAGCGGATACGGAATTCCCATTTCATGATATTTCATGATTCCCAAAGTGTGGTACGGCAGGATTTCCACGCGCTCGACGTTGGAAAGCGTCCGGATGAAATCGCGCGTCTTTCGTAAATATTCGTCGTCGTCGGAAATGCCAGGAACCAAAACGTGGCGAATCCAAATCGGCTTTTTGATTTCGTCGAGGAATCGGAACATTTCGATTATGTTCTCGTTGCCGCGCCCCGTAAGCGCGACGTGCTCGTCCGGATTGATGTGCTTGATGTCCATCAAAAGGATGTCCGTGACTTCCATCAACTTTTTGAATTTCTCGAACCATTCGCCCTTGCTCGTGAACGGCGCGCCCGAAGTGTCGATACAAGTGTTGATGCCGCGTTCTTTTGCGAGCGAAAAAAGCTCGAGGAGAAAATCAATCTGCGACAAAGGCTCGCCGCCACTCGCAGTGATGCCGCCCTTTTTTCCCCAATACGCGCGGCAAGTTTCGGCTTCGTCCAAAAGGCTTTCCGCAGAACGCCGCTCGCCGCCTTCCATTTTCCAAGTGTCGGGGTTGTGGCAGAATTTGCAGCGCATCGGGCAGCCTGCGAAAAAAATTATGTAGCGCATTCCCGGCCCGTCCACCGCGCCGAACGATTCGACTTTGTTGATGTATCCGTCCATGTTTTTATATTAGCATAATTTTTTAAAATGGGCAAATGCAAAATGGGAGGAATGTGGGGAGGGGCATCAAAAGCGATTGATTGCCCGCCGCTTGATTTATGACATAAAATTTAGATTCCATTGTTTTTCTTGAACAGGCGCGGAATGTTTTTGTAAGTGTCTTTTACAATCAGCGGATTCAGCCATATCAGCGTAATTACGATTTTCAGCAGGAAAATCTGAAAAGGTCTGTTCTCGTGCTTTTCATAGAATTTGCACCAAGAAATAAAGTTTTCTTGGTCATGCAACGATGCCAAGTAAAATACTTTATAGTAGTGTTTCTTTGCTGAGCCACCTTCAAGATGGATTATCTCTGGACCGGCTATCAGCCTTGATTCCAACGATGCTTTATGCATCCGCATTTGCAGGTCGTCTTCTTCCTTGTACAGGAAAAAACTTTCGTCGAATTTTGCGTATTCATCGTTCCGCACAAACAAATCCGCTCCTGTAACAAAAGGCACAGTTCCTATAAAAAAATTCGCAGAAGTGTCAATTACTATCTCCTGCTTTTTGAAACCAGAGATTATATACAGCAATGTGTCTTTTGTAATTCCAAGCAACGTATGGAACAAGCCACCGAGTTGTTTTTTCAGCGGAATGATTTCCCCGTATGAATGCAAATACCCCCCCCCATTTACATCTTTCAGATTGCAGCCTATCGCGCCAAGGTTTTCGTCTGCGTGGCTTTCAAAGTAATCAAAGAAGATTTTTATGGCGTTGTTCAGAAGCACGGTGTCGCTGTTGAGATAAAAAATATACTTTCCCGTCGCGACGGCAAGCCCTCGGTTGTTTGCCGCGCCGAAACCAAGGTTAGCATTATTTTCAATCAGCCGCACCTGCGGAAAATATTCCAGGCACATTTCGGCAGAGCCGTCATGCGAGCCATTGTCGGAGACGATGACCTCAAAGTCTATGCTGTCAGTCTTTTCATATATGGACGTAAGGCAGTCCTTGAGCAACTGTTTTGTGTTGTAGTTTACGATGATGACCGAAACGTCTTTTGTTTTTTCGGTTAGTTCCATATTCTTTTGATTTTACTCTTTATAAAAGTCTTTTGTCAATTCCCGCACGAAGCCGCGCAACAGAGTAGCTGATTCATACTCCGTTTTCCTGCGCGGGCTTGTGTGGAACTCGTTGAATCCCGCTTTCGTGAATTCGTCGCCGAGTTCCTGCGCGAGTGCCGTTCCGGGATGGAAGAGGATTTCTGCCGTAATGTCGCGATGCCGTACCAATCGGGCGAATGCGGGAAGGACTTTCTTGAGCCGCACAGCATCCATATTTCCGCTGAAAAAAACGCCGCAGATGCAGTTGTCGTCCAGTCGCATTTTCCTTAATTTGCGCGAGACTCGGTGCGCAAAGAAATTCAAAATCAAGCATTTGACAAAGTTTGCGGGTGAGAATCTGCGGAAAAACGTGCCGCTCCTGAGATACGGAAAAAGCGGATCCCGTGCGTTCCGTATGAATTCCGTGTTGAATCCATGTGCCGAAAGAGAACGGATCGCATCGCAGAGCGCGTCGAACACAAGCGGAATCATGTGAGGATGCTGGTGGCTGTCAAACCGCAGCCGCTGTTCCCGCAATATGCCAGAATCTATAATGGCGCGTGCCTGCCGCTCGATTTCTGCCGCAAGCTCGCGCCTGATAGTTTTCCGTATGAATGGGTTGTAATTCCAGAGTAGAAGCCGTCCCCATGAGATGCGGAAAAATCCGTGCTCGTCCGTCAGGTGCGGCACTTCGCTGT
>CAMWWZ010000149.1 GCA_947178095.1 uncultured Treponema sp.
AGTTTTGGTAGCACGAAGTGCGCACAAAACTCGTTAAGCAGCGCAACGCGCTGCGGCGCAGGACGAAGCCCTGCATAGAGGGGATAAAAAACGCTGAAAGTTTTCACACTGCCTTTTTCTCTCTTTGATATTTTTCTTAATTTTACTTGACATTTACTTCGAAATGTTTTATCATAATCGCAAGCAGACCTCGCACGCCTCTGTTTCAAGCGCACCTAGCGAGGTTCTTTTTTTGCCGAAGCAGGTGTCAATTTCAAGTGATAGAAACGAGACGATACAACAAACCGCCGCTTTCCACGAACGATCAGGCGGAACTTCTTATCAAGCGTGGTCTGACGGGCATTTCAAAACCGGAACTGGAAAAATTCCTGAACAATGTAAATTACTACCGAATTCGCGGCTATACTTATTGTTATCAAAATCCTGATTCCACATTCAAACAAGGCACTTCATGGCAGCTGATTTTGGACGACTACTTGCATGACACGGAATTGCGCACTTTGATTTTCGAAGCGTTGTCTTTCATCGAAATCGGAATCCGAACTCAGCTCGAATACAGAATGTCTCTCGCGCATGGCTCAAGGTGGTATGAAGACGAGACGCTGTTCCATGACAAGGAAATGCTGGCGAACGACCTGAAAGAATTGGACGGACATTGGCGGCGTTCCCGCGAAATGTTCAAGACGCATTACGAGACACGCTATGACACTTCCGTAAGTCCGCCGTCATGGATGATTTTCGAAACGACGACTTTCGGAACTGTCTCGAAATTTTTCTCCAACATCGACTCCTCCCTTTCCGCAAGAAACGAGATTGCGCGATATTTCGGCTTTGGGAAGTATTCCGCAAAAGTCTTTGTTTCTTGGATGCGACATTTGAATTTGGTGAGAAACATCTGCGCCCATCACTCGCGACTTTTCTCAAGAAGTTTCATCATAAAACCAATGATTCCTGCGAGCCGCCCAGACAAATGGGTTTCCTCATGGCCGGCGCAAGACAGGCTTTTTCCTTCGGCGTGCATCATAGCGCGCCTGCTCGAAATTTGCGCGCCGGATTACGATTTCAAAAATCGCCTCAAATGCGCAGTTCGCAAATTCCGCAAAGGACAGCTTGCTTCCATGGGCTTTCCTGCCGAATGGGAGAACGAAGTGCTTTTCCGCTGAACGCCGAATTTCCGCGCAAACGACATGCGCAGGGGGAAGCCTCCGCATGTCCGGAAACAAAAAAACTGGCACGGCTTCGTGCCAGTTTTTTTGTCGGACGTTTGTCCTTACTGCAAAAATGCACTTCCTGCGAATGCGGGAAGTGCATTTCATAGTGGTAATGCGCGGCTTCAAGCCGACGCTATGCTTGTTTTAGAACCAGCAAGAAATTGCGATCGGTACTGCGAAGCAGAACGCGTTGCTCGTTTCCTTGTCTTCGGGTTTGTAGGCATTGAAACTGCCAGGGAATCCACAGCCGTTTGTCGTGCCTTGGAATCCGATTCCGATGTAGCCGTTGCTTGACATATTGTACTGCACGCCCACGAGGAAGCTGAACTGGTTTTTACCGTCCGCTGTAATGTTGCCCTCTTCTCTGTCTCCATAAAGCACACCGCGGAAGTCAGCGGTCAATGAGAGAGAGTCCGTAAGACCTACGTCCACTCCAACTCCGAACTGGAAGTCAGGCTTGTGCGTTACATCGCTTGCTGTGTATTTTGTTTGGAATGTCCTCAAGCCGAAGCTCGCCGAAACCTTGAGATTGTCAAGAATCTGATAGTTCGCGCCAAGAGCCACCTTGAGCAACTCAAAGTCCTTGTTTTCTTTGTAGTCACTGTTTGCGATGCCAATTTTAGCACCGACCGTAACATAGAGCTTATCAACAGCAGTCAAGTCGAACGCAACGTTTACATCGCCGTACTTATTCTTGTCGTTGTCATCATCGTATGAAGCATTCTGTCCTTCCCAGCCGGCTTTGATTGTACCGATGCTGCCAATCGTGTATTTGACACCAGCGTCACTGTATCGGAGCATGTCTTTGACAGGGGTAAATTTCCCATTATCAAGCACCCATTCGTGTGAACATTTGTCATCTTCCTTCCACGCCCCATGAAGAGGAAGATTCCACATAACCAAGAGACCTTCAATTGGAGTAATCTCAAGCTGGATTCCGTTCTGGTTTCCGATCTGGTCGAACGTCAAGCCTTCGTCGTTGAAAATCCAGTTGTTCGGGCGAATCCAGTTCCAAGAGCCGTAGCAAAGGTCGCCACGGAATGTCGTGTAGTCCCACTTACCGAAAGAAACCTTGAGGAAATCCCACGGCTTCGCCCAAATGACGTAGTTATCACCCATGCTCAATCCTTTATAAGCATCGTTGAAAACACCCATTGAGAATCCGACTTTCTCGTCTTCGCTCACGCCGTTGATGTCAACACGAGCTACACGAGCACCCCATCCCCAAGAGTTCGTCATTCCAGACACGATTCCATCGCCGTCATAAGCGACAGGAGCTGCGAGCACGCGAAGCCATGCTCCCATGCTAATTTCCGCAAAAGCGGCGGTGGCAATCAAAGCCGCCACGGCCACTGTTCCAATCAATTTTTTCATATTGAAAAAACCTCCTTATTTTTTGCGGGCAAGGCACAACGCCCCGCCCCTTTGTCTAAAATTGTAACGCACCTTATTTTTTTAATAGACAAGAAAGTTTCAACT
>CAMWWZ010000150.1 GCA_947178095.1 uncultured Treponema sp.
TCTCGTTGCATATCAAAATCAACGCATACCACCCCTTTCCACTTATGCAAAAAATAACTCTTTATTTCGTCAGCCGACTTTATGAATTTCATCGCCTTGTCATCTATCTTTTCAAAATGGCTCAAAGAATTCACGAGCACACGGTACACGGCGAACGTATCGTTCAAAAAGCAAATTCTTGATTGCAGGCTGAACCACAGCCACATAGGATAGTCCTCCATAAGCCAAGCCTTTTCCATGGGATTCTCTTCCGCGACATATCTTTCAAATTCCGACCTCCGCATACAAGTTGTCAACGCGGGTATGCGATTACCCTCTATCAGCTCGTCGAAAGTTTCCCTTTTTGAGCCAAAGGTTTTCCATAAGATTTTATTCTTTTCCTGCAAAAATTGCTTTGCCTTCCCATAGCACATCCCCACATCGGGGTTTGCTTCCATAAATTCAATCTGCCTCTCCACCTTCCCGGGAAGCCACCAGTCGTCGCCCGCGCAGTCCATGATGTATTTTCCTTTGCAAAGTGCAAATGTCTCAAAATAATTCCTTATCAACCCTTTGTTTGAGCTGTTGTAGACGGGTCTTATGACATCGGGATATTTCGCGGCATACTCTTCGACGATTCTTCTCGTCCCGTCCGTCGAGCAGTCCTCGCCGATCACAATTTCGTATTTGTAGCCGTGCTTCTGATTCAAGATTGAATCCAAAGTTTGCGAAATAAAATTTTCCTGGTTATAGGTAATAACCAAAACGGAAAGCATCAAGTCGTCATTCATGCTATTTTCCCCACCCGTTCACGCAGTCAATCACCCACTCCGCCTGCTCGTCACTCATCGCCGGGCTCATCGGGAGGGACAGCTCCTGCGCCGCGATTCTCTCCGTAACCGGGAGGGGCATTCCGTTCCATTCGGCGTAGCATTTCTGCCTGTGCGGGGGAATCGGATAATGGATCACCGTGCCAATTCCATGCTCCGAAAGGTAGCACTGCAAGTCGTCCCGCATTTCCGCAAAAACCGGGAAAAGATGGAACACGTTCTCGTCCCCGCCCGTCTCAGCCGGAAGAAGGACTTCCGGATTCCTGATTCCGCCGATATATTTTTTCGCGATTTCCTTTCGGCGCAGGTTGTCCTCGAGCAGGTGCGCGAGTTTCACGTCGAGCGCCGCGGCGTTGATTTCGTCAAGACGGCTGTTCTGTCCAACATAGTCAAACACATACTTTTTTCCAGAGCCATAGTTCGCCAAAGCGCGAACCGTCAGCGCAAGCTCCTCGTCATCTGTGGTAACCGCCCCCGCGTCGCCGAACGCCCCGAGATTCTTTCCGGGATAGAAGCTATGCGCCGCCGCATCTCCAAGCGAGCCGGTCATCCTCGCGCCGAACTTGCAGCCGTGCGCCTGCGCGTTGTCCTCAAGGAGCATCAGGCCGCGCTTTTTGCAAACGGAAACGATTTTTTCCGTGCAGGCGTTGCGTCCGTACAAATGAACGATCATAATCGCCTTTGTCCGTTCCGTAATCCTTTCCTCGATCAAATCGTCGTCAATTTCAAGCGTCTCAAATTTCGGCTCTACGAGTATCGGGACAAGTCCGTTCTCCGTAATCGCAAGGATCGTCGCGATGTAGGTGTTCGCGGGGACAATCACCTCGTCGCCCTTTTTCAGGCGGCCAAGCTCGATGTACGCGCGGAAAATCAGGGACAGCGCGTCAAGCCCGTTCGCGCACCCCACGCAGAATTTCGTGCCGATAAATTCCGCATAGTGCCTTTCAAACCGGGCGTTCTCTTCGCCCTGAAGATACCAACCGCTCTCTATCACGCGGTTTACCGCCACCTTGTACTCGTCACCATGCAGGGCGGTTATTTCTTTCAATGACAGGAATGGAACTTGCATGTATTCAGGCCTCCGTTTTATCCGTTCGTAAAATCACTTATCATATTTGTTTATTTTTTTCCATTTTTAAACAAAAATCTTCTTTATGTTACAGAGAATCATCTTTAATAGAAGTATAATTTTATTACATATACTTCTATTTTTATTTTTTAACCTCTCTATTTCTTTGTCTTTTTCTGCAAGTTGAGACTTCAATCTCTCTATTTCAGATATTTCAATATCATCCCCATTTAATGAAACAGACTTAAAACTTTTTTCAATAACAGAGATATCTTTGTTACTACTTATATAATCCCTTGCTATTTGATGTATTTTCTCTGGATTGTTTTTTATTTGTTCAGTAACTTTTAGTTCTGGGTCAATCCTTTCAAGTCTAGTCGCTATTTTTCTAAAATCATTTCTAAACTCATCTGTTATTGCACCAGTAGAAAGACATCTAGCTTTAAATAATTCTTTCGGTAACAGTATTTTCCCATTTTCTTCCCAAAGTTGATTTAATACATCATCAATGTACAAGATTTCAGGGAAACACTGTTTTTCTTTTTTAGGAGGAAAATTATTTTTTGAAATTTTTGAAAATTTATTATTATCTGTAAGCATAAAATATCTTGCCCCAGAAAAAGAATCATAACTATTCCTGTTTTCAGAATCACGCAACAGATCTATCAACATAAGAGATTTTATATCTCGTTGTATTCTCTTTGGG